>NZ_JBGBPX010000003.1:49226-181619 GCF_041107475.1 Rhodanobacter sp. FW021-MT20 | reverse complement strand
GGCCGAGTGGTTTAAGGCAGCAGTCTTGACGCGAAGGCAGGATGCCGTAGCGAACGGCGACGTTGTCGCCGGCCCCGGAGGGGTGGAGGGCAGGAAGCCCGGAATCAAACTGCCGTAGGGGCGTACGCAGTACGCCTGTTCGCGCAGACAAACGCCAGAGATGGCCGAGTGGTTTAAGGCAGCAGTCTTGACGCGAAGGCAGGATGCCGTAGCGAACGGCGACGTTGTCGCCGGCCCCGCAGGGGTGGAGGGCAGGAAGCCCGGAATCAAACTGCCGTAGGGGCGTACGCAGTACGCCTGTTCGCGCAGACAAACGGAGAGATGGCCGAGTGGTTTAAGGCAGCAGTCTTGAAAACTGCCGTAGGTGCAAGCCTACCGTGGGTTCGAATCCCACTCTCTCCGCCATTCCGGCCCGGATGGCGAAACAGGTAGACGCAAGAGACTTAAAATCTCTCGGGGGCAACCCCATCCCGGTTCGACCCCGGGTCCGGGCACCAGTCGCATCCTTTGACGAAATGGCGATCCTGCCGGCTCAGGCGACCGCGCTTTGCGGCATCGGTGCCTGTCGGGCGTACTGGGCCAGGCGAATGTTGGAGACGGGCCCGGGCATTTCCACGCTGATGCTGCGGCCGGAGCGCATGTGCTCGTCGCGGGCAGTTTCACGCGCCAACTGGATGGCTGGGCCCAGACGAAGCTGGCTGAACAGGGTGGTGCCGGCGCGGCGAATGCTCCAGGTGTCGTCGGACGCCTGGCTAAGCGAGTAGATCACCATCAGCATTTCCGTGTGCTCCTTTGCGACCTCGAGAGGGCGGAGTACGCCAATGGCTTCGGGTCGCCCCTCTGATCGACCCATTGCGGCATGTTGCCATCCAACGGGTGAGTGTGCTGTCGGTGGTTTCCTACATGTTGTGTCAGCGCCTTCGGTTTCTGCGCATGTGTGGATGGAAAGGCTTGCATTAACGCGGTGTCCCGCCTAACTTGCCTTGGCCTATTCAGGGAGGGCTCATGCGATGATCGATGTTGTACTGGTGGATGACCACGAACTGGTCCGCACCGGTTTCAGGATGATTCTTGAGCAACAGCCCGATATCCGCATTTGTGGTGAAGCGGGCACGGCAGAGGAAGGCCTTTCCCTCATTCGCTCGCTGAAGCCGGCCATTGCCCTGGTCGACGTCCATATGCCCGGGATGAGCGGCATCGAGTTGACCGAGCGGGTGTCGCGGGCGAATCTGCCCACGCATATCGTGGTGGTCACCGTGGTCGACGACGCGCGTTTTCCCAAGCGCCTGCTCGATGCCGGTGCACTTGGCTACCTGACCAAAGGTTGTTCGGCCGACGAGCTGCTGGGCGCAGTGCGCCAGGTGGCTGGCGGGCGCCGTTACCTGGCTCCGGCGGTGGCGCAACAACTGGCGTTGGCAACGCTGGATGGCGACAGCTCCCCCTTCGATGCGCTGTCCACCCGCGAGCTGGAAGTGGCCATGATGCTGGTGCGCGGCAAGGCGCTGACGTCGATCGGCGAGCAACTCAGCCTGAGTCCGAAGACGGTATCCACTTACAAGCAGCGCTTGATGGAGAAATTGCAGGTGGATCACGTGATCAGCCTGGCGCACCTGATGACCATTCACGGCCTGCTGGATACGCATAACCACCAGGTCGGCAACTGACGAAAACATTCATCGGGGAACAAAAGAAAAGGCCGGACTGAGTCCGGCCTTTTCTTTTTCAGGAACGCGATGATTTGCGATCAGGAGCCTGTGGCATCCGAATGCCCGGGCTTGTCGTTCGCACCCGGTTCCGTCCCGGCATGCGAAGACGGGGCAGGGGCCGGCACGGGCTTGGCCGTTTCCGTTGCGGCCGGGCGGGCTGCGGGCGATGCCAGCAAGTCACCCTGCGTGGGTTGCGGAACCGGGGTGGCGGCCGTCGTCACGGCAGGCTTTTCAGCAGGGCTGACGATCGGCTGGGGCGCGGGTTCTGCATGGACCGGCTTTGGTGCTGCCGGGGCCGAGGCAGGGGCAGGGGCCGGAGCCGGAGCCGGAGCAACAGGCGCCGGCGAGCTGACCGGTCGGTCAGCGGCGGCATCGGCAGCTTTGGCCGGTTCGCTGGCCGGCTCACGTGCGGCAGGCACTGACGCTGCGACTGTCGCGGGTTTGGCCGCTTCGGCGGTTTCCACCGCAGGCTTCGCCGACTCGTCCCCGGACGTCACCGGGATCGGTGGCAGCGTAGGCAACTGGAAGCTGGCGGATGCGGCGGCCGGCTTGGCGGCGACAGGCTTCGGGGCCTCTGCGGCAGCGGTTTCGCTCGGAGTCGACTTGCTGGCTTCCACGGCCACCGTGGGACGCGGCGCCGGGCTGGCTGCCGCCGGGCTGCTGACGGGAGCAGCGGTCGGAGCCGGAGCCGGAGCCGGAGCCGGAGCGTTCGAGCTGCTGGCGACGTCACGCGGGCGCGGCGCTTCCGCTGGCTGGGCTTCCACCGGGGCCTTGGATGGGCTGGCCGGAGCCTTGCTTGCGCGAGCGGGCGTGTCGTTATGTTCCTGGTCGTTCTCTGCCGTGGCCTGCTCGGCGTTGGCTGACGTCTCCGTGGTGTTCGTCTCGTCATGGCGGCGACGGCGACGGCCACCGCGGCGACCACGACGACGGCGCTGGCCGCTCTCGGTGGTGTCGGCGGCGCCTTCTGCGGCGTCCTGGGCTGTCTCGACAGCGGGCTTGGCCACGGCGGCGACCTTGGCCTCTTCGGTTGGCACGGTGGCTGTCAGGCGTTCTTCCTGCACGGCGGTGTCCGGGGCAGGGGCGGCGGCCGGACGCGGGGTGCGTTCCGGTTTGGCGGCAGCCTGTGCCTGCGGCTTGCGTTCGTTGCCAGCCGAGTCGCTGGAGGCCACGTTGGCAGCCTTGGGTTTGCGTTCGGGCTTTGGCGTGGACTGGCGTGTCGGCTGCTGGCCCTGTTCGCCATTGCGCTGGCGCGGATTGCGTCCCTGTTGCGCATTGCCCTTGGTGTTCTGCTGGCCTTCGCCACCACCGCGGCGCGACGAGCGCTGCGAATTGCCGGCATTGCCTTGGCGACGCTCGTCGCGCTGGTTGTTGCGGTCGCGGTTCTCGCGCTTTTCAGCCGGCTTGCTCGGTGCCGGGGCGGGAGCTTCCGGGGCAGCGGCACCACCGCGGAACCAGCCGAACAGGCGCGCGATCACGCCGCCACTGGCGGCAGCCGGCGCGGCTGCGGTCGCGCGACGTGGCGCCGGCCGAGCCGGGGCCGCGGCCACCGGGGCAGCAACGGGTTCCTCGCGCACGGGAGCCGGCGTAGCCGGCACCACGCCGGAGACGGCGGGCTGCTCGCTGCTGCCCAGCGCCTGGCCCATCTTCGGGATCGGCGCTTCCTCGACGGCGGTGAGCCGCTCGTAGCTGGGCTTGCTGTGCTCGCCCATGTCCGCTTCCTTGATGCGCTGGATGTGGATATGCGGCGTTTCCAGCTTTTCGTCGGAGACGATGACGACATGCACCTTGTTGCGCAGCTCGACTTCGACCACGCCGGCGCGCTTTTCGTTGAGCATGAAGTTGGCGACCATCGGTGGCGCCTGCACCAGCACCTGGCCGGTGTTGTCCTTCATCGCGTGCTCTTCGATCAGGCGCAGGGTGGACAGCGCCAGCGATTCCACGCTGCGGATCTGGCCGTGGCCTTCGCAACGCGGGCAGACGATCTGGGTGGCTTCGCCCAGGCTCGGGCGCAGGCGCTGGCGCGACATTTCCATCAGGCCGAAGCGGCTGATCCGGCCGACCTGCACGCGGGCGCGGTCGAGCTTCAGCGCATCACGCAGCTTTTCCTCGACCTCGCGCTGGTGGCGCGGGCTGTCCATGTCGATGAAGTCGATCACGATCAGGCCGCCGGTGTCGCGGATGCGAGCCTGACGCGCGATCTCCACTGCCGCCTCGCAATTGATGTTGAAGGCGGTGTCCTCGATGTCGCTGCCCTTGGTGGCCTTGGCCGAGTTGACGTCGATGGCGGTCAGCGCTTCAGTCTGGTCGATCACGATCGAACCACCGGATGGCAGGCGCACCTGGCGGTCGAACGCGCTCTCGATCTGCGTCTCGATCTGGTAGCGCGAGAACAGCGGCGTATCGTCGGTGTACAGCTTGAGCTTGCGCAGGGCGTTGGGCATCACCTGCTGCATGAAGTCGCGTGCGTCGTTGTACAGCGATTCCTCGTCGATGAGGATTTCGCCGATATCGTTGCGCAGGTAGTCACGCAGGGCGCGGATGAACAGCTTCGATTCCTGATAGATCAGGAACGGTGCCTTCTTTGCTTCGGCGGCGCCGGAAATCGCCTTCCACAGTTGCAGCAGGTAATCCAGGTCCCACTGCAGCTCTTCGGCGTCGCGGCCCATGCCGGCGGTGCGCACGATCAGGCCCATGTCGTCGGGCACGCTCAGGTGGTCAAGCGCTTCCTTCAGGGCCTGGCGATCCTCGCCCTCGATCCGGCGCGAGACGCCGCCGGCTTTCGGGTTGTTCGGCATCAGCACCATGTAGCGACCGGCCAGGCTGATGTAGGTGGTCAGCGCCGCGCCCTTGTTGCCGCGCTCTTCCTTTTCGACCTGGACGACGACTTCCTGGCCTTCCTTCAGCAGCTCGCGGATGTTCGCCTTGTGCGGGTCGAGGCCGGGCGTGAAGTAGCTGCGGGAGATTTCCTTCAGCGGCAGGAAGCCATGGCGCTCGGCGCCATAGTCGATGAAGCAGGCTTCGAGGGATTGTTCGACGCGAGTGATGCGGCCCTTGTAGATGTTGGACTTTTTCTGCTCGCGGGACGGGATTTCGATGTCGAGATCGTACAGATTCTGGCCATCGACGATGGCCACGCGCAACTCTTCACGCTGAGTTGCGTTGATCAACATGCGTTTCATTGTAGGTTTTCCTTGGCTTGCCGCGCGTCGCGTGCCTCGGTGGCGCCGAAAAGGGCGGCCTGCCGGGGATCGCGCCGCTGCGGTAAAGCGGCAAATAAACGGCGCCGTTACCGGCTCCGGGATGATTCGTGGCTCACGCAGGGCCGTCCGTGTCATACAACAGCGGACAAATGGCAACCCAAACCGTTACGATGAAAGGGAGCAGCGACCGGCTGCCGGGGAAGGCGACCGGCGCAATCCTCGCCGACGTCACGGGTGGGCACCCCTCGCCGCCGATACTCCGGCGGGTAGGGCATAGCGCCGGCCGAGTATCCTATTTCGCCAGGTTTTTTTCAATGCAGACGGCAACTTCCCCCGACGCACCTCACGGTGTACGTCAAGTCGAGATCGGCCCCGAGCGGGACGGTCAGCGTATCGACAATGCGCTGATGACCATGCTCAAGGGGGTTCCCAAGAGCATGATCTACCGCCTGTTGCGCACCGGGCAGGTGCGCGTGAACGGCAAGCGGGCCAAGCCGGATACGCGTCTCGCCGAGGGTGATACGCTGCGCATTCCACCCGTGCGGGTGGCCGAGCGCCCGGTCGGGCGCGGCCCGGCTGCCGAAATGGTGGCCCAAGTGACGGACGCGATCCTATTCGAGGACAAGCACTTCCTGGTCATCGACAAGCCCTCCGGTATCGCCAGCCACGGCGGCAGCGGGGTCAGCCATGGGGCCATCGAGCTGCTGCGCGCGGCGCGGCCGAACGAGTCGCTGGAGCTGGTCCATCGGCTGGATCGCGATACCAGCGGCGTACTGGTGTTTGCGCGGACCCGCGCCGGCTTGATCGGCCTGCAGGCGGCGATTCGTGCCGGCGAAGTGACCAAGCAGTACCTGTGCCTGATGGTCGGGCACCCATCCAAGGCCAAGTTCGACGTCAATGCGCCGCTGCAGAAATCCATCCTCCAGGGGGGCGAGCGCATGGTGAAGGTGTCCGATAACGGCAAGCCATCGCTCACTTTTTTCCGCGAGATGGAGCAATACCCGGGCGCCCGGCTGATGCAGGCGACGCTGGGTACCGGACGGACCCACCAGATTCGCGTGCATGCGGCGCATATCGGTCATCCCATCGCCGGCGACCCGAAGTACGGCGACAAGGAGATGAACAAGCGCTTGCGCGAGTACGGTCTGAACCGCCTGTTCCTGCATGCGGCGCACATGGGTTTCGAGCTGGACGGTCGCAGTTACGGGTTCTCCGCGCCCTTGCCGGATGACCTGAAGGTGTTCCTGGACACGCTGGCCGTGAAAGGGAAAAGGCTGGTCTATACGCGTCAGAAGTCGACGCTGTAGCCCCAGCCGGCCCGGCAGAGCTTTGGTCGCGCCGGGCCAGAACCGCCGGCTCGGCTCAGCGCTCGAGCAGGGCCTCGACGCGCGCCGCGCAGATGAAATCGTTCAGCGACAGCCCGCCCACGTCGTGGGTGGACCACAGCAGCTGGCAGTGGCCGTAGCCGGCTTCGATATCCGGGTGATGGTCTTCGTGGTTGGCCATGAAACCGATCGCGTTGATGAAACCCAGGGTGCGATGGAAGTCGTCGAAACGGAAATCCTTCACCAGCGACTTGCCATCCGTGGCGACCTTCCAGCCGGGCAACTGTGGCAGCAAGGTGGCGATGGCGGCTTGGTCAAGCGCGTGTTCCTTGCCCTTGCGCGGCTGGCAGTGCTGGGTGGCAAGCGGCTGCTGGTTGTTCATGAAGGCTCCGGATGATGGATGAGGCCGCAAAGCGTCGAAGCTGCGCGCGGAAAAGTCAAAGTCGCCCTTCATGATGAAACTGGACTAAAATGGTGCTGTATTCGCCCGGGTTCGCTTCGGGTGGACTTTGAGACTTTGACGGAACCGGCATGATCGATATTTCCGAGCGCGCGCAGCAGCACTTCCAGCGCCTTCTCGCCCAGCAGGACATCGACGGATTGGGCATTCGCCTGCGCGTGACCTCGCCCGGCACCCCGGCGGCCAACTGCGAGCTGGAATTTTGCGAGCCGGTCGAGTTGACGGGTTCGGAGTGGACGGTGGAATGCACCGGTTTCGAGTTCCATATCGCGGGCGACAGCGCCAGTTGGCTGGACGGCGCCAGCATCGATTACGAGCCGAACAAGACCGGCGGCCAGCTGAATATCCGCGCGCCGAAGATCAAGGGTGACGTTCCCGGTGTGGAAGCGGGGGTGATCGAACGCGTGCGCTATGTGCTGGAATCGGAGATCAATCCGCGACTGGCGTCGCATGGCGGTCGGGTGACCTTGCTGGAAGTGGACGCCGACGGCGTCGTCCTGTTGCAGTTCGGCGGTGGTTGCCACGGCTGCGGCATGGTCGACGTGACGCTGAAACAGGGCGTCGAGAAAACCCTGTGCGAACGCGTGCCCGAGATCACGGCGGTACGTGACGCCACCGACCACTCGGACGGCAGCAATCCGTATTACAGCAAGCACGAAGGCAAGTCGGCACTGGGTTGATGGTGCCGATGCTAGGCCGCGCATGAAAAAGCCCGCCATCTCGGCGGGCTTTTTCATGCGCCTGACCCGCCGGGATCAGTCGCCCTGGACATGGCCCTTCAGCGTGTCGAGCTTGGTCGGCAGGCTGGAGAAATAGGCGGCGACGTCCTCGATGTCCTGGTCGGACAGCGTGGCCACCATGCCCTTCATGATCGGGTTGTTGCGGCGGCCATCCTTGTATTCGTGCAGCACCTGCTGGATGTACTCGTTGTACTGGCCGGCCAGGCGCGGGTATTGCGGATCGACCCCGTTGCCGTCGGCCCCGTGGCAGGCGAAACAGGCAGCGGCCTTGGTCTTGCCGTTCGCAGCATTGCCGCTGGCCAGCAGCGGAGCGGAGGCAAACGCCATGACAGCGCCAAGGGAAAGCAGGGTAAGCGCACGTTTCATGCAGATTCCTTGATGTCCGGAATTACTTGATCGGCTTGAGGCTGGACAGGTAGGCGGCGATGTCCTCGATGTTCTGTTCGGACAGGCTCTGCGCCTGCGCCACCATGGTGGGATAGGTCCGGTCGCCGCTCTGGTATTCGTGCAACGCATTGATGATGTACTGCTCGTTCTGGCCAGCGATCTTCGGCACCGGATAGTCCGGATAGGCGTTGGAATATCCGGGAACGCCGTGACAGCCGGCGCAGGTGTAGACGAGCGTGCGACCGTTGGCCTTGTTGCCGGTGGCCTGTGCGGCACCAACAACGAGGAAAGCGGAAACTGCAGCGAGGCCGAGCCAATGCAATCGAGTCATCGAGAGGATTCCCACGGTTCCGACGGGTACATCGGACGAGTATAGACGCAGCGCGAGAGCCGGAACAACATGACGCCGCGCCGGAGGGCATGGATGCGTGTGGCGCGTGTCGCAACGCTGCGTGCCGACCCCGGCGAGCCCGGGCGGCAATGGGCCGAACACGATGCGCGTCGCCGAGCGAACCCGTCAGAACAGGCTGCGGACGATGTGGAAGCCGGCGCTGTATTCGCCGACGAGGGTACCCAGGCTGACCAGGAAGAAATTCAGCAGCGTGCGCGCCACGCGATTCTTCCACCAGCCGCTCCAGTGGGTGACGTCGTCGCGCAACGACTCGAAGTCGGCCACGCGCGGGCGGCGCACCCAGGCCTCGGCCATCGCGCTGATGCCGCCGGCCGGAATGCCGGGACGGAACGGCTTGATCGGCGCGGCGATGAAGGCGGCAACGACGCTGATCGGGTGCGCGCCGGCAAGCACGGCGCCCAGTGCCGCGAAGCCACCGGTGAAAAGAATCCAGTCACGCAGCACCTGTGCGCCCAGTGCGGTATTGCGATGGAAGGCCCAGCCGATCGCCACGAATACCAGCAGTACCAGGCCCACCGCCAGCCATTTCGGCCAACGCGCCTTGGGCGGGGTTTGCGCGAGTGCCGCCGCCTCGGTGGCCGGATCGCCTTGTTGCGTGCGCAGCTTTTCGCACAGGCCCTTGAGGTGGCCGGCACCGATGACCACCAGCACGCGGCGCGGTTCGGTGGTGGCCGAAAGCGTGGCTTCTTCGCGCAGGCGCGCGGCCATGTAGGCATCGCGCTCGGCGATCAGGCTGCGGTAGAGCGGCTCCGACTCGCTGGCGAATTCGCTGAAGGCGCTCTCCAGCATGTCGCCTTGCTTGAGCTTCTCGATCTCGCCCTCGTCGATGTTCTCGCGCTCGAACACGCTGGCGAGCATGCCGCCGAGCAGGCCGAAACGTTGCCAGAATCCGACGCTGTGCCACGCGCGCTTCAGGGTGGTGCCGACTTCGCGATCGATCAGCCACAGTGGCAGGCCGCGTTGCTCGGCGCCGTCCATCGCCGCCTTCATCTCGGCGCCGGGTTCGATGCCGTACTGGTCGGCCAGCCGCTTCTGGAACGAAGACAGCACCAGGCTGGCGGCGACCATGCCGGTCTTGCCCTGGCGAATGACCTGGAACAGGTCCATCTGTTTGAACGCTTCGGGATTGCGCATGCCCTGCGCGCGGCTGTCGCACAGCTCCACCGCCACCGCATCGAAATGTTCGTGTTCGAGCAGTGCCTCCACCGCCTCCATGCTGCTGCGCGAGACATGCGCCGTGCCCAGCACCACGTATTCGACGCCGTCGCGTTGCACGCGCTCGATCGGTTGGTCGGCAAGTGCGGTGGGCAGTGGCAGGGCGGTTTCGGGAACACTCATGCGGAAGACGTGCCGGTCATGGGGATTTTCCAAGCATGGGGACGCACTTCGCACGAAGCAAGTGAGGCGCGTGGCCCGGGTGGATCATTCGTTTGATTCTCGCGACGGGACGGTGATCATCGCGTGTTGAGGCGTGCGGCCAAGGGCGGCCGCCCGTTGACTCCCCTGGCCAGGGTGGTCGTAGCAACGGTCAACTCAAAATCAGTCGCGGAAGCGCTTGAGCAGGTCGTGGTAGGCGTCGATGCGGCGGTCGCGCAGGAACGGCCAGATCCGCCGCACGTGTTCGCTGCGCTGCATGTCGATCTCGACGACCAGCAGCTCGCGCTGATCGGTGCCGGCTTGCGCAAGGAATTCGCCCTGCGGTCCGGCGACGAAGCTGGAACCCCAGAAACGGATGCCGTCCCCCACGCCGGACACATCGGGTTCGTGGCCGGTGCGGTTGCAGGCCAGCAGCGGCAAGCCATTGGCTACGGCGTGGCCGCGTTGCACCGTGATCCACGCCTCGCGCTGGCGGTCTTTCTCGTCCTGCGCGTCGTTTGGGTCCCAGCCGATGGCGGTCGGATACAGCAGCAGCTCGGCGCCGGCCAGCGCCATCAGCCGAGCCGCTTCCGGATACCACTGGTCCCAGCACACCAGCACGCCGAGGCGGCCCACCGAGGTGTCGATCGGATCGAAGCCGAGGTCGCCGGGCGTGAAGTAGAACTTCTCGTAGAACGCCGGATCGTCCGGGATATGCATCTTGCGGTACTTGCCGGCGATGGCGGCCGAGCGGTCGAACACCACGGCGGTGTTGTGATACAGGCCCGCGGCGCGCTTCTCGAACAGCGAGGCGACCACGACCAGTTTCAGTTCCGCGGCCAGCTTGCCGATGCGCTCGGTGCTCGGGCCGGGAATCGATTCGGCCCGGTCGAATTCGTCCACCGACTCGTGCTGGCAGAAATACGGTCCGTTGTGCAGTTCCTGCAGCAATACCAGCTCGACCCCTGCCTTGGCCGCTTCGCGCAGGCCGGCTTCGATGGCATCGAGGTTGGCGTCGCGGCTGCCGCGGTCGGTTTCCTGCAGCAGCGCGACCTTGAGGGTCTTGCGGGTCATCGGCATTCCGGTCTCGGGGGCTTTTCCAGTGGTGCGAGTTTAGCCGATGCCGGCCGGGTTCAGCCCGCCGGGCAGCTGCATGGTGATGCAATGCAGGCTGCCGTTCTGCCAGATCAGCGGGCGGCACGGCACCTGCACGATCTCGCGGCCGGGATGCGCAGTGCCGATGATGCGCGCGGCCTCATCATCGGCCGTGTCGCCGTAGGCAGGCACCAGAACGGCACCGTTGATGATCAGGTAGTTCGCGTAGGACGCGGCGAGCCGGCGCCCGTTGTCGAGGATCGGTTGCGCCCACGGCAACGGGTGCAACTGGTAGGGGCGGCCGTCGGCGGTCCGCAGCGCGGCCAGCTCGGCGGCCATGCGCTGCAGTTCGTCGTGGTGTGGATCGCTGGCGTCGTCGCAGGCCTGGAACACGATGCGCTCACCCGGCGCGAAGCGGGCGAGGGTGTCGATATGGGCGTCGGTGTCGTCGCCTTCGAGGTAGCCGTAGTCCAGCCACAGCACGCGCTCGGCGTGCAGGCCGTCGCGCAGGATCGCGCTCATCTCCTCGCGCGACTGTTCCGGGTGACGCTGTACCAGGCAGCGCCAAGTGGTGAGGATGGTGCCGGCGCCATCGCTTTCGATGCCGCCGCCTTCCAGCGCCCAGTCGATGCGCTTGTGCGCGGCATGGCCGAACACGCTGGCGTCGACCAGACCGGCCACCAGCGCGTCGTCCTGTTCGGCGCCGAACTTGCCGCCCCAGCCGGTGAAGCGGAAATCGGTGAGCTGGAAGTCGGGCCGGGAATCGGAGGTATCGCCACCCTTCAGGGTGATCGGGCCAGAGTCGCGCAACCAGGTGTCGTCATAGGGCAACTCGACGAAACGCACTCGTGCGAGCTCGACGCGGGCCTCGCGCAACAGGGTTTCGGCATGTGCGTGCACCGCGGCATCGGCCACCACGATGACCAGCGGTTCGAAGCGCGTTACCGCGGCAGCCAGCGCCACATAGGTGGTTTCCACTTCGGCCAGCCGCTCGGCCCAATCGGTACCGGCGTGGGGCCATGCGATGAGTACGCCGGATTGCGGCTCCCACTCGGCAGGCAGGCGCAGGTTCGTGGATGGGGTCATGATCGTGCTCGCATCGACATCGGGGCAGGACACGACAGTTTATGGGCAGGCGCTTGCGCTGAATAGCGATGTCGGCGCGCAACAGCACAAAGCCCCGGCCGAAGTCCGGGGCTTTGTGCGTGCCGTGACGCTGACTCTGGCGCGGCTTACTTCGCTGAAGCGGGATGCAGGTTGTTGCCGGCCGGCGTGTTGAGCACGGAGTGGATCACGTGATCGTGCTCGAAATAGACGATGTAGTGGGCGTACTCCCAGCGCTTGATGACCGGATGCCGTCGGGTATCACCGCCGCGCGGCTGCAGCTTGCGCAAGGGCGTGCCGTAGCGCTTTTCGACCTGGCCCATGGTCAGGCCGCGTTCGGGCAGGTGCAGCCCCTTTTCCTGCTGGACCCGATGGATCAGCAGGTTGTCGGCGTGAGCCGTCTGCGGCACGGCAAGGCTGCCGGCGCCAAAAGCGAGTGCTGCCAGCAAGGGCAGGCTGAAACGGTGCTTGAACATGGTCCCCTCTCCGCGCAAGGCGATGCGGCAATCGTTGTAGCAGAAGTGATTGTGGCGATCCACGGGCAGTTGCGACAGATGTGACGCCCGCAACCGTTATCATGTGCGGCCAGCCTGTCGATTGAAGTGCCCTTGAGATGATTGCGTTCCGCCATTTTGCCCTGCGCCGCGGCAGTCGCCTGCTGCTTTCCGATATCGACCTGGTGATCCAGAGTGGCTGGCGACTGGGTGTCATCGGCCGCAACGGTTGCGGCAAGTCCAGCCTGTTTGCCGCCCTGCAAGGGCAGGTGGAGGCTGACGCGGGCGACCTCGACCTGCCGGCGAAGCTGCGCCTGGCCTCGGTGGCCCAGGAAACCCCGATGCTGCCCGATCCGGCCATCGAATATGTGCTGGGTGGTGACGAGGAACTGGCCGCCGCCTTGCGCGATGAGGCCGATGCGCAGGAGCGCGGCGACACCGAGGCGATGGCTCGGGCGCATCACCGCATCGAGGAACTGCACGGCTACGACGCGCGGGCGCGCGCCGGTCGCCTGTTGCATGGCCTGGGCTTTGCGCCGGAAACGCACGAATACGCGGTGAAGGAGTTCTCCGGTGGCTGGCGCGTGCGCCTCAACCTGGCCCGCGCGCTGATGGCGCCGTCCGAGTTGCTGCTGCTGGACGAACCGACCAACCATCTCGACCTCGACGCCGTGCTGTGGCTGGAGGAATGGCTGCGCCGCTACCAGGGCACCTTGCTGATCATTTCGCACGATCGCGAATTCCTGGACGGCGTGATCGACCACACGCTGCATCTCGATGGTGGCGGTGCCAAGCTCTATGCCGGCAATTACAGCGCGTTCGAACGCCTGCGTGCCGAGCAACTGCGCCAGCAGCAGATCGCCCACGAACGCGAGCAGGCCGAACGCGCGCACCTGCAGTCTTTCATCGATCGCTTCAAGGCCAAGGCGAGCAAGGCCAAGCAGGCGCAGTCGCGCATGAAGCGGCTGGAAAAGATGGCCGGCACCGAGGCGGTGCGTGCCGAGCGCTCGTTCCACTTCCAGTTCGCGCAGCCCGATCGCGTGCCCGATTCGATGTTGCAGATCGAGGACGTCGTGGCCGGATACCCGGCCGGTTCCGTGGGTGACGAGGGGCAGGGCGCGGCATCCACGGAGGCCAAGGTGGTGCTGGGGGATGTCCGCTTCCGCCTTGAGGCCGGCGAACGCATCGGCCTGCTCGGGCCCAACGGCGCGGGCAAGTCCACCCTGGTCAAGACCCTGGTCGGCGAACTGGAGCCGCTGGCGGGTGAGCGCAAGGCGCACAAGGATCTCAAAATCGGTTATTTCGCCCAGCACACGGTGGAAAGCCTGCACGCGGGTTCCAGCCCGTTCAACCACCTGCAGGACAAGGCCCCCGGCGTGGCCGCGCAAGTCTTGCGTGATTTTCTGGGCGGTTGGAATTTTGCCGGCGAGCGGGCGTTCGAATCGGTGGACGGCTTTTCCGGCGGCGAGCGTGCGCGCCTCGCGCTGGCGCTGATCGCGTGGGACAAACCGAACCTGCTGCTGCTCGACGAACCGACCAACCATCTCGATCTGGACATGCGCGAAGCGTTGGCCGACGCCTTGGCCGGTTTCGACGGCGCGCTGGTGCTGGTGTCGCATGACCGCCACCTGCTTGGCATGGTCTGCGACAGTTTCTGGCGCGTGGCCGACGGCGTGGTCGAGCCGTTCGATGGCGACTTGGACGACTATGCGCGCTGGCTGCGTTCGCGTGGCGGCAAGGCGAAGAAAAAGGCCAAGGCCGCCAAGGCGGGGCAGGAAAACTCATCCGCCGAGGTTTCCGCACCTGAGACGAAGGCGAATGCCGCTGACGAGCGCAAGGTGGCCGCGCTCCAGCGCGAGAACGACAAGGCCTCGCGCCAACGCGTGAAGAAGGTCGAGACGCGCGTCGCCGCCATCGATGCCGAATTGACGGCGTTGGAGGCGAAGCTGGCCGATCCCGACATCTACAACGGCTCAACCGCCGAGCTGATGAAACTGAGTCAGCAGCAGGGTCGGCTGCGCGGCGAGAAGGAAACGCTGGAAGCGGAATGGCTGGAGTTGTACGAGTCGCTGGAAGCCTGAAGAGGATCGTCGATGAGCGCTGCCGTGATCCATCCGCTGGAGCTGTGGTTGCCCGCCTTGGGGCGTTTCGACCCGACGCATCCGCTGCACCGGTGGCTGGCACAGTCGGATCGCCTGGAGGCGGGCCCGCAGGGTTACCTGGATGGACTGGCCGGTTATTTCGACAGCGGTGCAGCGCCGATGCCGGTGGCCGCGTTGACCCGCGAGTTGCTGGCCGGCGATGCGGGCGAGGCGACGTGGTTGTGCGCCGACCCGTCCTGGGTGCAGCCGGACATGACCGGCGTGCGCTTGTTGGTTTGCGGACAGATGCAGCTGCGGATGGACGAGGCGCGCGAGTTCGCCGATACCTTGCGCCCGGTCTTCGACGAGGCCGGCGTCCGGCTTGAAATCTCGGCGGCCGATCACTGGCACCTGCGGCTTTCTCCAGGCTTGGAACTGCCCGATTTTGCCGCTCCGGAGCAGGCGTTGGGCGAAGACTTGTATCAACACTTGCCGCAAGGTGCCGAAGGACGTCGCTGGCGCGTGCTGATCAACGAGGTGCAGGTGTTGTTGCACCAGCATCCGCGCAATGCAGCGCGCAGCGCGGCAGGCCAGCCGCCGATCAACAGTGTGTGGCTGTGGGGCGCGGGGACGTTGCCGGCACGGGTGCGCAGCCGTTTCGGTGGCGTGGTCGGCGACGACGTGTTGCTGACGGCGCTGGCCGAGCGCGCGAAGATATTGCATCAGCCGCGTACGCCGGACAGCGTGGCCACCGCGCGCGAAGGCTGGCTGGTCGACCTGCAGGATCTGCCGGTGGCCGATATCGAGCGCGACTGGTGGCCGCGATTGCAGGCATTGGCGCAGCGACAAACCGTGCGCATCAGCTTCGCCAGCGGCGAACGCTGGCTGCACCTGCCATGGCATCGCTGGCGCTTCTGGCGCGGTAGCCGGCGTTGAGCGACGCCAAGGCCGCGCGCCTCGAACTGCGCCGCCGCGCCACGCAGGGCGAACCGGTCGGTTGGGGCATGGGAGTGCATCCGGTGCTGCAACGTGTATACGCCGCACGCGGCGTGTTGGGGCCCGCACAGGTCGAGCATCGACTCAAGCGTCTGCTGTCGCCGCATGAGCTCGGTGGCATGGCCGCGGCGGTGGGTTTGCTGGCCGAGGCGATCCGCGACGACTGGTCGATCCTGATTGCCGGCGACTACGATTGCGATGGTGCCACCGGCGTGGCCGTGGCCGTGCGCGGCTTGCGCATGCTCGGCGCATGCAAGGTCGATTACGTGGTGCCGAACCGTTTCATCCACGGCTACGGGCTTACCCCCGCATTGGTGGCGTCACTGCAGCCGACGCCGCAATTGCTGGTGACCGTGGACAATGGCGTGGCCAGCGTGGCTGGGGTGGCGGCCGCAAGCGAGCGTGGCATTCGTGTCATCGTCACCGATCACCACTTGCCCGGCGAGCAGTTGCCGGCCTGCGATGCCATCGTCAATCCGAACCTGGTCGGCGACCCGTTCCCGAGCAAGATGCTGGCCGGCGTCGGCGTGATGTTCTATCTGCTGCTGGGCTTGCGCGCGAAGTTGCGCGAGCAGGGCGCTTTCGGGCAGGGCGAACCCGATCTCTCGGCCTTGCTTGACCTGGTTGCGCTGGGCACGGTGGCCGATCTGGTGCCGCTGGATTTCAACAACCGGGTGCTGGTCGAAGCCGGTCTGCAGCGCATTCGGCAAGGGCGCGCCTGTGCCGGGATCAATGCACTGATCGAGGTGGGCAAGCGCAGCCGTGCCACCTTGTGTTCCAGCGACCTGGGTTTCAGCGTCGGTCCAAGGTTGAATGCGGCAGGCCGCCTGGAAGACATGCGCCTTGGGGTCGAATGCCTGCTTGCCGACGATCCGGTACAAGCTCGCCGCCATGCGGAGCGGCTCGATGCCATCAATCGCGAGCGCCGCGAATTGCAGGCCTCGATGGTGGCCGAAGCCGAGTTGATGGTGGTGGGTGTGGCGAGCATCGAGGCGGTCGGCGTGGCGTTGTACGAGGCTTCCTGGCATGCCGGGGTAGTAGGGCTGGTGGCATCGAAGCTGAAGGAGCGACTGCATCGTCCGGTGATCGCGTTCGCCTCAGCCAGCGAGGACGATGTAGAGCACCTGCGCGGCTCGGGTCGCTCCATTCCCGGTTTCCACCTGCGTGACGCGCTGGCCATGATCGACGCCCGTCATCCCGGGTTGATCGAGCGCTTCGGCGGTCATGCGATGGCTGCCGGACTGAGCATGAAGGCGGCCAATTACCCGCGTTTTGCCGCTGCGTTCGATGAGGTGGCCCGCGAAATGATCGAGCCGGAACACTTGCAAGCCGTATTGCATACCGATGGCGAATTGCCCTCCGGCGGGTTCACGCTGGAACTGGCGCGCCAATTGCGTGATGCCGGGCCGTGGGGACAAGCCTTCCCCGAGCCGCTGTTCGACAACGTGTTCGAGTGCGCCAGTTGGAAGGTGATGGGCGAAACCCACTTGCGACTGCAATTGCGCGATCCCCGCGACGGCGCACTGCAGGAGGCTGTGATGTTCAATGCCTATCACGGTCAGCCACCGCCGCAGCGCATGCGCGCCGTCTACGAGCTGGGCATCAACGACTGGCAAGGGCGCGAAAGCGCACGTTTGTTGCTGCGGCACATGGAGCCGGTTGCGGATTGAATATCGCAGCCAACGCGGCTGGGCGTTAAGCACGCGTGAGCCTCCATGGCGATTTCGCACACGCTTTCAGTGACGGGGATTATGCTTCGCTGCAGGTAGTCGCCAAGCGGAGCAAGCCATGATCGAACAACTGGAAAACCTGCCGGCCGGTGCGTTGGGATTCCGGGCGCGCGGACAGGTGACGGCCGACGATTACGAGCGCGTGATCGTGCCCGATATCGAGGCCGCTTTCTCGCTCAACCGCAAGCTGCGCCTGCTGTACCACGCCGGCGATGATTTCACCGGTTTCGACCCGGGGGCGATGTGGGACGACGCGAAGCTGGGTTTGCGCCATTTCAGCGGCTGGGACCGGGTGGCGCTGGTCACCGACGTGGCGTGGCTGCGCATGACCGCCACCGCCATGGGGTTTGCCATGCCGGCGGATTTCCGCCTGTTCGCCAACGCCGAGCTGGAAACGGCCCGGCGCTGGATCAGTGAGCCGCGGGTGGATGATGGAGGTTAGTCCGGATGGTCACTTGCAGATGGACGTCCAATCTGTTCTAGTCGACGCATGACCACGTTGACTGCCTGCTTCCCGAACGTCACTGCGCTTTCCGCGCAGGGCTTCGTGCCGGCCGTCAACAATAATCGCGCGAACAATAACGCCAATCGTTGGCGGGCCCGCGCGTAGCTTCAAGTTTCCACGAAACATACGCGACGAAGGCCCGCCCAGTGCGGGCCTTCTCTTTTTCTGCGCGCCTTACCCGTGCGTGGATCCATCCACGCAAGAGCAACCCCGGCCATCCATGGCCGACTTGCGGTAACTATGGCGCGAATCCATCCGCGCAAAGACAAACCGGCCATCCATGGCCGACTTTCAAAAACAACGGAGGGGTTTCAATCATGTGTTCGATCTTCGGGATGTTCGACTTGCAGCCAGGCGACGACCTGTCCGCGTTGCGCCGGCAGGCGCTGGAACTGTCGCAGCGCCAGCGTCATCGCGGGCCGGACTGGAGTGGCGTGTTTGTCGATGCCGGGGTGATCCTGGTGCACGAGCGCCTGGCCATCGTCGACCCGGCCAGTGGCGCGCAGCCGTTGCGTTCACGCGACGGCGCGCTGGCGCTGGCGGTGAACGGCGAAATCTACAACCACCGCGAGTTGCGTGAAGCCAGTGATTACGACTTCACCACCGGGTCGGACTGCGAAGTGATCAACGCGCTGTATCGCGATGTGGGCGCCGACTTCGTGGAACAACTCAACGGCATCTTCGCCTTCGCCTTGTGGGATGGCGAGGCGAAGCGTTACCTGATCGCGCGTGACCCGATCGGGGTGTGTCCGCTGTACTGGGGCCACGACGCGCAGGGGCGGCTGTGCGTGGCCTCGGAAATGAAGGCATTGGCAGGCGTGTGCGCGGATGTGTCGGCTTTCCCGCCGGGCCACGTTTACGACAGCGCCAGCGGCGAACTGCGCCGCTACTACAGCAAGCCATGGCGCGAGTACGCGGTGACGCAGGGCCATACGCCGACGCCGGCCGAATTGCGCCAGGCTTTCGAGCAGGCCGTGCATCGCCAGTTGATGACCGACGTGCCGTACGGCGTGTTGTTGTCCGGCGGCCTGGATTCATCGCTGGTCGCCGCCTGCGCTGCGCATTTCGCGCGCGAGCGGGTGGAAGACAACGATCGCAGCGAGGCCTGGTGGCCGCGCCTGCATTCCTTCGCGATCGGGCTGGAAGGCTCGCCCGACCTGGCCGCCGCGCAGGTGGCCGCCGATGCGCTGGGCACCGTGCATCACGGTTTCGTCTACACCTTCTGGGAAGGGCTGGACGCGCTGCCGGAGGTGATCCGCCATATCGAGACCTACGACGTCACCACCATCCGCGCGGCCACGCCGATGTACCTGCTGGCGCGGCGGATCAAGGCGATGGGCGTGAAGATGGTGCTGTCCGGTGAGGGCTCGGACGAGATCTTCGGCGGCTACCTGTACTTCCACAAGGCACCGTCCGCCGAAGCTTTCCACGAGGAAACCGTGCGCAAGCTGGATGCCTTGCACAGCTACGATTGCCTGCGTGCCAACAAGTCGATGATGGCCTGGGGCGTCGAGGCGCGGGTGCCGTTCCTCGACCTGGAATTCATCGACGTGGCGATGGGCATGGATGCGAAATACAAGATGGCCGGGCAAGGCAGGATCGAGAAAGCCGTGTTGCGCGAAGCCTTCGAGGGCGCATTGCCGAAGGAGATCCTGTGGCGGCAGAAGGAGCAGTTCAGCGACGGCGTCGGCTATGGCTGGATCGATGGCCTGAAGGCGCATGCCGAGCAATCGGTGAGCGATCGTGAATTCGCCGCCGCGGCAGCGCGTTATCCGTTCAACACGCCGGCCACCAAGGAGGCGTATTTCTATCGCCGCATCTTCGAACAGCACTACCCGGGTGAGGCTTGCGCCGCCACGGTGCCGGGTGGCAAGTCGATTGCCTGTTCGTCGCCGGCCGCGCTGGCGTGGGATCCCGCGTTCGCCAATGCGGCCGATCCGTCCGGCCGGGCGGTGAAGGGGGTGCACGAGCACGCCGTGGGCTGAAACGGGTCCGCTCGCACGGCGGTCCGTTTATCCGGGCGCATGCCTCGCCGGCATGCGCTCTGCTACCATGGACGGCCGTTTTCCCCATGATTCCGACCATGATCGAGACCAATCCCATCCATGCGCAGATTGCGGACCTTCGGGGCCGTGTCGAGTCGCTTAGGGGGTATCTTTGACTACGCTTCCAAGAGCGAACGCCTTGAGGAAGTAACCCGCGAACTGGAAAGTCCCACCGTCTGGGACGATCCGCCGCGCGCGCAGGAACTGGGCCGCGAACGCGCCCGCCTGCATACCGTGGTCGATGGCATCGACACGCTCACTGCCGGCCTCACCGATGCCGACGAGCTGCTGGACATGGCCGTCGCGGACAGCGATGACGAAACCGCCCAATCGGTGATCGACGACCTGGCCAAGCTTGAATCGAAGGTCGACAAGCTGGAATTCCAGCGCATGTTCTCGGGCAAGATGGATGCCTGCAACGCCTTCGTCGACATCCAGGCCGGCGCCGGCGGCACCGAGGCGCAGGACTGGGCCGAAATGCTGCTGCGCATGTACCTGCGCTGGTGCGAGTCGCGCGGCTGGAAGGCCGAGCTGATGGAAGCCAGCGGCGGCGACGTGGCTGGCATCAAGTCCGCCACCATCCGCGTCGAGGGCGACTACGCCTACGGCTGGCTGAAGACCGAGATCGGCGTGCACCGGCTGGTGCGCAAATCGCCGTTTGATTCGGACAACCGTCGGCATACCAGCTTCACCTCGGTGTTCGTGTCGCCGGAAGTCGACGACAGCATCGAGATCGACATCAATCCGGCCGATCTGCGCACCGACGTGTATCGTTCATCCGGCGCCGGCGGCCAGCACGTCAACAAGACCGAGTCGGCGGTGCGCATCACGCATATCCCGACCAATACCGTGGTGGCCTGCCAGACCGGCCGCAGCCAGCACCAGAACCGCGACACCGCGATGAAGATGCTGGCCGCCAAGCTGTACGAGCTGGAGATGCAGAAGCGCAATGCCGAGCGGGACGCGCTGGAGGCGACCAAGTCCGATATCGGCTGGGGCAGCCAGATCCGCAACTATGTGCTGGACCAGAGCCGCATCAAGGACCTGCGCACCGGTGTCGAGCGCACCGATACGCAGAAAGTGCTGGACGGCGATCTGGACGAATTCATCGAGGCCAGCTTGAAGTCCGGCCTGGAGGCCGGTTCCAAACGTGCGGATGCGTAAGTGTTGATCCGTTTTCCTTAGCTCTTACCGAACGGGAGTCATGCCATGAACAGCAAGAAGATCTGCGGCATCCTGATCGCCGGCGCGCTACTCGCGACGTACGGCGTGGTGGCGCAGGCCAGCCCGGGAGGCTTCGGCCAGGACGTCAAGCAGGATGCGAAAACCGTAGGCCATGGTGTGGCCGATGGTGCCCGCGACGTGGGTCATGCGACCCGCCGCGTGGCGAAAAAGGTCGGACACGGCGCCAAGGAGGCCGGCGTAGGCATCGGCCATGGTGCGAAAAAGGCCGGCATCGCCATTGGTCACGGCGCGAAAGAAGGCTGGGAAGCCACCAAGGACGCAACAAAGAAAGTGTTTGGCAAGGGCGGTTGATCGCCCGGGTTTTCAGCATGATCCCGTTCGCCCCGAGCGCAGGCCCGCAGGGGTGGAGTCGAAGGGCCGCGCCGCCTGGCGCTTCGACCCCGCCCGTTGTCGCAAGCTACGCTCGGCACGAACGGAAATATCGAGTCACTCCACAAGAAAATCAGCATCAGCCGACGTGAGCGCGCCGGCCACCACGGAAGCCCCATGAGCGAAGCCACCGATACCCCGATCATCGACGAGAACAAGCTGATCGCCGAGCGTCGCGAGAAACTGAAAGCGTTGCGCGGGCAGGGCATCGCCTTCCCCAACGACTTCAAGGTCGACAGCTTTGCCGGTGACCTGCAGGACGAGTTCGCCGACCGTGAGGTGCATACGGCCGAAGCGATCGAGGCCTCGGCGCGTCGGGTCAAGGTGGCTGGGCGCATCGTGCTCAAGCGCGTGCAGGGCAAGGTCAGTTTCGTGCAGTTGCAGGACATGACCGGGCGCATCCAGCTGTTCGTGCATGCCGGCACCGTGGGCGAGGTCTACGACGCCTTCAAGGGTTGGGACATGGGCGACATCGTGGGCGCCGAAGGCGTGCTGATGCGCACCAAGACCGGCGAATTGTCGATCAAGACGGATCAGCTGCGCCTGCTGACCAAGAGCCTGCGCCCGCTGCCGGACAAGCATCACGGCATGGCCGACGTCGAGCAGCGCTATCGCCAGCGCTATGTCGACCTGATCGTCACCGAGGAAGCGCGCGACACCTTCCAGAAGCGCTCGCGCATCATCGGCTTCATCCGCCAGTGGCTGGAGGCCGCGCCGCGCCGCTTCATGGAGGTGGAAACGCCGATGATGCACGTCATCCCCGGCGGTGCCACGGCCAAGCCCTTCATCACCCACCACAACGCGCTGGACATGGATCTCTACCTGCGCGTGGCGCCGGAGCTGTACCTCAAGCGCCTGGTGGTCGGCGGCTTCGATCGCGTCTACGAAATCAACCGCAACTTCCGCAACGAGGGCGTGTCGACCCGGCACAACCCCGAGTTCACCATGCTCGAGTTGTACCAGGCGTACGCCACCTACAACGAGATCATGGACCTCACCGAGAGTGTGATCCGCGAGACGGCCAAGGCGGTGATCGGCAGCACCGAATTGACCTGGGACGGCGCGCAGATCGACGTGGGTCCGGCTTTCCGCCGCTGGACGATGGAAGATGCAGTGCTGGAGCTGAACCCCGATATCAAGCGTGAGGAATTGCGCGACCGCGCGGCGATGGCTGCGCATGCGAAACGTCTCGGCGTGCAGGTCAAGGACGGTTACGGCTGGGGCAAACTGCTGCTGGAAATCTTCGAGAAGACGGTGGAGCACACCCTGATCCAGCCCACCTTCATCACCCAGCATCCGGTCGAGGTTTCGCCGCTGGCGCGCGAGAACGACAGCGACAAGGGCATCACCGACCGCTTCGAGTTGTTCGTCAACGGCAAGGAACTGGCCAACGGCTTCTCCGAATTGAACGATCCGGAAGACCAGGCCGCCCGTTTCAAGGCCCAGGTGGAAGCCAAGGACGCCGGCGACGACGAGGCGATGCACTTCGACGCCGACTACATCCGCGCGCTGGAGGTGGGCCTGCCGCCCACCGGCGGCCTCGGCATCGGCATCGACCGGCTGGTGATGCTGCTTACCGGCTCGGCCTCGATCCGCGACGTGCTGCTGTTCCCGTACATGCGGCCGGAAGGCTGAATTTGCGGATGACGCAAGCCCCGAAGGCCCGCCGCGTGCGGGCCTTCGGCGTTTCAGGCAGGGGGTTTCAGCGGAAGGCTGTCGGGCGCCGACCGGACGCCTTGATCCGAAAGCCTCCGGGTGATGATTTTCCGGAATCCCGTGCGACAGGGCGCAGTCGGGTAAAATGGTGAATCGCCCCAGCTACGGAGTCTGCATCATGTGGTTTGCCATCATCGCCAAGGATCATCCCGGTTCCCTCGACAAGCGCATGGCGGCGCGGCCCGCGCATCTGGAGCGACTGAATGCCTTGCAGAACGAAGGGCGCATGCTGCTGGCGGGTCCGTTTCCGGCGATCGAATCGGAAAATCCCGGTCCGGCCGGCTTCACCGGCAGCCTGATCATTGCCGAGTTCGCCAGCCAGGCCGACGCCGAAACCTGGGCCAAGGCCGACCCCTACGTGGCCGCTGACGTGTATGCGGACGTGGAGATCAAGCCGTTCCGCAAGGTCCTGCCGTGAGCGAGCCGATGGTCGACGAGATCCGCCAGCGCCTGATCGCGGCGCTGGCGCCCGTCGAACTGGACGTGCTGGACGAGGGCCACAAGCACGCCGGGCACGCCAATGCCGGCAAGGGCCATTTCCATGTGCGCATCGTCAGTGCCGCCTTCACGGGCATGCTGCCGGTGAAACGGCATCGCATGGTCTACGCTGCCCTGGATGACCTGATGAACGATGGCATTCACGCCCTGTCCATCGATGCCAAGGTGCCCTGAGCGCGGCATGGCCGGAGTGAGTCGCCTGTTGCGGTCTGATTCGCCAATCGAGGAGTGAACGATGCCGGACCGGCCCCGCGACGGATTCGCCTGGGAACGTGCCGCCCGGGCAGCAACCCTCGGCTTGCTGGTCCTGCTGGTTGTCTATACCGCCTGGTATCTGTTGCGTTACAGCGATTTCAGCAATGACGATCTGGACAACCTGGTGCTGATGCGGCACACGGGTTTCTGGCAGTTCGTGCTGATGCCCACCGATGTGCACTACGTGCCGTTGCATCGCCTGCTCAGCTGGCTGGTGTACCACGTCGACCCGATGGCGTTCGGGGTGGCGGTTGCGGTGATGCTGGCATTCCATGTGGGGACACTGGTCTATCTTGCCGCCAGCCTGCGCTTGCTTGGCCTGGGCAAGTCGGGCGGCCTGCTGGTGTGTGGTTATGCCGCGTCGGGGCTGGTGATCTACGGTCTGGCCTGGTGGGCGCATGCCGAACATCGGGTGCCCTATGTCTTTTTCGACATGTGCGCCATCTACCATTACCTGGCGTGGTTGAAGGGCGGACGTTCGCGCCACTTGTGGATGGCCGCATTGGCATTCGTGCTGGCTTTCGGGTTTTACGAAAAGGCAGTGATGATTCCCCTGCACATGCTGGTCGCAGGGTATCTGGCCGGGGAACAGCGTTTCCGCGAACGTCTGCTGCATCATGCGCGGCCGCCACTATTGCTGGTGGTGGGATCCGGTATCTATGTGCTTGTCTATCTCCTGCTTCACCCCGGCAGCGCCCAAGCGTCCCTGGCGCCGGCTCTCAGGGCGGACCTGGAGTTCGTGAAGGTGCTGTTCGCCGGGGCATCCGGCATCGGTGTGGAAACGGCTCGCGACGTCCCCGCGCACGGTTGGTCGTGGCAGCTGGCCACGATGCTCGCGGCAGGCTTGGCAATGCTGTTGTGGGGCGTTGGCCGGCGGCGTGGAGGCTGGAAGGTGTTGCCGGCCTTGCTGCTGGTACTGATGCTCGACAACCTGCCGATCGTCATGTCCAATCGCATCGCCTTGTTCGGACTGATGTCTCCGCACCAATATCGGTTCGGATACGAGGAACTCCATTTGGCGGTGCTGTTCATCGGGATCTGGTGGGCGCGCACAGCATTTGTTCCGACCTCCGCAACGGGCAGAAAGGTGGCCTGGTCGGCGGGATTCCTCGCGGTGCTGGCTTTTGCCGGGCTGAATGCCTCCGATATTCGGACGAGCCGTCATGCGACCTGGAGCAACCTGTGGCTGATGGCTGAATCGCATGCCTATCTGGCGCACTTGCGGCAAGGGCTTGCGGTGATCCGAAATCCGCGCCCGGTCTTCGAAAACGCCGCCGTGCCCGGTTACCTGTCGATTTTCCGGGGCACGCCGGACCTGCGTACCCTGCTTCCCCTGTTTGTTCCATCGGTCCGTTTCGATAGTGCCGCGCAAGCTCGTTACAGGGTGCTGCAAAATGGACAGATCGTTCATGTTCAGTAACTTGGCGGGTGTCGTGGTGGCCGTGCGCAGGCACGACCATTTGCCGATACGGGCCTGATCCGGGACACTTGGCTGGCTGTCCTGCACGCCAGCCGTATCTGATTCTTTCCACGGACATTTCATGCGTCTCACCACCATCAAACTTGCCGGATTCAAGTCCTTCGTCGATCCGACCACGCTGCACCTGACCGCCAACATGACAGGCGTGGTGGGGCCGAACGGTTGCGGCAAGTCCAACATCATCGACGCGGTGCGCTGGGTGATGGGCGAGAGCGCGGCCAGCCGCTTGCGTGGCGATTCGCTCACCGACGTGATCTTCTCCGGGTCCACCTCGCGCAAGCCGGTGGGCCAGGCCACGGTGGAGCTGATCTTCGACAACGCCGACGGCTCGATCCAGGGCGAGTACGGCCAGTACGCCGAGATCTCGGTGAAGCGCCAGGTCACCCGCGACGGACAGTCGTCGTACTACCTCAACGGTGCACGCTGCCGTCGCCGCGACATCACCGACCTGTTTCTCGGCACTGGCCTGGGCCCGCGCAGCTACTCGATCATCGAGCAGGGCATGATCTCGCAGATCATCGAGGCGCATCCGGAAGAGCTGCGCACGCACCTGGAAGAGGCGGCCGGCATCTCCAAGTACAAGGAGCGCCGCAAGGAAACCGAGAGCCGCATCAAGTCCACTCGCGAGAATCTCGACCGCGTGAAGGACGTGCGCGACGAGGTGGACAAGCAGCTCGAACACCTCAACCGCCAGGCCCGTGCGGCCGAGCGCTGGAAGGCGCTGAAGGAAGAGCAGACGCGCAAGGAAGCCGAACTGCGTGCGCTGGAATACCGGGCGCTGAAGAGCCAGCACGACGGCGAGGGCGAAGGCCTGTCCGCCGCCGAGATCGAGATCGAGAAACAGCTTGCCGGCCAGCGCCAGATCGAGGCGCAACTGGAAAGTGTGCGCGAGCGTCACAACGGCGCCAGTGAGCACCTCAACGCCGTGCAGGCCGACGTATACAAGGTCGGTGCCGAGATCGCCCGTGTCGAGCAGCAGGTGCGCCACAACAAGGAAAATGCCGAGCGCCTGGTGCGTGCGCAGACCGAGGTCGAGCGTGAGCACGCCGAGCTGGCCGAGCACATCGGTGCGGATCGACAACAGACCGAGGCGCTGCGCATGGCGCTGGCCGAGGGCGAGCCGAAGCTGGAAGCCCTGCAGCAGATGCAGGACGACACCGCCGAGGCCCAGCGCAGCACCGAAGCGAAGCTGGCCGATTGGCAGCAGCGCTGGGACACGCATACACGCACGGCTGGCGAATCCAACCGCGCTGCGGAAGTGGAGCGCACCAAGCTCAACTATCTCGATCGCCAGGCGCTCGATCTCGGCCGCCGACGCGAAGCGCTGGAGACGGAACAGAAAGCTACCGATGTCGCTGCCCTCGATGCCGCCGCCGAACAGCTCAGCCAGGAACACGAGACCCAGCGCGAGCGCGTCGAGTCGCTGGGCAGCCTGCTCGATCAGCACAAGGGCAATCACGAGAAGATCCTCGAGGAGGAACGCCAGCTGCAGTCCTCGTTGAACGAAGCGCGTCAGCAACTGCAGACGGCCCGCGGGCGGCAGGCCTCGCTGGAAGCGTTGCAGACCGCGGCGCTGGGTCAGGAAGAAAGTGCCGCCAGCGAATGGCTGGGCAAGCTCGGTCTGGACAAGGCGCGCCGCCTCGGTGCTTCGCTGCAGGTGGATGCCGGCTGGGAAGCTGCGGTGGAAACCGTGCTGGCCGGCCTGCTCGACGGCGTGCTGGTCGACGACCCGGTGGCGCTGGCCGCCGAATTCAACGATCTCGGTGAGGCCGATATCGCCTTGCTGCATGCCGAGCCGGGCGAGCCCGGTGCTGCCGGCACGCTGGCGGCGCGTGTGCGCGGTCCGGTCGCGGCGCTGCAGCTGCTGGCTCGCGTGCAGACCGCCGACACGCTGGATGAAGCACGCCAACGGGTCGGCTCGCTCGACGGCGGGCAGTCCGTCATCACCCGTGGTGGCGAATGGCTGGCCTCGCACTGGGCGCGCGTGCGTCGGGCGCAGGGCAACCAGGTCGGCGTGCTGGCGCGCGAACGCGAGCTGCGTACGCTGACCGAACAGGTCGCCACGCTGGAAGCGCAACTGGAAGAAGCCGGCGAACAACTGGAGGTGCTGCGCACGAGCAAGTTCGAGGCCGAGCGCGCTCGTGACGATGCGCAGCGCGAGCTGTACAACGCACATCGCCGTCAGTCCGAGTTGGCCGGCCAGTTGCAAAGCCACCGCGGCAAGGTGGAAACGGCTCGCGCCCGCGCAGAGAAAGTGGCTGGCGAATTGTCGGCCCTGATCGAGCAGATCGACGAGATGCAGGGCCAGACCCGCGAAGCGCGTGCGCGGCTGGACGAGTCGGTCAACCACATGGGCGATCTGGAGGACCAGCGCCGCGAGCTGGAGAACGAGCGCCGCGCCTTGCTGGAGGCGCGCGAGGAAGCACGCATGAACGCGCGCGAGGCGGCCGACCAATCACACGCGTTGGCGCTTTCGCTGGAGTCCAAGCGTTCCTCGCTGGCGTCGCTGGAACAGTCGCTGGCGCGCATGGACACCCAGTTGCGCCAGATCGAAGCGCGTCGTGGCGAGATTGCCGAGCAGCTCGCGGCCGGTTCCGATCCCATCGCCGAACTGGAGGCCGAGCGGCAGACTTACCTCGACCAGCGCCTGCTGGTCGACAAGCAGTTGGTTGAGGCACGCCGCGCACTGGAAGATTGCGACATCGAGTTCCGCAAGCTCGAGCAGCAACGCCAGTTGGCCGAGCAGGGGCTGTCCGCGCTGCGCGAAGGCTTGTCGCAAAAGCGCCTCGCAGCCCAAGCGCTGCAATTGCGCGCCGAGCAACTGGCCGAGGCGATCACCGGTTCCGGGCTCGAGCTCGAACCGCTGCTGGCCGAGTTGCCCGAAGACGTCGACGCCGCGCAGTGGCGTCAGCAGCTGGTCGATATCGGCCAGAAGATCGTGCGGCTGGAGCCGGTCAACCTGGCCGCGATCCAGGAACATGCCGAGCAGAGCGAGCGCAAGACCTATCTCGACAACCAGCTCACCGACCTGACCGATGCAATGGAAACGCTGGAGGGTGCGATCAAGAAGATCGATCGCGAGACCCGCATGCTTTTCAAGGAAACCTTCGAGAAGGTCAACGCCGGCGTGCAGGAACTGTTCCCGCGCCTGTTCGGCGGCGGCCACGCCTACCTGGAACTCACCGGCGACGACCTGCTCAGCACCGGCGTGTCGATCATGGCGCGGCCGCCAGGCAAGCGACCGTCCAACATTTCGTTGCTGTCCGGCGGCGAAAAGGCGCTGACCGCGGTCGCGCTGGTGTTCGCCATCTTCGGCCTCAACCCGGCGCCATTCTGCCTGCTCGACGAGGTGGACGCGCCGCTGGATGAAGCCAACGTGGGGCGCTTCTCCAACGTGGTGCGCGAGATGAGCGAGAAGGTGCAGTTCATCTTCATCAGCCACAACAAGGCTGCGATGGAAGCGGCCCACCAGTTGTGCGGCGTGACCATGCGCGAGCCGGGCGTGTCGCGATTGGTGCAGGTGGATCTGGCCGAAGCGGCTAAACTGGCCGGCGCCGCCTGAGCTCGTGAAGAAGTCTTGAGGAAACCATGATGACGCTGCCCCTCGTGTCCGCCTTTGCCTGGAACCCCGCCGTCGGCATTCCGCTGCTGATCGTCGGCGTGATCGTGCTGGCGTTGATCTGGTTGTTCGGCAAACCGAAGCAGGAGCAAGGGCGTCGGCGCCCGGCAGCCCCGGTCGAGCACGGGACGGGCGAGCGGCGCGAGCCGACCCTTGGTGGCAACAGCCTGGCCGACGATCCGGCTTTCGATGATTTCGGCAAGCCAGCCGGCGGCGCGGCCGAGCCGGCGCCGCAGCAAGGCGAGCTGGACATGGGCTTGCGCGAAGAGCTCGAACGGCTCGGCGCCACGCTGGCCGGCGAACGCGGTGGCGGCAGCCCGAAGAGCCGGCCGCCGATGAGCAGCACGGCCGCTTCCATCGTGAACACGCTGCGCAGCCCGGGCGAGGGCGCTGCGCCGCTGCCGTCCGCTGCCGCGGCACCGGCTCCTGTGCCTGCGCCCGTGCCGGCTCCAGCACCTGCGCCGGCGCCCGCGCCTGTTGCCACGCCACCGCGTTCCGATCTGGGTCGTCGCCCGGCACAGATGCAGGTGGAACGCATCGTCACCCTGTTCGTGATGGCGCGCGAAGGCGCCCACTTCAACGGGCCGGACCTGGTCGTGGCCGCCGAAAAGGCCGGCCTCGAATTCGGCGACATGGGCATCTATCACCGCTTGGTCGACGGCAAGCGCGAGCTGGGGCCGATCTTCAGCGTGGCCAACATGCTCAAGCCCGGCAGCTTCGACCTGGGGCGGCTTGACGCCTTGCGCACGCCCGGCGTGAGCTTCTTCATGACGCTGCCGGCGCCGGTGCCGGCACTGGATGCATGGGATGCCATGCTGCCCATCGCGCAACGCCTGGCCGAATTGCTGGATGGCCAGGTGCTCGACGAGGAGCGCAATGCGCTCGGCCGCCAACGCATTGCCTATATCCGCGACGAATTGCGTGGCTGGGATCGCGGCCACGAAGGCGAAGAGATCCATTTCGGGCATTGATCGCCGGGATGCGTTCCCGAGGTGGGAACGGACTCAGTCGCGATGCTTTTCGTTTTCCGCGGACCGCGCCGAGGGCGTCGTGGCTGAAGCTGCTCCCACGGGAAGTCGCCCCCACTCTGGGTCAGGTTGAAGCCGTGCAGGAGCGCGCCCTGTGCGCGAAAGGTTTTCGCGATACCCGGCCAAGAGCTATTCGTGCACGACGTGCGCTCGAAACAGTGGCGATGCCGGCTTCAGGTGGTGGGGGACGCTGCGTCCGTGTTCCCGTCGTCGTCGCGCAACCTGCGCACCAGCATGCTCTGTGGCGTGGACAACGGCAGGTTGGCAGCCCCCAGCCGCTTGAGGATGTCGAACAGCAGGTCGCTTTTCACGCCCGATACCTCGCGCGGACTGCGCACGTAGGCGACGATGCTGAAAGTCATCGCACTGGCGCTGATGTCGTCCAGCCGGACCACCGGAGCCGGCGTTTCCAGCGTTGATGGATGCGTGTGCAACGCTTCGAGCATGTGCTGGCGTGCCGCATCGGCATCGGTACTCAACGGCATCGGCAGCAGGATGCGCACGCGTCCCTGCGCGCTGCTGTGCGTCACGTTGCGCACGTTTTGCGTGATCAGTTGCGAGTTGGGCACGATCATGGTCGAGCGGTCGCCCAGCTGGATTTCGGTGGCGCGCACATTGATGCGGCGGATGTCGCCCTCCACGTCGGCCAGGCTGACCCAGTCGCCCACCTTCACCGGCCGCTCCACCAGGAGGATCAAGCCGGAAATGAAGTTCTGCACCACCGCCTGCAGGCCGAAGCCGATGCCCACGGACAGCGCGCTGGCGATCCAGGCGATGCTCTGCAGGTTCACATTCAGCGCCACCAGCGCCAGCGCGAAGACCAGCACGCCGCCCAGGTAGCCGAGCAGGGTGACGATGGAGTCGCGCATGCCCGGTTCCATCGTGGTCTTGGGCAGCAGTTGTTCGCCCAGCCAGCGCTTGAGCACGCGCAGTGCCACCAATCCCAGCACGAACACCGCGATCGCGCCCAGCACGGTACCCGGTTCGATCTTGAGCTGGCCCAGCTTGAGCCCGCCGAACAGCAGTTGCGCGCGCTGCGCCAGCTCGGCCGGGCCGGCGTCGAAAGGCACCAGCACCAGCGTCAGCGCCAACAAGGCAAGCAGCACGCGGCTGATGCCGGTGAGCAGGGTGGATGCTTGTTCCAGCGTGTCCGGAGCAAGGTCGAAACCTGCCTGCAGGCGCTGGCCGCTGCGTCCGCGCGGTGACAGCAGCGCCTCGAAAAGATCGGCTACCAGTTGCAGCAGCAGGTACAGGCTGGCTGCCACCAAGCCAGTCCACAGCATCTGTACTGCCACGAAGAAGGCCAGCGCGATGAAGCCCGTGCACACCGCCAGCCAGCACGTGACCACGCCCAGCGCGGCGGCGAAGCTCAACAGGCCCACCCACAATGGCCGCCGGGTCGGCGTGTCGCCGCTGGCATCGGTTTCGCGCCGCGCGTGGCGCAGATGCAGCAGTACCAGCCCGATCAATGCGCTGACCATCAATGCCAGCAAGGCGTGAAGTAGCACCGTCGCTGAAAGGCTGGAGCCTATGCTGCGAATGATGCGTTCGGTGAGGCCGGTGAGCAGCGCCGCGCCGCCGAGCAGCCAGGGGTAGGCGCGCAGTCGTTGCGTGGCGAGGTCGGACAATGGCAGCAATCGCCACGAGGTGTGCCGAGCGGACAGCATGGCGCTGCCCAGTCCGGCGATCAGCGCAGCGAAGCAGACGATGCGGACTGCCGCAGCAGCCAGGGCATCGAGATCGCTGTCCAGGGTGTCATTCCAATTGATGCCCATGTGCAGGCATTGCGCCGCCAGCCCGATCACCAGGGTGGTGGACAGCGCCATCACGGTGGCCATGGCACTGCGCCGCAAGTGCCCATCGGGTAGCCAGTGCGCGGCGACGTGCTGCCAGAGCCGATGCAGCGCCCAGCGGCCGGCGGCAAGCAGCAGCAGCGCGGCCAGCATGAAAGCCTGCAACGGTGTCCGGTTCGGCGGTTGCCAGGCATCGTGCCAGGCGTCGCTCCAGCGGCTGGCCAGGCGCCGGAAGCGGGCCATGTCGTTCGGTAGCGAGTCGGCCTGGTCGCTCCAGAAGGCGTGGCCCAGCGGCGTGTCCGTGCGCGCGGCCAGGCGCGCCTGGAACTGGTCGTTGCGCAGGCCGGTGATCTGGCTCACCAGTTGCAACGCATCCAGGTTCAGCGATCGGGCCTGCACCAGTTGCGCGTTGAGGCTGGTTTCGGCCTTGTCCAACTGGCGCCGCTGCGCCGCCACTTCCGGCGCCTCGGCGGGTGCGCCTTTGGCCGGAGGCGGCCCGAGCACGGTGACCTGGGCCTGCAGTGCCGCCATCTGCGGCGCCAGGCTGTCGGCCAGCTGGCGCGCCTGGTCCTGCACCTGCATGGCGCGCGTGCGCAGGTCGCCGAGTGCCGTGTCGCCGGCCGGCGTTTTCTGCGCATCCTTCAATGCGTCTTTCACGCTGTCGAGCTGGTCGCCCAGTTGCTGCAGTGCCTGGGCGGGCGTGGGCGCCGGCGTAGTGTGGTCCGTGTCCGGGCGCGCCCATGCCGCACCTGAGCCGAGCACCAGCAGAAAGGTCAGCAAGAAAGCCTGAAACACCGACAGGCGCGGGGATGGGGATGGCATGGCGCGCATGATCGGCGTGGCCTGCGCGGCGGTCAATCGGCCCGTGCGGCGCGCCTAGGCTTGCGTTCAGCCGGTTGGGGCGGATTGCCGGGACGGTGTCAGCGTAAAGCGCGTCGAAATGCAGTTAACGCAAATTGGTTTGCGTTGCAAACTTACTGACGTGCCACTTCGGAGCAAGACTCATGCACGACCCCATGTCATCCCGGCTGGACGAACTGGAGCGCCTGACCCGCGACTACGCGCGCTACTCGCGCAGCGCTGGCGGCCTGGCCTCGGTGCTGGGCGGGGCGTTCGCTCTGTTGGCGTACCTGGCGGGCGGTTTGCTTCCGCTGACGCCTGCACTGCGTATCGTGCTGGTGATGCTGCCGCTGGCGTGGGTGCTGGCACGGCAGTGGTTGATGCGGCGCTATTACCAGCGCTATGGCCGGGTGGAAGAGCAGGCACCGCTGTCGGTGCGGGTCACGCATCGCTTGTGCGTGGTGACGGTGGTTGGCGTGGCGATATGGGTGACCTACGCGTTGACCTCGCAGCCCCGACCGCTGAACGCCGGGGACTACGGCTATCTCGCACTGGTCTGGCTGCTGGCGCCGGTCGTCTGGTTCTGGTTGCGCAGTCCACTGGACTTCATCGTGGGTACCTTCCTGTTCTGCCAGGCGGCGGTGACGTGCGCGGGTTTCACCTATCCGGTGCTTGGCACCAGTGCGGCGGCCGCGAACCCGCCGATGGCGTTGATGACGGTGATGTTCCCGTTGGTCGCGGTGGTATTCATCGTTGCCGGTGTCGTCGAGCATCGACACTTCCTGGCCTTGCGTGAGCGCATGGCTCGCCTTCGCGATGGCGCGACGGCATGAGCGCACCGTCGCGCATCGGCGAGGTGATGGCGCTGGACCGGTTGGTGCATGAGCCAGCGCGGCTGCTGATCCTGGCCGTGCTGGCCAACGCAAAGGAAGTGGAGTTCGGCTTCCTCGAACAGGTAAGCGGGCTCAGCAAGGGCAATCTCTCCAGCCACATGAGCAAGCTGGAGGCCGGTGGCCTGATCGAGGTGAAGAAGAGCTTTCGCGGCAAACGTCCACTCACCGAGCTGCGCATCACCACGGCCGGCCGCAAGGCGTTGGCCGATTACCGGCAACGGCTGGCTGCCGTGATGCAGGAGCTTCCCGATACTCCCGCCACGAGGAAATCCTGATGCATCGCCTGTCCCTGACCCTGATAGCCGCGTTGGCAACCGCGGTACTTCCCGTTCATGCGCGCCCCCAGCAGTCTGTCCCGCCACGTCTCGATCGCATGGCCACAACGATGGTCGACGCAGGCGTGGCACCGGCCTTGGTCGCGGTGGTGGTCGACCACGGCCACGTGAGCATCCGCGGCTACGGCAAGTTGCCCGATGGCCGCGCGCCCGATGCCGATACCGTGTTCGAGCTGGGCTCGCTCAGCAAGACCTTCACTGCGCTGCTGCTGGCGCGCGAGCTGGAACAGGGCAAGGCCTCGCTTGATACCCCGGTGGGTCAGTGGCTGCCGGGCTGGTCGATACCCTCGCTGCACGGCAAGGCGATCACCCTGGGCCTGCTGGCCGAGCAGTATTCCGGCTTGCCGCGAGTGCCGGGCAACCTGGCCCCGCCGGCGCCGACCGATCCGTACGCCGATTACGGCGCGGACAAGCTGAAGCGCTTTCTGGCTGGTTATACCTTGCCGCGCGAGCCGGGTGCGCATTACGAATATTCCAATCTGGGCTTCGGCCTGCTCGGCTATGCGTTGGCTCGCCATGCCAGCTTGAGCTATGGCGCACTGCTGCAACGCGATGTGTTGCAGCCGCTGGGCATGCCGCATACCGGCGTGACGGCGCCGACGAAGGGCGCGCGGCTGGCACCGGGACACGGCCCCGACGGTGCGCCCGCGCCGGCATGGCATTGGCGCGATGCGCTGGCCGGTGCGGGCGCGATGCTCAGCGATGGCCACGACATGGCGATCTATCTGCAGGCCAGCATGGGCACGAAGTCCACGCCACTGGCCGCGGCGATCCGGCTGGCACAGCAGCCGCGCCGTGACGCCGGCCCGCTGGGGCGCATCGGCCTGGCCTGGATGACCACGCGCAGCGCCGATGGTGACGTGGTCTGGCACAACGGTGCCACCGGCGGCTACAGCAGCTTCATCGGCTTCAACGCCAGCCACCAGTACGGGGTGGTGCTGCTGGCCAACGGCTACGCCTCGAACCTGCTTACCGGCGTGGGCCTGGCGAGCTTGTCATCTGCATTGCCGATGCCGCCATTGCAGGTCTTGCCGGAAGCGACGCTGGAGCAGTACGTGGGGCGTTACGTGCTGGCGCCAGGCATGGTGTTCACCGTGAGCCGGCGCGGGCGGCAGCTCTATGCGCAGTTGACCGGGCAGCCGGCGCTTCCGGTATTTGCCTCGGCCAGTGACCGGTTCTCCTACACCGCCGTGCAGGCGGCGCTGGATTTCCAGCGTGATGCGCGCGGCCGGGTCGTGGCGCTGGTGCTGCACCAGAACGGGCAGTCCCGGCGCGCGCCGCGCACGCCATGACCACAGGCGATCGGCCGGTGGTCTGGGCATTTTCATCAGGAGAACGCGCATGACCGCTTCACTCGTTGTGATCCTCATCGCGATCATCGTGGCCAGCGCCTCCGCGCGCAGGCGACGACCGCCTCGCTGATCCGCAGGTTCGCCGCGTGTCGCACGACGCGCGGCCCTTGCGTCCTCGCGGTTGTGCATCCACGCTTGGGCCTTCTTCCCTGCACGCATCGCTCATGATCTTCCGCTGGTTCGAATCCCTCATCGATGCGTTCAAGGAGCCAGCCGACGAGATGCCACCGACGTCGGTCGGGCGTTTTTACCTGTTCTACCTGCGCCAGGTGTGGCCGTTGTTCGCCGCCGTGGTGCTGGTGGGTTTGTGCGTGGCGGGCATCGAGGTGGCGCTGTTCGGTTTCATTGGCCGGGTCGTGGACCTGGCCAAGGAGGTGCCGCAGCCCGGCTTCTTCCATCGCCACGGGCGCGAGTTGCTGTGGATGGCGGTGGTCATCGTGGTGGCGCGACCGATCTTCAACGCGCTGCACGATCTTCTGGTGAACCAGGCCATCGTGCCCAATCTCACCACGCGCATCCGCTGGCAGAACCATCGTTACGTGATTCGCCAGAGCCTGGGTTTCTTCCAGAACGACTACGCCGGGCGCATCGCCAACCGCATCATGCAGACTGGTGGCGCGTTGCGGCAGTCCACCGTGCAGGTCGTGGATGCGATCTGGTACGTGGTGGTCTATACCGGCAGTGCAGCGGCGCTGTTCGCGCATGCCAATGCCTGGCTGGCCTTGCCGCTGCTGGCCTGGGTGGTGTTCTACATCGGTGCCTTGGCGCTGTTCATTCCGCGCATCAAGCAGCGCTCGTGGCTGGCCTCGGCGGCGCGTTCAAAGCTGATGGGCCGCATCGTGGACGGATACGGCAACGTGCTCACGCTGAAGCTGTTCGCGCACGGTCGGCGCGAAGAGGCCTATGTGGCCGAGGCGATGGCCGAACAGAACGAAAAAACCCAGCGCATGACCCGCGTCACCACCGTGATGGATGCCAGCATCACTGCGTTGAACGGCCTGCTGATCGCCGGCACCTCGGCGCTGGCGCTGTGGCTGTGGAGCGAAGGCCGGGTAACGGTGGGCGCGATCGCGCTGTCCACGGGGCTGGTGATTCGCATTTCCAACATGTCCGGCTGGATCATGTGGGTGGTCAACGGCATTTTCGAGGACGTGGGCACCGTGCAGGACGGCATCACCACGATTTCGCAGCCGCGCCTGGTGCAGGATCGCGCGGGCGCCATGCCGCTGGAAGTGACCCGTGGCGCCGTGCATTTCCACGACATCCATTTTCATTACGGCAAGCAGGGTGGGGTGATCGCTGGATTGTCGCTGCAGGTGCGTGCAGGCGAGAAGATCGGCGTGGTCGGGCCGTCGGGCGCCGGCAAGTCCACCCTGGTCAACGTGCTGCTGCGGCTGTATGACCTGGAAGACGGGCACATCACCATCGATGGCCAGGACATTGCGCAGGTCACGCAGGAAAGCTTGCGCTCGCAAGTCGGCGTGGTGACACAGGACACCTCGCTGCTGCATCGGTCGATTCGCGACAACATCCTGTACGGACGGCCCGATGCGAGCGAGGCACAGGTGGTCGAGGCGGTGCGCAAGGCGCGCGCCGATGAATTCATCCCCACGCTTTCCGATGGCGAAGGTCGTGCGGGTTACGACGCGCTGGTCGGCGAGCGCGGCGTGAAGCTCAGCGGCGGTCAGCGCCAGCGCATTGCCATTGCCCGCGTGCTGCTGAAGGATGCGCCGATCCTGGTGCTCGACGAGGCCACCTCCGCGCTCGATTCCGAAGCCGAGGCGGCGATCCAGGAAAGCCTCGACATCCTGATGCAGGGCAAGACGGTGATCGCCATCGCCCATCGCTTGTCCACCATCGCCCGGATGGATCGGCTAGTGGTGCTGGACAAGGGCGTGATCGTGGAAACCGGCACGCATGCCGAACTGGTGGCGCGCGACGGGTTGTACGCGCGGCTGTGGAAGCGCCAGACCGGCGGCTTCGTGGCGGCGGAGGATGAACCGGCCTGAAGAAGAGGCCGGGCATGGACGCACCTGGCCTCGGCAGTCGACCGCGGATTCGCCACATCCGGTGTCCTCCAGCCACCCGCCCCCTCGACGTCATCCCAGCGAAAGCTGGGATCCAGCGACTTTCGGTTTTGGCGTACGCGCAAGGCACTGGATTCCAGCTTTCGCTGGAATGACGAGGGTAGGAGGGTGAGGTGGTGGGGGCTGTCGCCAGCCCCCGGTACTGCGTGTTGGCTTACAGCCCGAGCAGGCTCTCCGCCTTCACGTACTCCAGCGAGTGCGCCTGGGCCACTGGCTCGCAGGTGACCTTGCCTTCGCACACGTTCAGGCCGTTGCGCAGGTGCGCGTCCTGCGCCAGCGCCTGCTTCCAGCCCTTGTCGGCCAGCGCCAGCGCGAATGGCAGGGTGACGTTGTTCAACGCGAAGGTGGAGGTGCGTGCCACGGCGCCCGGCATGTTGGCCACACAGTAGTGCACCACGTCGTCGATCACGTAGGTGGGATCGGCATGGGTGGTGGCGTGCGAGGTTTCCACGCAGCCGCCCTGGTCGATGGCCACGTCGACGATTACCGAACCCGGCTTCATCGTCTTCAACATGTCGCGGGTAACCAGCTTCGGCGCGGCAGCACCCGGGATCAGCACGGTGCCGATCAGCAGGTCGGCGCGACGCACCAGTTCCTCGATCGCGGCGCGGGTGGAGAACACGGTGGAGATGGCGGTGCCGAACTGGGCCGACAGGCGCTTCAGCGCATCGGCGGAACGGTCGACCACGGTGACCTTGGCGCCCATGCCCACGGCGATGGTGGCCGCATGGCTGCCGGACACGCCGCCACCCAGAATCACCACTTCAGCCGCCGGCACGCCCGGCACGCCACCCAGCAGCACGCCGCGGCCACCCTGGGCCTTCTCCAGCGAATGCGCGCCCACCTGCGGGGCGAGCCGGCCGGCGACTTCGGACATCGGAGTCAGCAGCGGCAGCGAGCCGTTCGCGGCGGTGACGGTTTCGTAGGCGATGCAGATGGCGCCGGAGTCGATCAGGTCCTGGGTCTGCACGGCATCGGGTGCCAGGTGCAGGTAGGTGAACAGGATCTGGCCCTTGCGGAGCTTCTTGCGCTCGGCTGCCAGCGGCTCCTTCACCTTCACGATCATGTCGGCTTCGGCGAACACCTGGTCCGCGCCCTGGGCGATGCTGGCACCCGCCGCCACGTAGTCGGCGTCGTTGATGCCCGCACCCAGGCCGGCACCGGTTTCCACCAGCACCTGGTGGCCGTGATGCACCAGTTCCTGCACCGAGGAGGGGATGAGGCCCACGCGGTATTCGTGGTTCTTGATTTCTTTGGGCACACCGATGCGCATGGCAGTAAGTCTCTTGCTGGTGGGTGGATGTAAGGGGCGGCCGGCCACTGGCCTGAAAGTGCAGAAGTATGATCCGGATTACGAGCAATTTTGCGCGGATTTGTTGGCTTGTTGTCGATAAATGTAGAATTTAATTCTACGAAATAACAATGAGAGTAAAATTTAATGTCATATTCTTCCACGCAGCTCGATGAGCGTGATCGCAGCATCCTGCAATTGCTGCAGGAAGACGGTCGCCTGACCAATGTGGAGCTGGCCCAGCGGATCAACCTGTCGCCCTCGGCCTGCCTGCGGCGGGTGAAGTTGCTGGAGGAGCGCGGCCTGATCTCGCGCTACGTGATGCTGGTCGACGAAAAGGCCGTAGGCCTGTCCGGAACCGCCTTCGTGCTGGTCACGCTGGACCAGCAGGGCCGCGCCGCGCTCGATGCGTTCGAGGCGGCCATCCAGCACCATCCGGAAGTGACTGAATGCTGCCTGCTGGCCGGCGGTGCCGACTACATGGTGCGCGTGGCCTATGCCAACTCGGCCGACTTCGAGCGCATCCACACCGACGTGCTGACCCAATTGCCCGGCGTGGTGCGCGTGCACTCCACGCTGGCGCTGCGCACGGTGAAGAAGACCAGCGCGTTGCCGGTGTAGGTGAAAACAAACGCTTGACTCTGGACCTTGATCATGGGTCTAGACTTAGGCTATGAACACGCAAACCGTTTCCCTCACCATCGGTGCCGTCGCCAAGCGCGTCGGCGTGGCCATCGACACCATCCGCTATTACGAGCGCGAAGGCCTGTTGCCGGAACCGCAGCGGCGCGCTTCCGGCTATCGCAGCTATGGCGATGACGCGATTGCGCAGTTGCGCTTCATCCGTCGCGCCAAGAACCTGGGCTTCACGCTGGAGGAGATCCGCGAGCTGCTGAGCCTGTCCACCGACCGGCAGCGCGGCGTGAAGGCGGTGAAACAGCGCGCGCAGCAGCGGCTGGCGGCGATCGATCAGCGCATCGCCGAATTGCACAAGGTGCGCGACGGACTGGCCCAGTTGGTGGACTCGTGCCCGGGCCACGGCAAGCCGGAGGAATGTCCGATCCTGCGTGCGCTGGTCGAAGATCGGGACGAAGCATGAGCCCGGTCGATTCCTGCTGCCATGGCGAGGGTGCGGCACCGGGCGGAATGGCCATCGATCCCGTCTGTGGCATGACGGTGGATCCGGCCGCGACGAAGCACGCCAGCGTGCATGCCGGCCAGACCTTTCATTTCTGCTGTGCCGGCTGTCGGGAAAAATTCGAGGCCGAGCCGCAGCGATACGTCCGGCCCGTGAAGTCGTTGCCGCTCGAGCCGGCGACCGCGCCTTCCGCGTCGTCCTCGTGCTGTCACGGAAACCATGCCGCGAATTCCGGCGCGTCCGCCAAACGGCCCGGCGCGACTTCCACGGACCTGGTCTGCGGCATGAGCGTGGACCCGGACAGTGCGCAACATCGTGCCGAGCACGACGGTCGGACCTGGTATTTCTGCAGTGCCCGATGCCGCGAAAAATTCGTGGCCGATCCCTCAGCCTGGACGGGCGAACGCAAGCCATCGCCGGAGGCTCCAGCGGGCACGCTCTACACCTGTCCGATGCATCCGGAGGTGGAGCAGGTCGGGCCCGGCGATTGCCCGAAGTGCGGCATGGCGCTGGAGCCGATGTTGCCTGACGCGGATGCCGATAATGGCGGCGAGCTGGCGGCCATGACCCGGCGGTTCTGGACGCTGCTGGCGTTGACGGCGCCGGTGTTCGTGCTGGCGATGGGGCCCCATCTGTTTGGCTGGCATCTGCCGCCGCCGTGGGATCGCCTGTCTGGCTGGATCGAGGCGTTTCTGGCCAGCGTGGTGGTGTTGTGGGGCGGTGCGCCGTTCTTCCGGCGCGGCTGGCGTTCGCTGAAGCCGTGGCAACCGAACATGTACACGCTGATCGGATTGGGAGCCGGCGTGGCATGGCTGTACAGCGCGGTGGCGTTCATCTGGCCCGGAATTTTCCCGGCGGGCTTCCGCGATGCGCACGGTCGCGTTGGCGTGTATTTCGAGTCGGCCGCAGTCATCGTCACCCTGGTCACGCTGGGGGATTTCCTCGACATGCGCGCACGCCGGCGCACCGGTGCGGCATTGAAGGCATTGCTGGGGTTGGCGCCGAAGACGGCGCGACGCATCGCGGACGATGGCAGCGAAACCGATGTGCCATTGGACGAAGTGCGCACGGGCGATGTGCTGCGCGTGCGGCCGGGCGAAAAGCTGCCGGTCGATGGTGTGGTGATCGACGGCGCAAGCCATGTCGACGAATCCATGCTCACCGGCGAGCCGATGCCGGTGTCCAAACAGGTTGACGATGTGCTCACCGGCGGCACCGTGAATCAGGATGGTGCGTTGACCATGCGCGCCGAGAAAGTCGGTGGCGAAACCATGCTGGCGCAGATCGTGGCGCTGGTGGCCAAGGCGCAGCGCAGCAAGGCACCACTGCAACGCGTGGCCGACCGGGTGGCCGCGTGGTTCGTTCCGACGGTGGTTGCGGTGGCGTTGCTGGCGTTTGCCGTGTGGGCGCTGCTCGGCCCGCAGCCGCGGCTGGCGCATGCCCTGATCGCGGCGGTCTCGGTGCTGGTGATTGCCTGTCCCTGTGCGCTGGGCCTGGCCACGCCGATCTCGATCATGGTGGCCAGTGGTCGTGGTGCGCAGCAAGGCGTGTTGTTCAAGGATGCCGGCGTGATCGAAAGCCTGCGCGGGATCGACACCCTGGTGCTGGACAAGACCGGCACGCTGACGGAAGGCAAGCCGACCCTGGCCGATCTGGTGGTTCTCGGTGAATGGCCGCGCGAGCGGCTGCTGGCGCTGGCTGCTGCGCTGGAGCGTTCCAGCGAGCACCCGCTGGCCCGGGCCATTCTCCACGCAGCGAAAGCCGAGCATCTGCGCTTGCCGTCGGCGACCGACTTCCGCTCGGTGACCGGTCGCGGCGTCGCCGCCACCGTTGAGGGCGACGCCGTGTTGCTGGGCAACACCAGGTTGATGGCGGAGTCATCCGTTCCTGTCGATGACGATGCGAGTGCCCGCGCCGAACAGATGCGCGGGCAGGGCACCACGGCGATGTTCCTGGCCATCGATGGCCACCTGGCCGCCGTGCTGGCCGTGGCCGACAGGATCAAGTCGACCACGCCCGCCGCCATCAAGGCCCTGCATGCGGACGGCTTGCGCATCGTGATGCTGACCGGCGACAGCGCCATCACCGCGCAGGCGGTGGCTGGTGAACTGGGTATCGACGAAGTCCATGCCGATGTCTCGCCGACAGACAAGGCCGCGGTGGTGGAGCGCCTGAAAGCCGAAGGGCGACGCGTGGCGATGGCGGGCGATGGCATCAACGATGCGCCGGCACTGGCGGCGGCCGACATCGGCATCGCCATGGGCAGCGGTACCGACGTGGCGATGGAAAGCGCGCAACTCACCCTGGTCAAGAGTGATCTCGGTGCCATCGTGCGGGCACGCAAGCTGTCGCACGCCACCGTGCGCAACATCCATCAGAACCTGTTCTTCGCCTTCGTCTACAACGCCGTCGGCATACCGTTGGCGGCCGGCGTGCTGTACCCGTGGTTCGGCATCGTGCTGTCGCCGATGATCGCGGCGCTGGCGATGAGTCTGAGTTCGATCTCGGTGGTGAGCAATGCGTTGCGGCTGCGCAAGGTACGGCTTTGACAAGGCATGGCGTGACGCTTGTCATCGGCGATGGCTGACGACCGCTTCTGTCGACGAACAGGCTGCATCGCGAAGATATCTCCCACATCATCAAGTCACGGGAGATACCGCATGAACGCCATCGAAAACCTGCACCGTCACCTGCATCGCCACATGCCGCTGCTGATTGCCGCCAGCGCGACCGTCTGGACCGTCTTTGCCTGCGGCTGGTCGTTGTACGCGTTTGCCCATCCGTTGTGATGCCTGGCCACACGGGGAGGGCGTGCGCCGGTTCCGGATGGATGCTTTAAGCTTTGCGGGCCGGGTGCATGCCCGAGTCCGCCCCTCCCCATCAAAGCAATCGCATGAGCCGCAACCTCGCCGAATGGCTGGCGTATCAGGAGCGCGTGAATCCGCGCAGCATCGAACTCGGTCTGGAACGCGTGCGCCACGTGTGGCAACGCATGGGGGCGAGGCCGCCCGCGCGGCACGTCATCACCGTGGGCGGCACCAACGGCAAGGGCTCCACGGTAGCGTTGCTGGAAAGCATGCTGGAGGCGGCGGGACGGCGGACGGGTGCCTACACCTCGCCGCATCTGCTGCATTACAACGAGCGCATTCGCATTGGTGGCATCGATGCCGCTGACGAGGCGCTAGTTGCCAGCTTCGAGCGCATCGAGGCGGCGCGCGCCGAGATTCCGCTGACCTATTTCGAATTCGGCACGCTGGCGGCGCTGGACCTGTTCGCCCGAGCCGATCTGGATGTGGCCGTTCTCGAAGTGGGCCTGGGCGGTCGGCTGGATGCGGTGAACATCGTCGACGCCGATGTGGCGGTGATCACCACGATCGACCTCGATCACATGGATTGGCTGGGCCCGGACCGGGACAGCATTGGCCGCGAGAAGGCGGGCATTGCGCGCGCGGGGCGGCCGGCCATCGTGGGTGAACTGGATCCACCCGCGGGGCTGCTTGATGCGCTGGACGCCCGTGGCGCACGGGTGGTGCGCGCGGGTATGGATTTCTTCACGGAGCGGCATCCGGGCGGTTGGCGCTGGCGTCATCGCGACGGCACGGTGCTGGAGTTGCCCGATCCCGCCCTGGCCGCGCCGGTGCAATACGCCAACGCGGCGGCGGCGATCGCGGCCTTGCATGCCACGGATGCCGCCGGTACTCCGCTGTTGGCCGTGGACAGCCTGGCTAGCGCGGCCGCCTCCGGACTGCAGCGTGTCCGCGTGCCGGCACGCCTGCAATCGCTGGGGGGCGATCCGGAACTGTTTGTCGACGTGGGCCACAATCCGCAGGCCGCGCGCGCGTTGGCGGCGTGGCTCGCTGTGCAGCCGCCGGCCCGTGTGCATGCGGTTTACGGTGCGCTGGCCGACAAGGACGTGGCCGGGGTGATCGGCGTGCTTGGGCCGCATGTCGCGCACTGGCATCTGGCCGGCTTGGAGCATGACTCGCCGCGTGGCATGCCGGTGACGGCCCTGGCCGAACACCTGCGGCACGTGCTGCCGCACGCAAGCTTCGATCAACATGACAACGTCACCGCCGCCCTGGCTGCGGCGCGTGCTTCGGCGCAGCCCGGGGAGCGCATCCTCGCGTTCGGCTCGTTTTTCGTGGCCGCCGCGGTGGTGGGCGCGCCCTCCGCCTGAATCGCAAACCGCCGCTTATGCCATGAAGGCGGGTGCGGGCAGGTATAATCGCGCCGTTACGCGTTGTTCCGCCGTCCTTGGAGTGAACCTTGAACACACGTCTGCTTGGAGCCGCCGTCCTGATCGCATTGGCGGTGCTGTTCGTGCCGATGTTCTTCTCCAGCAAACCGCCGGCGGCGGGTGCTGACCAGCCGGTGAGCCTGGCGATTCCGCCGGCGCCGGACAGCGACCTGCAGACCAAGACCATGAGCCTGGTGCCGGGCGGCGCCAGTTCCGCGGTGGCGCCGGCTTCCACGGTGGGGCAGCCGGGAAACCCGGTGATTCCGATGACCACCACCACGCCCGGCTCGGGCAGCCAGCTGGCGACGGTGAACATCGGTTCGCGGCGTCCGCACGACGTGGGCACCGATGCCGCCGCTCCGGCGGATGCGCGTCCGGTGCAGACGCCACAGCCGACCACCACGACGCCAGCGCAGCAGCCGGTATCGAGGCCCGCGCCGTCCCGGCCGAGCACTCCGGTGACGAAGGCGCCCGCGCCGACGCCTGCACCGGCGTTGCCGCCGGCCACTGCGGCTCGCGGCCATTACACACTCAACCTCAGCGCCTATTCGGCCAGTGGTGCCGCGCACCTGATCCAGCGGGTCCGTGCGCTGGGCTATCCGGCCAGCGGCCACGTGATCCAGCGCGCGGGCAAGTCGCTGACCCTGGTCAACGCCGGCCCGTTCGAGACGCGTGCGGCGGCCGAGGCGGCTCGCCTGAAGATCGTGCAGTCGATCCCGGGCGCCCCTGCCCACCTGGAAAGTGGGGCCAGCACGCCCAGCGGCGATGCACCGGCAGCTCCCGCCGGCAGCCATGCGCGAGCGGGTGGCTGGGCGGTACAGGTAGCCGCGATGGGCAGCCAGTCCGATGCCAACGCCCTGCGCGACAAGTTGCGCGCGGCGGGTTTCGACGGTTTCGTGGACTCGGTCAACGTGAACGGCAAGCGCCTGTGGCGCGTGCGCGCGGGGCCGCAGACCCAGCGCGACGATGCGTCCCGCGTGCGCGACCAGATCAAGGCAAAACTCGGCCTGCCAGGCAATATCGTCAGCGTTCCCTGAGCGTTTGAACGGGGCTTGGGCATGGCTTCTTCCACTTCGAGGTAACGGACCGGGTGAGCTGGATCGACTACATCATTGTCGGCGTGCTGGGGCTGTCGGTCTTGATTGGCCTGTGGCGCGGCCTTATCTCCGAGGTGTTGGCGCTGGCCACGTGGGTTGCCGCGTTCTGGGTCGCATGGGCATTCGGGCCGGCGGTGTCGGCGCATTTCGAGCACAGCATCGACGTGCCGTCGATCCGTCTGGTGGTCGGTTACGGCTTGTGTTTCATCACCGTGCTGGTGCTTGGTGCGCTGGTGCGCTTCGTGATCCATCGGCTGGTGGAAAGTACCGGACTCAGCGGCACGGATCGGTTGCTGGGCATGATCTTCGGCTTTGCGCGCGGGGTGCTGCTGGTGACCCTGATGGTGTTCCTGGTGAGCTTCACCGCATTTACCCGCGACCCTTGGTGGAAACAGTCGGTGCTGTTGCCACAGTTCCAGGCGGCGGCGGCATGGTTGGGCGAACGCCTGCCCGCCGGCGTGCGCGAACATCTTCACCCGGACGCGTTGCAGGATCGCTTGCGCGCGCTTCCGGTCCCCTTGCCGGGGAGCCTCCAGCCCGCGCCCGGCAGCACGGCTCCATTGCCGGTTCCATCTCCCGCGACCGCAGCGATTCCCTCGCATTCGGCCACGATCAACAGCAGCAGGTAGCAGTTCCATGTGCGGAATCATCGGCATCGTCGGTACCACCGAAGTGGCATCGGCTCTTTATGACGGCCTGACCGTCCTGCAACACCGCGGCCAGGACGCGGCCGGCATTGCCACCGTGGATGGCGCGCGCCTGCGCCTGCATCGCGGCAATGGCCTGGTTCGCGACGTGTTCAACCAGAAGGCGATGAGCCAGTTGCACGGACGCATCGGCATCGGCCACTGCCGCTACCCCACGGCCGGTTCGGAGGGGGCGGAGGAGGCGCAGCCGTTCTACGTGAACTCGCCCTACGGCATTGCGATCGCGCACAACGGCAACCTGGTGAACACCGAGGAATTGCGGCGCCAGATGTTCGAGGACGACCGCCGCCACATCAACACCGATTCGGATTCGGAAATCCTGCTCAACGTGCTGGCGCACGAGCTGCAGATCCAGGAGCGGATGGCGCTGACGCCGGACCATATCTTCAAGGCGGTGGCTGCGGTGCATGCGCGTGCCCGTGGCGGTTATGCCTGCGTCTCGCTGCTGCTCGGCTACGGCGTGCTGGCGTTCCGCGATCCGAACGGCATCCGCCCGCTGGTGCTGGGCGAGCGGGTTACCGACGAGGGCCACGAATACGCGGTGGCCTCCGAGTCGGTGGCGCTGGACGTGCTTGGCTTCAAGCGCATGCGCGACGTGGCGCCGGGCGAGGCGGTGTTCATCACCAATGATGGCCAGCTGCATACGCGCCATTGCGCCGACGGTGCGGTGCATGCGCCGTGCATTTTCGAATACGTGTACCTGGCGCGCCCCGACTCGATGATCGAGAACGTGTCGGTGTACAAGGCACGCCTGCGCATGGGCCAGCGACTGGCCGAGAAGATCATGCGCGAATGCCCCGACCACGGCATCGATGCGGTGATTCCGATTCCGGATACCGCGCGCACGGCCGCCAGCTCGCTGGCCGAAGCGCTGGGCGTGCCGTTCCGCGAGGGTTTCGTCAAAAACCGCTACGTGGGCCGCACCTTCATCATGCCGGGGCAGGGCGACCGGGTGAAATCGGTGCGCCGCAAGCTCAACGCCATCGATCTGGAATTCCGCAACAAGACCGTACTGCTGGTGGACGACTCCATCGTGCGCGGCACCACCTCGCGGCAGATCATCCAGATGGCGCGCGATGCGGGTGCGAAGAAAGTCTACTTCGCCTCCGCTGCGCCGCCGGTGCGCTACCCCAACGTGTACGGCATCGACATGCCGTCCGTCACCGAACTGGTCGCCGCCGGTCGTACCGACAAGGAAGTGGAGCAGGTACTCGGCGCCGACTGGCTGATCTACCAGGACCTGGACGATCTGGTGTGGGCAGTGCAGGACGGCAACGAAGAACTGACGCAGTTCGATTCCTCCTGCTTCAACGGCGAATACGTTACCGGGCTCGACGAGCATTACCTGAAACAGATCGAGCTGCTGCGCTCCGACGACGCCAAGGCCGCCCGGCGCGACGTGTAGGGCCGAAGCTGCATGTAGGAGCGCACCCTGTGCGCGAAGGCTTTTCGTCGCGTGGCGAAGAGCTTTCGCGCACAGGGTGCGCTCCTACACAAACCCCATGACCGATCTCCATGCCACCGCCAAGGCTTGCCTAGATGCCGTTGACCCGGCCGAAAAGCTGCGCCTGACGCACGCCGCATGGGCGGCCGTGCAGGCAGGTGAGCTGTGCCCTGACCCGGCATCACCCCCACCCGAGCCGATCAGTGCGCCGGGGCGTCCTGCGAAACCACGGCTGGTCAGCGCTCGCCAGGTGCCGCATCGCGGTCTGGGCACGGACGAGGGTCGGGCGGCGCTGGTGCATGCGGTGGCGCATATCGAGCTGAACGCGATCGACCTCGCCTGGGACGCCGTTTATCGCTTCCGCGGCATGCCCGACGCGTACTACCGCGACTGGGCCAGCTGTGCGCACGACGAGGCACGCCATTTCGCGCTGCTGTCCGCCCGGCTGGCCGAGCTGGGCCACGTCTATGGCGATTTCGATGCCCATAATGGCTTGTGGGAGATGGCCGAGAAAACCGCGGGTCATGACACCGCCCGCATGGCGCTGGTGCCACGCGTACTGGAAGCGCGCGGGCTGGACGTGACGCCCGGCATGATCGAGCGCCTGCGCAGCGTGGGCGACGAGCGCACCATCGCCGTGCTGGAAGTGATCCTGCGCGAGGAAGTAGCCCACGTGGCCGCCGGCACGCGCTGGTTCCGCTGGTGCTGCGAACGCGACGGCAGCGACCCGTTCGACACCTTCTTCGAGCTGCTGCGTGATTACATGGGCGTCAGCCTGCGCGGCCCGTTCAATCGCCCGGCCCGGCTGGAGGCCGGTTTCGTCGAGGCCGAGCTGGATCGTCTGGCTGGACTGGCGCTGGTTGGCTGATTCGTCTTCAGGCAATCGATGGTGATCGATCTCATGTCTTGGAGTCGCCTGACTTCGTGCCATGCCGGTGAAAGAATCTCCGCCAACAGCCCGGAAAGCCCATCCGAGCCGCAACCGTCAGCTCATGTGCGGCGTGAGGTCTGCGGGAATGTTCCGGTCGCCGTAATGATGTCCGGTGCGGCACAATGTGCCGGTATACGTAACCGTTACGCTCGATAGCGGCAAGGAAACCGACGCATGTCTGCACGACGGTGTTCGGCACCCCATTGCTTGGCCGGCAATTCGACACCAGCACCAGCGGCCGCACTTGCCAGGAATCATGATGACCAGCTCCGAATCCACCAATACTGGCCTCGCGTACGCCGACACCCTGTGGAAATCGGCGGACACCCTGCGCGGCCAGATCGACGCCGCTGAGTAGATGGCACGTGAACTGACCGAGATGGTCAAGAAGATGCCCAAGCTCGACTGGACACAGCGTGAGTCGGTGAGGGCGAACCTGCGCCGCAACGTGCGGCGTCTGCTAGCCAAGTACGGGTATCCGCCCGACCTGGCCGAAGGGGCGACGCAGTTGATACTTCGTCAGGCTGAGTTGTCGACCGAGAACGGGGCATAGTAGCCAAGCTCATGCGCGACATCTGCACCGACGGTTGATTCGAGCCGGGTGCGAACTCACAGGGGATCATGGATGCAACCGAGCAAAACCACCGTCACCGGCCTGTTCAATTCGCCCTACCAGTACCAGATTCCGATTTTCCAGCGCGGCTATGTCTGGACGCTGGAAAAGCAGGTGGTGCCATTGTGGGCTGACATCCAGGATCGTGCCGACGCGCGGCTGGAACGCGACCAAGCGCAGCAAAGCGTGGGCGCCGCGGCACTCAAACCGTTGCAAAAGCACTTTCTGGGCTCGCTGGTGCTGACCCCGGTAACGCCACCATTCGGACGCGTGCCGGCGTACGAGGTGATTGACGGGCAGCAGCGTTCCACAACCTTGCAACTGCTTCTGTTGGCGTTCCGTGACGCTGCGCAGCGAGTCGGCGACAGTCAGCTGCCCAAGATGCTGGACACGCTCGTCCGTAACCCAGGCCCGTACACGGTGGACACCGACTACCACAAGGTCTGGCCCACCGAGGCTGGTCAGGACGAAATGCGGTTCCTCTACGAGGCCCAGAAGATCGAGGACATTTGCGCGGAGTATCCGGCTCGCGCTGGCCGGAAAAAGATCGAACGGCCGCTGCTGGTGCAGACGTACCTGTATTTCTACTTTGCCTGCCTTGCCTACCTGCAAAGCGTCGACCTTGCGGGTACGGGCGAAGCGGACGAACACACGCCCAGCGACGAGCTGGTCAAGCGGATTCGCAGCGGCAACGATGTGATGCCGCTGGAAGCCACGACTGCATTCGACCCCAAGCGTGCACAGGCGTTGTACATGGCGCTGGCAGAGAACGTGCAGATCATGACGCTGCAACTGGAGGCCGAGGATGATCCCCAGGTGATCTTCGAGACCCTCAATGCGCGCGGCGAACCGCTACTGGCTTCCGACTTGATCCGTAACTTCGTGTTTCTGGAAGCCGCGCGTGCCGGCAAACCGGTCAGCACGTTGTACGCGAAGTTCTGGAGTCCGTTCGATGTGGTGCCTGCAGGCAGCAAGGGTGTCACCAGCAACCGCTACTGGGCAGAAAAAGAGCGGCAAGGTCGCCTGACCTACCCGCGCATCGACCTGTTCTTTTACAGCTACACCGTGCTGCGCAGCCGCGAAACGACTCTCGTCGGGCATGTGTTCGAGGCGTTCAAGACGTGGTGGCAAAAGGAGCCGCGTGAATTGGAGCAGGAACTCAAACGCATCGTCACCGCCGGCAACCATTTCAAGGAATTGGTCTCGCCTGACGGAACCGGTTATCTGGCCGAGTTCGCGCGCTTGGTGAAGGCGCTGGATGTTGGCACCATTACGCCGGTGTACCTCGCGCTGCGCGAACGGCTGGCGGATGACAGTCAGGAGTTGCGGCAGGCCCTGAGCGATCTAGCCTCGTATCTGACGCGGCGTTCCGTATGCAACATGACCACCAAGGGCTACAACCGTTTCTTCATGCGGCTGTTGCAGGCGGTCGTGGCTGCCCAAAGCGAGCCACACCTAGCGCTGCGCAAGGTATTGCTAGCGGCAACGGCTGACAGCGAGCTGTGGCCGAGCGACGAGGCATTCAGGGCCCAGTGGCTGCACCGGCCTGTGTATCTCGCCATGAAGCCGGCAAGGGTATGCGGCATCCTGCGCGCGCTGGAATATGCCGCACGCGGAACCATGCAAGGCAGCAATCATGTTCCTGTGCAGTCCGCGCTCACGGTCGAACATGTCATGCCGCAAAGCTGGACGGTTGTGCCCAGTTACCAGCTGGACGGCATGACAGATGACCAGCGAGCAGCGCGCGATATCGCCATTCATGGCTTTGGCAACCTCACGCTGCTGACCCAACCCCTCAACAGCTCAGTGAGCAACGGGCCGTTCAATGACTGGCAGGATCCGTCCGGGCAGGCGGTGGAAGGCAAGCGCTCGAAACTAGGACAAAGCGCGCTGCTCATGAACACCTATTTCGGCCAGAAAGGCTTGGACAATTGGGGAGAGGAGACCATTGCCGCCCGTGCCGATGCCCTATATGACGCTGCGACGTTGGTGTGGTCACGTCCGGCGTCAGGTGCTGTGACGCCGACCGCGGTTGCACGCAAGCTTTCCGGCTGCGATACCAAAGGACAACAGGTCGAATCCACGCACACCGTACCAGCTGGCCACCATTGAACTCTTGCGGCCAGACAGCGCACGCACGGTGGCCCTACGGGCTTCACCTCTTTTTCGTTTATTTCGTATATTGCGATTGTTTCGTTTGTTGGGTAGACTGTGTTACCCAAGAGAAGACTTGGAAAGGATGAAGCTGCCATGTCTGCCCTAATGAACGAACAACTTGTCACGCCCCCGACCACCCCCGAAGAATCGAAGCTGGCACGCGAAAGCAGTCGGCTGCTGGCCGCGTGTATTGGCCGTGGCCCGACGGCGCGCTTGCGGGTGATCGACGGTGATGGCGAAATCGAAGTGCCAGTGGCTGCACTACGGATGCTGGTCGACATCTTGAACAACATGGCGGCTGGCAACGCGGTCAGCCTCGTGCCGATCCACGCCGAACTGACCACCCAGCAGACGGCCGACTTCCTCAACGTGTCACGTCCGTATGTGGTCGGGTTGTTGGAGCGTGGCGATCTTGCGCACCACATGGTGGGTACTCACCGTCGCGTGTATTTTCGCGACCTCATGGCCTACAAGGACGCCCAACTGGCCGAGAGCAAGACGCGGCTGACCGAGTTGGCCCGCGAGGCCCAGGAACAGGGCTTCTACTGATGTCGAACTTCGTCGCGTTGTACGACGCTTGCGTGCTGTACCCGGCGCCGCTGCGCGACTTGCTGATGCACCTGGCTGTGAGCGATCTGTTTCGTGCGCGCTGGACAACACGCGTTCACGACGAGTGGATGCGGAACCTGTTGGCCAAGAGGCCGGACCTCACGCGCGAGCAGCTGGAACGTACGCGTGACCGGATGAATGCCAGCGTGCCGGATTGCCTTGTCACCGACTACGAAGGTCTGGAAGCGCAGTTGACGCTGCCTGACCCGGATGACCGTCACGTTTTGGCCGCCGCGATCCTGTGCCAGGCCGGCACAATCGTGACATTTAATCTCAGGGATTTTCCAGCCGCAACGCTGGAGCCACTCGGCATCACCGCGCAACACCCGGACGAGTTCATCGAGCACGCTTTCGGTATCAGCCCAGCTGCCGTCATTGGGGCTGTGCACGATCATCGGGCCTCACTCAAGCATCCGCCGATGACGGTTGGTGACTTGTTGAATGGCTACATGAAACAAGGGCTCGTGACGACCGTGAGTCTGTTGCGACCGTACACCGCGCAACTCTGATAGTCGTGACACCCGCCGGTGTGTTTCGAGCGTGGCGCACAACGTGAAACCGTGTGCTCGCGAAGACATGCACAGCAGGTGGTTTAGGCAATCTGTAGGCAACGGGTACAAAAAAGCCACCGCGAAGGTGGCTTAAATGCTTGAATCTATTGGTCGGGGAGACAGGATTTGAACCTGCGACTTCTACGTCCCGAACGTAGCGCTCTACCAGGCTGAGCTACACCCCGTGGGAGCCGCGTATCTTAATGTCCGGATCGGAGCTTGGCAACAGGTTCGTGTGAATTCATCCTGCAGGCGCCGGGTCGGTGAAGGTCGGCCATCTGCTATCTTATGAGGCTGCCGTCGCACGGCGTTCCCCGTTACCGTCAGTAGAGGATTCCATGGCGCTTACCCCGGCCCGCACCATGCCAGGCGTGCTCGAGCTGTTGCCGCTCGACCAGATCGCGTTCCAGCGCATGCTCGACACGATTCGCCGCAATTACGAGCGCTTCGGCTTCCTGCCGGTGGAAACACCGGTGATCGAACATTCCGATGTGTTGCTGACCAAGACCGGTGGCGAGACCGAGCGCCAGGTGTATTTCGTGCAGTCCACCGGTGCGCTGGGCAAGGAAGGCACGCCCGAGCTGGCGCTGCGTTTCGACCTGACCGTGCCGCTCGCCCGTTACGTGGCCGAGCACGAGCGCGACCTGAGCTTTCCGTTCCGCCGCTACCAGATGCAGAAGGTGTATCGCGGCGAGCGTGCGCAGCGTGGGCGTTTTCGCGAGTTCTACCAGTGCGACATCGACGTGATCGGCAAGGATGCGTTGTCGGTGCGTTACGACGCCGAGATTCCGGCGGTGATCTACAGCGTGTTCCGCGAGCTGGACATTGGCGCGTTCACCATCCAGCTCAACAACCGCAAGATGATGCGCGGCTTTTTCGAGAGTCTGGGCATTGCCGATGGCGAGCAGCAGACCCTGGTGCTGCGTGAGGTGGACAAGCTGGACAAGCGCGGCGCCGATTACGTGCGCGACACGCTGACCGGCGAAGCTTTCGGCCTGCCTGCCGACGTGGCCGCGAAGATCCTGGACGTGGTGCAGGTGCGTTCCACCTCGCTGCAGGATGCCTTCGACAAGCTGGATGCGTTGGGCAGTGGCTCGGACACCATGGAGCAGGGCCGCTCGGAGCTGAAAGAGGTGCTTGGTCTGCTGCGTGACTTTGGCGTGCCGGAGTCGCACTACGCGCTCAACCTGTCGATCATGCGCGGTCTCGATTACTACACCGGCACGGTGTATGAGACCACGTTGAACGATCACCCGCAGATCGGCTCGATCTGCTCCGGTGGTCGTTACGAAAACCTGGCCAGCCAGTACACCAAGTCGAAACTGCCCGGCGTGGGCATCTCGATCGGCTTGACGCGGCTGTACTGGCAGTTGCGCGATGCGGGCCTGATCGACACCGCACGCAGCACGGTCGACGTGCTGGTAACGCAGATGGACGAGGCGCAGATGCCGGCTTATCTGGCGCTGGCCAGCGAGTTGCGCAGCGCCGGCATCGCCACCGAGGTGGTGCTGGAGGGCGGCAAGCTCGGCAAGCAGTTCAAGTACGCCGACCGCGCGGGCATCCGTTTCGTGGTCGTGCTGGGCGAGGACGAGATCGCCAAGGGCGTGGTCACGGTGAAGGACTTGCGTCGCGAAGACCAGTTCGAAGTGCCGCGCGAGGAACTGATCAAGACCCTGCGGGTGGAGTTGGAACAAGCCGCCGCGATGGGTTAGGGCAGCTGTTTCGCTGTCTATGGCGTCAGGCGTCGTAGTGACCAGGAATCGCCGTCTTCGGTGACGAAGGCGGCCGGGTGAACCGATTGGAGCATTCTGTAGTGAGCGAAACCATTCTTCTCGACGGCAGCCATTTCACCCGTGCCCAGCTCGTGGCCGTGGCTCGCCATGGCGCCAGGGTGCAACTGGACAGCGCGCAGCTCAAGCATGTGCAGCGTGCCGCCGATTTTCTCGCCGAAAAGGTGAATTGCGGCGAGCCGACCTACGGCGTCACCACCGGTTTCGGCAGCAACGCCGACAAATTGCTGGGCGCGCACCGCGTGCGCGACGAGCTGCCGGGCAGCCGCGAGCAGGTGCCGCAGGGCACGCTGATGGAAGAGCTGCAGCACAACCTGATCATCACCCATGCGGTGTGCGTGGGCGAGCCGTTTGCGCCGGACGTGGTGCGCGCCATGCTGGCAATCCGCATCAACACCTTGCTGCGTGGCCATTCCGGCATTCGCGTCAGCACGCTGGAAGCGTTGACGGCCATGCTCAACGCCGACGTGGTGCCGGTGGTACCGGCGAAAGGCTCGGTCGGTGCCAGTGGCGATCTGGCGCCGTTGTCGCATCTGGCGATCGTGCTGCTGGGTGGTGGCGAAGCGTTCTATCAGGGCGAGCGCATGCCCGGCGCGGAGGCATTGAAGCGCGCCGGCCTGCAGCCCGTGCGCCTGTCGTTCAAGGAGGGCCTGGCGCTCAACAACGGCACCGCGCAGATGCTTGCCACCGGCGCCCTGGCGTTGGATACGCTGGAATACCTGCTCGACCTCGCCGACACGGCGGCCTCGATGACGCTGGACGCGTTTGCCGGCCGCAGCGGCGCGTTGCGGCCGGAGGTGCATGCGTTGCGCCCGCATCCCGGGCAGGTGGCGGCGGCCGCACATGTGCGCGAGTTGCTGCAGGGTTCCACCCTGGTCGACATTCCTTACCATCTGGTGCCGCGCTTCAAGTCGTGGAGCGCCGAGGCGTGGGGCACGCCGGAAGACCAGGCACTGTCCTTCGACATCAGCTGGGACTGGGTGCCGGCCAACCAGCGCCATGGTCGCGAAGCGTTCTATGCGCGCTTCCTGCCGTTCAAGGGCGGCAAGAAGCACCAGCCGCAGGACGCCTACTGCCTGCGTTGCATGCCGCAGGTGCACGGCGCGGTGCGCGACGCGTGGGCCCAGGCCTGCCGCGTGTTCGACATCGAGTTGAATGCGGTCACCGACAACCCGCTGATCTTCCCGGACGCGGAAGACGCGCAGTTCATCGAGGACCAGGTGATCTCGGCCGGCCACTTCCACGGCATGCCGCTGGCACTGGCGATGAGCTACGTGAAAGCAGCGATCCCGGTGCTGGCGTCGATTTCCGAACGTCGCCTCAACAAATTGGTCGACCCGGCCAACAATGACGGCCTGCCGGCTTTCCTCACCGGTAACGAGGACGGTACCGATTCCGGTTTCATGATCGTGCAGTACACCGCCGCGGCGCTGGTCAACGACCTGGCCACGCGGGCGCATCCGGCCAGCGTGTATTCGGTGCCGACCAGTGCGAACGCCGAGGACCATGTCTCGATGGGCGCCAACGAAGCGCGCCACGTGCTGGAGATGGTGGACGACCTGGGCCACGTGCTGGCGCTGGAGCTGTACACCGCCGCGCAGGCGCTGGATTTCCGCCAGGAGATGCTCAACGCGGCCCGTCGTCTGGCGGCGCGTGGCGATTGGCGGGCGCTGGCCGCCAAAGTCGCCAACGCACCGCGCGAGGATCATCCAAGCTATGCGCAATTCGTCGACGAAGTGCAGAAGCTGATGGCGGCACTGGCGCACGTGGGCGATTTCCACGCCGGCGTTGCCGTGCGCAAGGCGCATGACGGTCTTCGTCAACAGGTGGGCTTCATGCATCGCGACCGTGCGATGGATGGCGATGTCCGCGTCGTGTGCGAACTGGTGCGGCAGCGGGCACTCCAGCCGGAGTGATCGGGCCGGTGATCGGCGAACACAAGAAAGGCGGCCGATGGCCGCCTTTCTTGTGTCTGGGGGCGATGCACCAAGGTTCGCGGGCGGGCAAGTGGGCTGTCTGCCGGCGCATGGATGGTATGACAGTCCCGCCGACGGGCTCGATCATGGCTTCCAGCGATGGCCATTGCGGAAGAGGCGCTTGCTGCACTGCGAAAAATCGCGTATGCTTTGATCCATTGTAATAACGCGTTAGTACATTATGAAGCGCCGATCGCTTGATCCGGAAACATCCATCGAGTCCGCCGAAACCAGTCTGTGCAAGGCTTTGCTGTCGCTGAAGAACGCGGCGGAGATGGCTGCGTTCCTGCATGATTTGTGCACGCCGGCCGAGCTGGAAGTGCTGGTGGATCGCTGGCGCGTGGTGCCGCTGTTGCTCGATGGCATGCCGTATCGGCAGATCCATGAGCGCACCGCAGTCAGCATCACCACCATCGGTCGCGTGGCGCGCTATCTCAACCAGGGTGACGGCGGCTACCTCGCTGCCGCGTCGCGGGCCACGCGCAGTCGTGCCACGGCCAAAAAATCACCCGCGAAACCCATATTGAAAAACGGGGCCAAGGCATGAAACCGCGCGATCGTTTGCGCATCGCCATGCAGAAATCCGGCCGGCTTACCGAGCCGGGTCTGGATCTGCTCAAGCGTTGCGGGCTCACCTTCCGGCAAAGCCGCGACAAGTTGTTCTGCTTCGGCGAAGGCGAGCCGGTGGACCTGCTGCTGGTCCGCGACGACGACATTCCCGGCCTGATTGCGCAGGGGGTGTGTGATCTGGGCATCGTCGGCCGCAACGTGCTGGCCGAGTTCCAGCTCACGGCGGGTCGCGAGACGGCGGCGTTGAGCGAGTTGCGGCCGCTGGGCTTCGGCCGTTGCCGCTTGTCGATCGCGGTGCCGCAGGAACTCGATTACCAGTCGCCGCAGCAACTGTCGGGCCTGAGTATCGCCACGTCGTATCCCGGCCTGCTGGGCGAATGGTTGCGCACGCAGGGCGTGGAGGCAGGCGTGGTGACCTTGGCGGGGTCGGTGGAAATCGCACCGCGGCTGGGTACGGCCGATGCCATCTGCGACCTGGTGCAGAGCGGCGGCACCCTGGTGGCCAACCAGTTGCGCGAGGCCGACGTGCTGCTTGAAAGCGAGGCGGTGCTGGCGGGTCCGGAAATCCTGCCGGCCGACGAGCGTGGCGACATGCTGGAACTGCTGCTCAAGCGGCTCGACGGGGTGATCCAGGTGCGCGAGTCGCGCTTGTTGCTGTTGCAAACCTCGCGCAGCACGCTGGAGTCGATTACCCGACTGTTGCCCGGTGGTCCGCAGCCCACCCTGTTGCCGGTGGAAGGGCAGCCCGATCAGCTGATGTTGCAGGCGTTGTGCGCTGGCGAAGTGAGCTGGCGGCAACTGGAAGAGATCAAGCGCGCCGGTGCCCGCGAGATGTTCGTGTTGCCGGTGGAGAAGATGCTGGCATGAACACCAAAGCGATCACCGTGCAGCGTCTGGCGTGGGAGCAGTTGGACGAGGCGGCACGTCGCGAGGCGTTGGCGCGTCCCGCGCAGTCACGCAACGACGAATTGCGTGCCGGGGTGGAACGCATCATCGAGGCCGTGCGCAAGGGCGGTGACGCCGCGCTGCGCGAGCTCAGCGCGACCTACGATCACTGCACACTCGATGCCATCGAGGTAGGTGCGGAGGAATTCGATGCAGCCGAAGCCACGCTGGCTCCGGCATTGAAGGCAGCCATCCACGAGGCGGCTGCACGTATCGAAACCTTTCATCGTGCCACGGCACCGCAACCCGCCGGCGTGAATACCGCGCCAGGTGTGCGGGTGGAGCGCATGTTGCGCCCCATCACGCGGGTCGGTCTGTATGTGCCGGCCGGCACCGCGCCGTTGCCGTCCACCGCATTGATGCTGGGCGTGCCCGCACGTATCGCCGGTTGCCGCGAAGTGGTGCTGTGCTCGCCGGCACGGGCCGATGGTCACTGCGATGCAGCCGTGCTTTATGCCGCGCGGGTGACTGGCGTGCACAAAGTGTTCAAGCTTGGCGGCGCACAGGCGATTGCGGCGATGGCTTACGGTACCGCCAGCGTGCCCGGGTGCGACAAGCTGTTCGGCCCGGGCAATGCCTGGGTGACCGAGGCGAAGTTGCAGGTGTCGTCCGATCCGGAAGGTGCCGCCATCGACATGCCCGCCGGGCCGTCCGAGGTACTGGTGATCGCCGACGCACAGGCCAACCCGGTATTCGTTGCGGCCGACTTGTTGTCGCAGGCCGAGCACGGCCCGGATTCGCAGGTGATCCTGCTCAGCGATTCGGATGCCTTGCTCGACAGCGTCGAGCGCGAGGTGCAGCGCCAGTGCGCCGAGTTGCCGCGGGCCGAGATTGCCGTGCAGGCGTTGTCGCGCAGTCGGCTGATTCGGGTCGCATCGCTGGCGCAGGCGGTGCAGGTGAGCAACCGGTACGCGCCTGAGCATTTGATTCTGCAGGTGGCTGATCCGCGCGCGTTGCTCGATGGCATCGACAGCGCCGGCTCGGTTTTCCTCGGCGCGTGGACGCCCGAATCGGTGGGCGACTACTGCAGCGGCAGCAACCACGTGCTGCCCACCTATGGCTACGCGCGCAGCTACAGCGGCGTGTCGGTGGCCAGTTTCCAGAAACAGATCACCGTGCAGCAACTCAGTGCCGAAGGCCTGCGTGCCATTGGCCCGTGCACGGCAATCCTGGCCGCAGCGGAGCAGCTTGAAGCGCACCGCCGTGCGGTGACCTTGCGTCTTGCAGCGCTGGGCGACGATGTGTTGGTCCCCCCCTCAACGGAGAATGTGGCATGAACGTGCTCGACCTGGCGCGACCGGAAATCCGCGTCATGCAAGCTTATTCCTCGGCCCGGATGGAATCGGCCGGTGGCCAGCTCATGCTCAACGCCAACGAATCGGCCTGGGCGCCGGTGGGCGACACCGGGCAGGGCTGCAACCGTTATCCGGACCCGCAGCCGGTCGCATTGCTCGACGCGCTGGCGCTGCTGTACGGCGTCCGTCGCGAGCAATTGCTGGTGGGGCGCGGCAGTGACGAAGCCATCGATTTGCTGGTGCGTGCGTTCTGCTGTGCCGGCGAGGATGCGATCCTGATCCAGCCGCCCACCTTCGGCATGTACGCGGTCTGCGCGCGGATCCAGAACGCGGGCGTGGTCGAGGTGCCGCTGGGCGACGATTTTGCGCTGGACGTGGACGCGGTGCTGGCAGCCGTCACTCCGGCGGTGAAGCTGGTATTTGTCTGCCGGCCGAACAACCCGGCGGGCCAGGATGTGTCGCGCGCCGACATCGAGCGCCTGGCGCAGACCTTGTCCGGCCGGGCACTGGTGGTGGTGGACGAAGCCTATGTGGAGTTCGCTGACGAAGGCAGCGTGGCCGACATGATCGACCAGTACGACAACCTGGCCGTGCTGCGTACCCTGTCCAAGGCCTGGGCGCTGGCCGGCGCGCGCATTGGCAGCCTGCTGGCGAGTGCCGAAGTGGTCGCCTTGCTGCGCCGGATCATGCCTCCGTACCCATTGCCGCAGCCCTGCGTGGATGCGGCGCTGATTGCGCTGTCCGGTTGGGGCCAGGCCAATGTGCGTCAACGTCTGGCCATCGTGCGCAAGCAGCGCAAGTTGATCGGTGAACAGCTCTCGCGCTTGCCGGGTGTGCGCGAAGTGCTCCCTTCGCAGGCGAACTTCCTTACCGTGCGCTTCGAGGATGCCGACGATGCCGGTCGGCGGCTGGAAGCGGCAGGCATCGTGGTGCGCGATGTGCGTCGTCATCCGCGCCTGGGCGATGCGTTGCGCATCACGCTCGGCACACCCGAGGAAAATGCGCGGGTGATCGGTGCGCTGAAGCGCCCATTGCTGCGTGGCCGTCGCACGGTCGGCGGCGCCATCCCGGGCAAGTGTGCATGAGTCGGAAGCTGCTCTTTGTCGACCGTGACGGTTGCCTGATCGAGGAGCCGGCCGATCAGCAGATCGACAGCTATGACAAGCTGGCGCTGCTGCCTGGCGTGATTGCCGCGTTGCAGCGCTTCGTGGCGGCGGGTTACGAACTGGTGATGGTCACCAACCAGGATGGCCTGGGTACGGACAGTTTTCCCGAGGCGGATTTCACCGGTCCACACCAGCTGCTGATGCGCATCCTGTCTTCGCAGGGCATCGGCTTCCGCGAAGTGCTGATCGATCGCAGCCTGCCGCATGAAGGCAAGGACACGCGCAAACCCGGCATTGGCATGGCACGGCATTTTCTCGCCGACGACAGCTGGAGTCGCGCGGCGTCGGCGATGGTGGGCGATCGGGAAAGTGATCTGCAATTCGCAGCCAACCTCGGCGTGCGCGGTTTTCGCGTGGGTCCGCAAGGTCACGATTGGGGTGCGATCGCGCATCAGCTGCTGGACGCGCCGCGCACGGCGACGGTGACGCGCAACACCAGGGAAACCCGCATCACGGTGGAGGTGGACCTGGATCGGGTCGCCGAGCCGCAGGTGCACACGGGTCTGGGTTTCTTCGACCACATGCTGGAGCAGATCGGCAAGCACGGCGGTTTCGCGTTGAAGCTGAACTGCGATGGCGATACCCACATCGACGAACACCACACCATCGAGGATTGTGCGCTGGCACTCGGCCAGGCGTTGAAGCAGGCGCTGGGCGACAAGCGCGGCATCGGTCGCTACGGCTTCTCGCTGCCGATGGACGAGAGTGCGGCGGATGCGCGGCTGGATCTGTCCGGCCGACCGTACTTCGTGTTCGAGGGCAGCTTCCCGCGTGAGCGCGTGGGCGAGGTGCCGACCGAACTGGTGCCGCATTTCTTCCGCTCGCTGTGCGAAACCCTAGGTGCCAATCTGCACCTGAGCGTACGCGGCGACAACGCGCACCACATGGTTGAAGCCTGCTTCAAGGTGGTGGCGCGGACCTTGCGCCAGGCGCTCCGCCGCGAAGGCAGCGAATTGCCCAGCACCAAGGGATCGCTGTAATGAGCGTGGTTCTGGTCGATGCCGGTGGCACGAATATCGGTTCGGTGCGCTATGCCTTGCAGCGGCTCGGCGTGGATGCGGCGCTGACCTCCGATGCGGCAACGATTCGTGCCGCAGACAAGGTGATCCTGCCCGGCGTGGGCGCAGCCGGTCCGGGCATGGCGCGGCTGCGCGAACTCGGTTTGGTCGAGCTGTTGCGCTCGCTGACGCAGCCGGTGCTTGGTGTCTGCCTTGGCATGCAGTTGCTGTGCGCGCATTCGGAAGAGGGCGATACCGAATGCCTGGGATTGATTCCCGCGCCGGTGCGTCGTTTCGTCGAGGCGCCTGGTGTGCGCGTGCCGCACATGGGCTGGAACCGGGTGGTTGCCCGGCGCGAACATCCGTTGCTGGCGGGTCTGGGTGAGGACGACCAAGCCTATTTCGTGCACAGCTATGCCGTGCCGACAGGCGACTGGACGCTGGCCAGCAGCGATTATGGCCAACCGTTCTCCGCAGTGATCGCGCGCGACAACTTCCACGGCATGCAATTCCACCCCGAGCGTTCCGCCGCCGTTGGCGCGAAGCTCCTGAAGAATTTCCTCGACTCATGACTTTTGCAGTGATTCCCGCCATCGACTTGCGCGGCGGCCAGGTGGTGCGTCTGAAGCAGGGCGACTATGCGCAGCAGACGACCTATGCGGCCGATCCGCGCGAACTGGCCCAGCGTTACGCAGCCGCCGGCGCACGCTGGTTGCATCTGGTTGATCTGGACGGCGCGCGTTCCGGCAATCTCGACAATCTCGCGGTGATCCAGTCCATCGCTGCCGACGGCATGGCGATCCAGGCGGGTGGTGGCGTGCGCGAGGAAGTCGACCTGCAACGGCTGTTCGACGCCGGCGTGCAGCGCGTGGTGCTGGGTAGCGTGGCCATCCGTGATCCCGAACGCGTGGCCGCATGGCTCGACGCCTACGGCGCGGAACGCCTCACGCTGGCACTGGATACGCGTCGCATCGACGGTCGCTGGGCCTTGCCCAGTGCCGGTTGGACCGAGGTCGAGGCGCGCACCCTGGACGAGTTGGCGCCGTGGTACGCCGAGCGTGGCGCGCGGCATCTGCTGTGCACTGACATCGATCGCGACGGCATGCTCGCGGGCTTCAATCTCGACCTCTATCGCCACCTGGCCGACAGTGTGCCGCAACTGGCCGTGCAGGCATCCGGCGGCGTGCGCTCGCTGGACGACATCCGCGCGGCACGCGAGGCTGGCGCGAAGGGTGTGATCCTCGGACGCGCCCTGCTGGAAGGGCGTTTCACGGTAGAGGAAGCTCTCGCATGCTGAGCCGCCGCATCATTCCCTGCCTCGATGTGCGCGATGGCCAGGTGGTCAAGGGCGTGCGTTTTCGCGACCACGTGGTGATGGGCGAGATCGTCGAGCTGGCGCTGCGCTATCGCGATGAAGGCGCCGACGAACTGGTGTTCTACGACATCACCGCCAGTCCCGAAGGCCGCAGCGTGGACCGCACGTGGGTGGAGAAAGTCGCCCGCGTGATCGACATCCCGTTCTGTGTCGCCGGTGGCATCCGCTCGGTCGACGAGGCGCGCGCCGTGCTGCATGCCGGAGCCGACAAGATCTCGGTGAACTCGCCGGCATTGGAACGACCGGAGTTGATCGATGCGTTGGCTGCTGCCTTTGGCGTGCAGTGCGTGGTGGTCGGCATCGACTCGCTGCGCGATGCCGATGGCGAATGGCGCGTACGCCAGTACACCGGCGATCCGTCCAAAACGCAGGCGCTGCCGCGCCGCACGCTGGACTGGATGATCGAGGCACAGCAGCGCGGCGCTGGAGAAATCGTGCTCAACTGCATGGGCAGCGACGGCGTGCGCCGCGGCTATGATCTGGAACAACTCTCGGTGGCTCGCGCGATCTGCCACGTGCCGCTGATCGCCTCCGGCGGTGCCGGTGAGCCGGAGCATTTCCGCGATGCCTTCGTCGAGGCTGACGTGGATGGCGCACTGGCCGCCAGCGTGTTTCACTCAGGCAGCATCGCCATTCCTGCGCTCAAGCGTTACCTGCATGAGCAAGGCGTGAGCATGCGTGTTTCCTAGGAAAGGCCTGATTTTGCTCGTCATCCCAGCGAGAGCTGGGATCCGGTGTCTCTCAAGCCTTGTTGCAGGAGTAAAGGCGCTGGGTTCCAGCTTTCGCTGGAATGACGAGGCCATGGATTTTCCCGCCAGCTTCAGTATTCGTCGGCAACAGGTGTCCTCATGACCGTCAGCAATCCCAACGATCTTTCCCGCCTCGACTGGGCCAAGGGCGACGGCCTGCTTCCTGCCATCGTGCAGCACTGGCGCAGCGGCGAAGTGCTGATGCTCGGCTACATGAACGCTGAAGCATTGGCCGAGACGCAGTCCAGCGGCCATGTCACCTTCTACAGCCGCAGCAAGCAGCGCCTGTGGACCAAGGGCGAAAGTTCAGGCCACGTCCTTGCACTGAAGAGTATCCGCATCGACTGCGACGCCGACACCTTGCTGATCCTGGCTGATCCGCACGGCCCGACTTGCCACATCGGTACCTCCAGCTGCTTTGGCGACAGCGCCGAAGTGCGCCCGCCACTGGGCTTTCTCGCCGAACTCGATGCGCTGGTCGAACAACGCCACGCCAAGCGGCCCGAAGGCAGCTATACCACCCAGCTGTTCGAAGGCGGCATTCGCCGCATCGCGCAGAAAGTGGGCGAGGAAGGCGTCGAAACCGCGCTGGCGGCAGTGGCGCAGGGCGATGAGGAATTGCTGGGTGAGGCAGCGGACCTGGTATTTCATCTCACCGTGGCATTGCGGGCGCGCGGGCTGTCGCTGGAAGATGTGGCGAAGGTGCTGGCAAATCGGCATCGCGCCAGGTAGGAGCGTGGGCGGCAGAAATCTTCCGGGCTGCAGAAGTGGCTGCGTGGTCCATATGTCCGTCGCTTCTTGGCCCATAGAACCACTATGGGCCGGCGAATCGTCGAAAATCTGTCCTCACGCAGCCACTTTTTCGCCTCGAAAGTTTCTACCGCCCACGCTCCCAGGGATTAAAAGACCGGAGAGCACCGCGGCCGGTAATGGCATTGAGCAGGCTCAGGGCGATCCGTGCCCTACGGGTGCAAGCCAAACTTCGCAGCACGCGCATCGATTCCCGGTTCCAGCGAGCGTGCCGCCGACAAGTAGGCTTTGCCCGTGGCGGCTTGGCTGCTGCGGAGTTCCGCCAGACCGAGGCCGTACCAGGACCAAGCCGACTTTGGCATCAGCGTGACGGCCTGGTCGTAGGCCTCGATCGATTTTGCGTAATGTCCCAGCCGCAGCTGCACCAAGCCTAGGCTGTCGAGATACGCGGGCTTTTTACCGTCGCGCCGGATCGCCTTGCGGCAATCGCGCAGGGCTTTGTCGAGCATCTGGTTGCTCAGGCTGCGCGCCCAGCAGCGTGCGTTGAGTGCCATGCCGAGCCTGGCGTCGTCGTCGTGCATCTGGATCCACTGGTCGAGCAGCGGCAGTGCAGCGGCCGGTTGACCCAGTGCTATATCCAGGGAGGCGATCTGTCGGGCCTGCGGTGAACCGGCCGTTGCCAGCGTGCTCGCTGCCGTCACGTCGGCTGTCGCACCGGTTAGATCATGCTGTTTGAGGCGAAATTCGGCGCGCAAAAGCAGGGCATCGATGTCTTTCGGATCAAGGCTCAACGACTTGTCCAGGTCGGCGCGGGCCGCATCAATCTGCTTCCCGGTTGCGTAAGCCCGCGCCCGAGCTGCGTAGTAAGGGGCTTCAGCCGGAGCCATCTGGATGGCCTTGCTCAAATCGGCCACGGCAGCATCGAGTTCGCCACGCGACAGGTGCGCCTCTCCCCGTAACGCATAGTCGCTGGCGGTGGTGAGCGCGGCTTCGCCGAGATTGGCAGCAGTGGCTGGATGGCTTCCATCAGTGGCTTTGGCGAAAGTGAATACGCGTCCGCCGTTATAGGTGAAGTACATTTTTCGCTGGCTGTTGGCGATGTACACATGATGGGCGAGCAGAAAGTCCACGCCGAGCAGCATGTCGGTGTCGCCGCCGATGCGGCCGTCAATGACCTCCATCTGGCTGTGATGGATGGTTTCCGTGCCGACTGAAAACGAATCAATCGGTACCGTCCAGGTCTTGACCGGCTTGGAGCCAATGCCGAAGCCGAGTCTGCCCACCTTGACGTTCGATCCGTCAAGATGGATACCGATCCGCTTGGCGGCGTCAAGGCTGAGCAAGGTGGCGTAGGCACCCGAATCAAGCACCGCCCGCACCTGTTTGCCATCTATGGTCACCTTGAGAAAGGTGCGCCGATCATTGTTGTTCTCGGCTGGCTCGGTGTCGACTACGTCGTAGTTGCCGCCTTTTGTCCAATACGCCAATGCGCTTTTTTTGCAGCCCTGGGGGCGGAATAGAGTCATTTTTCCGTTTTCCAGATCGATTTCCAGGTCGGCAAGGTCGAGCAGATTGGCGCCGAGCAATCCGCGGCCGATATCTGTGCCACCGACGATGAACTCGACACGTTTGATCGTCGTACCGAGGATGCCGAAATTCTTCACCTGCGCAAGATCGACGGAGGTAGAGCCGCCCACACCTCCCAAGCGAAAACCAAAGGGTGCAGGCCGCAGCCATAGTCCCAGCGACAGTGCCTTGGCACGCGACATCGTATTGAAGAACGCGCCGGTATCGAGGGTGAAGCGCGTGTCTTTTCCATCGACTTTCACGATGGTTGTGGCACTTTCACCGACCATGGCCACCGGCAATGTGCCGTAGGACATCAAGTGGCAGGTGCCCGCCCAAGCCGGGCTCGTGAGCAAAAGGAAGAGACCCGTCAAGCCCAGACGCAACGTCCTGATCACGATGTTCCCCCTTGTGCGCCGCAAGACCGCTATATGCGTATTTGGAATTCAAACGCCGATGGGTCACGGCGCTCGCGGCATCTTAGTGAAAAATGATGGGAAACTCCGAAGCCGAGGCTGATGGGCTGTTGAGCGTGCGCAATGCCGCTGCCGTCGTGGTCGACCGCATGAGCATGTCCCGCGCCGGTCTTTGCGGCTATCTGAAAGAAGTCCGAAAGAGACGAGCAGCCGGCGGTTGATTCACGCCGTGATCCGGGCCAGCCCGGCGGCAAGCTTTCATCGCTTCAGCCATGTTCAGCCCGAGCCCCTGTCTCTTGACAGGGTTTGGGCATCAATGCACTATCGTTCCACGTGTAATATTTTTATGACATGTGAAGAAATATTTTGAAAGAAATATCGCCCAGCGCGCAGGAACTCAGTAGTCGGTTGGCGGCGATCGCCAGTCCTCAGCGGATGCGCATTCTGGCGATGCTGGTGGGGGAACCCATGCATGTCAGTGAACTGGCGCGGCGGCTGGGCATGTCGCGACCGTTGTTGTACATGCACTTGACCAAGCTGGAAGAGGCCGGTTTCGTCACCGGGCACCTGGAATTGTCCGACGATGGCAAGGCGTTGAAGTGCTTCACGATTCATCCATTCAGTCTGACGATCGATCAGAAGACGATTGTCGCGGCTGTGGCGTCCGAATAAACAAGGGAGAGGGTCATGTTCAGCAGCTACGCGGTTTTTCTCATTCCGATTGTCGCCATCCTGGCCTGGGGCGCGCACGGCGTGGTCAGGGAAATCTACAAGGGCAAGGCGAGGGTGGCCGAGGCGGCCCGGGGCGATACAAGCAACGACACCGTTGCCGCCAACAGGCAGGTGTTGGCAAAGCTGGAAAGCATTGAGGCGCGGCTGGCTAGCGTGGAGAAGACGCTCAACGACATCCCGTCGTGAGTTTGTGGCATCAGGGCGCTGCGCTGGTTGTCGCCGGAGCGGGTGGTACCGGTCGGAATGGAACGGTCGGCCCCGGCGTGATTCCTTTGCGCCAGCGTGCCAGTTGCGCGGCGATGCCGCTACCGATGGATATCTGCGGTTTCGATGGGGTGAGCTTGTCGTGCTTTTCCCAATCGGCAATCTCGTGGCTGGCCTGGTGGAACGCATCGACGAAGTTGTCGGTGTGGTTCAGCGCGTCGACCAGCCAGGCGTGGCCGAAGTAGGTGATGTCCGATTCGGTGCCGCAGCCGAATGAGCTGCGGTCGCTGCGCGCGGCCGTCATCACCAGCGTGTCGCTTCCACGCAGCGGTGGAATGAAACCGCCGGAATAGCAGGCGTTCACCACGATCACTTTCCACTTGAACGGGTGCTCGGCGAGGATGCCGGGCAAGTCGGTGGCGCCGATCGCGTCCAGCGGCAACGGGTCCATGTCCACCAGCAGCTGGTGGTCCTCGCTACCGTGGCTGGTGAAATAGAGCATCAGGATGTCGTCGGGTTTCATCACCCGGGCAAGCCCATCCAGCGCGATTTCCAGATTGCTCCAGTCGGCCAGCGGTGCCGTCTGCAGCGTCGCAGGATTGTTCTCCAGCACCAGCGCATGCGTAGTGGAGCCGAAACGACGAGTGAACAGGCGGGCGACGTATTCGGCTTCGTTGCGGAACACATTCTGGCTGCCGTCGCCGGCGAAGGCGATCAGGTAGAGATTGGGCTTGCCGGGGACGCGCGGGCTCAGGTGGTTCAACGCGTCCTGCACCATCGATGGTTGCGCGTACATCACCTGTTCGGGCGTGGGTGCGCTGTCCGGCCAGGCGTTGTTATCGGCATTGTTGTCGGCGGGATTGACCGTGGAGCTGCTGCTGGCCGGCAGCGAAGTGGGTGATGCGGTGGTGGCGACAGTGGCTGTGCTCACCGGAACCAGTGGAACGGTAGGTGCGGGAGCGTGGCTGCCCGAGAACAGCATCAGCAGAACCCCTGCGGCGAAGGCGAGCAGGGCAATGATCACGGTGCGCATGGCGGATCGATCAGGGTGCGATGGCGTCGAAGTCGGCGAAGGCGGGGTGTTGTGACTGGGCCGGCAACGGATGTGGCGGACGCACCAGCCATGCCGTGCGGAAACCGGCGGCGCGGGCTGCGTCCAGCTCTTCGACGATGTCGGACAGGAACAGCAGGTGTTCCGGTTGTTCGCCGATGGCGTCGGCGATGCGTTCGTAAGAGGCGCGTTCGCGTTTGGGGCCGGTTTCGGTGTCGAAGTAGCCGGCAAACAGCGGGGTCAGGTCGCCTGCCTCGCTGTAACCGAAGAACAGTTTCTGTGCGGGTACCGAGCCGGAGGAATAGACATACAGGCGCAACCCGTCCGCGCGCCATGCGCGAAGCCGCGCAGCGACTTCGGGATACATGTGGGCCTGATAGTCGCCCGCCTCGTAACCTTCCTGCCAGATCATCCCCTGCAGCGCTTTCAGCGCGGTCGACTTGCGATCTTCGTCGATCCAGCGCAGCAGCAGTTCCACCACTTCCTGCCGGGTGGCCTCGACGTAACCGGCTTCTTTCGCAGCCTCGTGCAGCCAATGCTGTACTTCGGGGCGATCGCCATGGGTTTCGATGAAGGCCGGCAGTCGCTTGCGGGCGTAGGGAAACAGCACGTCCCTGACGAAGCTGATCGAGCTGGTAGTGCCTTCGATGTCGGTGACGATGGCGCGGATTTCGGACATGGTGGTTACCGCCGGATATCGGTGTGCAGGGTGCATGCAGCGTAACAACAAAGCGCCGCTCCGGCGAAGGCCGGGCGGCGCATGTGCGTGTCAGGGTTCCGCGATCAGCTGGCGGAAGCGGCCGCCGGATGTGGCGTCATGCGCGGGAACCGGTCGGCGATATCCTCGCCGGTGAAGTTCGCGACCCAGCCATCCTTGTTGGTGAACAGGCGGATCGCCACGAAGTACGGCGATTCGCTCATGTCGAACCAGTGGCGGGTGCCATCGGGCACGCCGATCAGGTCGCCGGCCTCGCACAGTACGTCGTAGACCTTGCCGTCGATATGCAGGGTGAACTGGCCCGCGCCGGCCACGAAGAAGCGCACCTCGTCCTCGCTGTGGGTGTGCTCGCTTAGGAATTTGCGCCGCAGCGTGGCGCGCTCCGGGTGGTCGGGCTTCAGGCTGATCACGTCGACCGACTGGTAGCCTTCCTCACGCATCAGGCGATCGATGTCGCCGTGGTAGGCGGCGATCACTTCGTCCTGGCTGGCGCCGGGGGCGACGGGCTGGTTGGCAGCCCATTGCTCGAAACGCACGCCGACGCGGCCCAGTTCGCGGGTGATGTCGGGATGGCTGGCGTATTCGGCCATTGGTGTCTGGGGCCGGGTTTCGTCGAAGATGCGCAAGCGGCTCATGCGGACAGTCTCCTCAAATCAAGTTCGCAGCCAAGCAGGAATTCCAGAGCTTCGAGGTGGCGGCGGGTTTCGGCCATGTCGCGACCCCAGGTGTAGATGCCGTGGCCATCGATCAGGTAGGCGTGCAGCGGTTTGCCGGCATCCAGCCATGCGTCCACTCGGGCCACCAGTTCCGGCATGTGCTGGGTGTTGGGGAAGACCGGGATTTGCAGCACGCTTTCGTGCGTGGTGTAGCCGGTGATGGCTTTTTGCAGCTCCCAGCCTTGCAGTCGCACCATGCCGGCCTTGGCGAACAATCGCGAGGCCACGCTCTGCGTGCGCGAGTGGGTATGCAGCACGGCGTTCATTTGCGGCCAGCGGCGATAAACCTGCGTGTGCAGCTCGGTCTCGGCACTGGGGCGTGCGTCGGTGCCCACGGCCTTGCCCTGCATGTCCACCAGCATGATGTCGTCGCGACCCAGTCGCCCCTTGTCGCGACCGGAGATGGTGATGGCCGCGTGGTCGGCATCCACGCGCATCGAGAAGTTGCTGCTGGTGGCTGGTGTCCAGCCGAGCGCCGACAGTTCACGTGCGGCAGCGGCCACGGCATCGGCGCGTTCGGCGAACAGCGTGGTTGGGATGGTTTCTGGCAAGGCCTGGCTCATGCAAATGGACGTCCAAATGAGTGGAACTATACATCATGCCCGCAGGGCTTCTTGGGTGGAAATGCGATCCATTCTCGCCGCGCCCGCGGTGGTAGGCGTAGCATAACGACGGTTTCACTGCCTTTGCGCAGTGCAAGTTGTGTCCACGACGGAGGTTCCCAATGTCGAACGAAGAAAGCAACGAGTCGCGTCGCCGTTTCCTCAAGATTGCCGCCGGCACCGCAGCGGTGGCGGTTGTTGCCGGCGGGTTGCCGCGGATGGCTCGCGCAGCCGATCTGCCGCATGTCACCGATGCCGATCCCACCGCCAAGGCGCTGGGTTACGTCGAGGACAACACCACGACCAAGAATCCCAAGCACAAGGCGGGTGACGATTGCTCGAACTGCCAGTTCTATTCCGGCGGTCCCACGGGTTATGGCCCGTGCCAGTTGTTCCCGGGCAAGTCGGTCAGCGCGAAGGGCTGGTGCGTGTCGCACTCGCCGAAAAAGGCCTGACCGCCTTTTCATTCGCCATGATTCGCTTGAAAGGCCGGCCTTTGCGCCGGCCTTTTTCATGGCTGCAGCGTGGCCGGCAGCACGGGCAACGGATGCGCGAGGCGCATGCTGCGCATGGGGCATGACTTGCCGGCCGGCAGAGAGGGCATGCCGACACGGATCGAATGGAGACGGAGGAGGCTGGAAGCGGAGGGCTTCGAAAAATGCTGCCCGACGCATCAGACTGAGGAGCTGACTCGCCTGACGCGCCGGGCGGCGATCCGGGGCCCACTGCCAAGTGATCAACCCACGGACTGAGGATCATACTCCGGTTGATCGGCGTGGGCGAACCATGAGCGCTGTTTCATGGTTGGTGCAATATTTTTACATTTAAATCAATGGCATGAGGCACTCTCCTAACTTCCGGGAAAGAATGCTCTCATGGATTGAATTTCGCGCCATTTAGGCGATTTTTGTGAATTCTTCGGGGATTTAAAGGGCGATCAAGGCTTTTCGACGACAATTGCCTGAGAGGCGTTTTTTTGCCGCCGAAGGTGGCTGTGACGGTAGCCGTAACCAAAGTAGATAAGCAGCCCGACCGCGGTCCAGCCGAGCATCAACGCCCAGTTGAACCACTCGAAAGTGAGCAGCAAGGCCAGGCAGCTGAGCACGCCGGCCGGGCAGATCACCCAGGCCCATGGCACGCGGAAAGTGCGCGGCAATTCGGGCGAGGTGTAGCGCAGGATCAGCACGCCGGCGCACACGGCGACGAAGGCGATCAGCGTTCCCATCGAGGTGAGGTTGGCGAGCAGGTCGAGCGGGAAGATGGCCGCCAGCACGGCGATGCACAGGCCGGTGATCACCGTGTTGATGTGCGGCGTGCGATGACGCGGATGGATGCGACCCAACACTTTCGGCAGCAGGCCGTCGCGCGACATGATCATGAAGATGCGCGGCTGCGCGATGATCATCACCAGGATCACCGACGACAGGCCGATCAGCGCGCCTACTTCCACCACCAGGCGCAGCCAGTCGAGTTGCGGATGCGCCCTGACGGCGGTGACGACGGGCTCGACGGTATCCAGCATCGAGTAGGGAATCAGGCCGGTGAGCACCGCGGCCATGGCCAGATAGAGAATGGTGCAGATGGCCAGCGACACCAGCATGCCGAAGGGCAGGTCGCGCTGCGGATTCTTGCACTCCTGCGCGGCCGTGGAGGTGGCCTCGAAACCGATGTAGGCGAAGAACACCATCGCCGCGCCGCGGAAGATGCCTGACCAGCCGTATTTGTCCGGCCCCTGTTGCGCAGGGATGAACGGGTGCCAGTTGGCGGTGTCGATATAGCGATAGCCGGCCACCACCACGATGATGATCAGGCCCACCTTGAGCGCGACCATCATCAGGTTGATGCCGGCCGACTCCTTGATGCCGACGTAGCACAGCCAGGTCAGCGCCAGCACGATGGCCACAGCCGGCAGGTTGATCAGCGCGCCGGTGGTGACCAGGTGGCCGTTGGTGAATGCCAGTGGCGCGGAACTCAGCGTCGACGGCAGATGCATGCCGAAATGGTCGAGCAGGCTGGTGAAGTAACCGGTCCAACTGGCGGCCACGGCCGAAGCCGAGATGCCGTATTCCAGCACCATGTTCCAGCCGATGAACCAGGCCAGCAGTTCGCCCAGGGTGGCGTAGGCGTAGGAATACGAGCTGCCCGAGATCGGGATCAGGGTGGCGAATTCGGCATAGCACAGCGCGGTGAAACCGCTGCAGATTGCAGCCAGCAGGAACGAGATGAGCACTGCCGGACCGGCGTGCTCGGCAGCGGCCTGGCCGGTGACCACGAAGATGCCGGTGCCGATGACCGCGCCAATGCCCAGGGCAGTGACGCCCCAAGGGCCCAGCGTACGGCGCAGGCCGTTGCCGTGCAGGTCATCGTCGTTGGTGAAGTCGGTCTTGCGGGCAAGAAGCTGCTTGAGCATCGGTATCGGTTTCTTCCGTAGGGGCGATAGCGGCCGGGTGCAAAAACGAACGAGCCGATGCACAAGGGCATCGGCTCGTTGGATCGGGTCAGGCGGCGGAACGACGCAGCTTGCTGTTGCGGTAGCCGTAGAAGCCGTAGATCAGGAAACCGATGGCGGTCCAGCCGAGGATCAGCCACCAGCGCTGCGTGAACACCTGCCAGAACAGGAACAGGCACGCGGCCGCACCCAGCGGGCAGACCACCCACGGCCACGGCACGCGGAACGAGCGCGGCAATTCGGGGCGGGTATAGCGCAGTACCAGCACGCCGATGCAGACGGTGGTGAACGCCAGCAAGGTGCCCATCGAGACCAGGTCGCCAAGCACGTCGACCGGGAACAGGCTGGCCAGCACGGCGGCGATCACGCCCACGATGATGGTGCCGATGTAGGGCGTGCGATGCTTGGGATGCACCTTGCCCAGCACCTTCGGCAGCAGGCCGTCGCCGGACATCGCGTAGAAGATGCGCGGCTGGCCCATCAGCATCACCAGCACCACCGAGCTCAGGCCCGCCAGCGCAGCGAACACCACCAGGATCTTCAGTACGCCCAGGATATGGCTGGCCATGCTGCCGGCCGCCACCGTGCCCAGCACGTAGTTCAGTGCGGTAGCCACCGGCTCGGGCGTATTCAGATCACGGAACGGCGCCAGGCCGGTCAAGGCGGCAGACATGGCGATGTACAGCACCGTGCAGATCACCAGCGAGCCGAGGATGCCGATCGGCATGTCACGTTGCGGATTCTTGGCTTCGCCGGCCGCCGTCGATACCGCGTCGAATCCGATGTAGGCGAAGAACACCAGGGTGGCCGCGCGGATCACGCCGCTCCAGCCATAGGTGGCGCCACCCTCGTTGGCGGGAATGAACGGGTGCCACAGCGATGGATTGAGGAAGTGGAAGGTCACCACCAGGAACAGCAGGATCACGATGACCTTGATCGCCACGATGATCGCGTTGACCGTGGCCGACTGGGTGATGCCGCGGTAGCACAGCCAGCTGATCGCGGCGACGATCAGCAGCGCCGGCAGGTTGATCAGGGTGCCGGTGGCCACCAGGTGGCCGGCCGCGTTGAAGGTGAACGGCGCCGAGGCCAGCGATGGCGGCAGCGTGAGGGTGAGGCCGGTCCAGTCGCTGAGCATGCGCAGCAACTCGTTGAAATAACCTGACCAGCCCACCGCCACGGTCGAGGCCGCGAACAGGTATTCCAGCACCAGGTTCCAGCCGACGAACCAGGCCACCACCTCGCCCAGCGTGGCATACGAATAGGAGTAGGCGCTGCCCGAGACCGGCAGCATGGCGGCGAACTCGGCATAGCACAGGCCGGCCAGCGCGCAGGTGAAACCCGCCATCATGAAGCTGATCACCAGCGCCGGGCCGGCGAACTGTGCGGCGGCGGTGCCGGTCAGCACGAAGATGCCCGCGCCGATCACGGCGCCGACGCCCAGCATGACCAGGTGCTTCGCGGTCAGTGCGCGTTTCAGCGTGGGATCGCCGTGCACGCCATGGGCATCGCCAAGGACGACTTCGCCAGCTTCCACCTCCGGCATGGCGTCGATCGGGTGGGTGGCGAACAGGTTCTTGAACATCAGGCTCCCCTCATGACAAACGATGACGCCCGCGGCTGTATCCGCTGCGGTGCGTTGTCCCTGCGTCTGCGACGCATCAGCGAGCCACCATAGCCCAGCGCGGCCCCGCCATACAAGCGTTGGCCGGTGTCTCAAGGAGGTATGCTGGGCGCTGTTTTGCAACACAAAAAGAGCGCACATGACGATGCCAAGCGAATCGCTGGACGCTGCCCTGCGGCACTACCATGACCAATGGCAGGGGGAGGGCGAGCCCGTCGCGCAGTTCGTCGAATTTCTGCATTCGCATGCGGATGTTTTCCGGCGCAGCCACGGCGAGGGACATTTCACCGGATCGGCCTGGCTGGTGAGCGCGGATGGACAGCGAGCCATGCTGATGCATCACCGCAAACTCGATCGCTGGTTGCAGCCCGGCGGGCATGCCGATGGCGATGCCGACCTGGCACGGGTGGCGCTGCGCGAGGCGCAGGAGGAGACCGGCATTGCCGGGTTGCGCGTGAAGGACAACATTTTCGACATCGACCGGCATCGCATCCCAGCGCGTGCCCACGAGCCGGAGCATTGGCATTACGACGTGCGCTACGTGGTCACCACCACGGTGACCGAAGCGTTTGCGGCGAACGAGGAATCGCTGGAGCTGGCATGGTGGCCGATCGACGAGATCGCGCAGGACGAGCAGGCGGACGAGTCGTTGCGGCGGATGGCGCGCAAGTGGCTGGCGCGCGCATAGCCTGGGCGGCTGTGGCTGCGGCGGAAGCCGCGCCTACGCGTATTTCGCCGGTGCCGGATTGAGGTGCCCGCAGCTTTCGCAGGTGCGGGCTTCGCGTGAACCGTAGAAGCGGTTGAATACTGGCGGGAAATCGTGCTCGATGCTTTCCAGCACGAAATACGCTTCGAACAGCTTGTGGTTGCAGCGCTCGCAGAACCACAGCAAGCCGTCCTTCTCGTGCGGCAGGCGGCGACGCTCGACCACCAGGCCGATCGATTCGGGCATGCGCTGGGGTGAATGCGGCACGCGTGGCGGCAGGTAGAACATTTCGCCGGCACGAATCGGCAGGTCGCGCGCCACGCCATCGTCCTGCACCTTCAGCACCATCTCGCCCTCGATCTGGTAGAAGAATTCCGGGCCTTCGTCCCAGTGGTAGTCGGTGCGCGCGTTGGGGCCGCCGACGATCATCACGATGAAATCGCCATCGACGATGCATTTGTTGCCCACCGGCGGCTTGAGCAGGTGGCGGTGTTCGTCGATCCAGCACTGCAGGTTGAACGGAGGCGTGAGGGCCATGTCCGGCGATCCATGGAAGATCCGCCTACCTTAGCGCCGCTGCTGCCCCACGCAAACCGCCCCGGCGGGCGGGGCGGTTTGCGTGCCTTGGGTCTTGCCGCCTCTGGACGAATGCCCGCGACTTTCCGCTTACGGCATCAACACCTTGTCGATCACGAAGATCACACCGTTGGATTGCATCACGTTGGCAATGGTGATGTGGGCGGTGTTGCCCTTGGCGTCGGTGACGTCCCAGCCACTGCCGTCCTTGCTCACGGTGAGGTTTTCGCCCTCGACCGTCTTCAGCTCGGCCTTGCCGCCGTGGGCAGCGGCTTTCGCGGCCAGGTCCTGCGCGGTGTAGCGACCGGGCACTACGTGGTAGGTGAGGATCTTCACCAGCGTGGCCTTGTTCGCGGGCTTCAGCAGGGTTTGCACGGTACCGGCGGGCAGCGCCGCGAACGCCTCATTGGTGGGCGCGAACACGGTGAACGGGCCCTTGCCTTCCAGCGTACCGACCAGACCGGCAGCTTTCACCGCGGCGACGAGGGTGGTGTGATCCTTCGAGTTCAACGCGTTCTGGATGATGTTGCGCGACGGATACATCGCGGCGCCACCCACCATCACGGTCTTGTCCATGTTGTTTGGCGTCGCGCTGGCCGCGAGCGGCAGCCCGATCAGGGCGAAGGCGAGGGCGGTGGACAGCACGCGGACATGGCGATTGAGCAGTTTCATGGGGTATCTCCCTGAGGGAATGACTTCCGGACTGGAAGCACAGGGAGATACGTGGCCCATGGGCCGGCGGATGCAATGGCGTTGCGGCGAAGGTTCAATCGCCGCCGGCGGCATTCACACTTCCAGCGTGGCCAGGTCGCCCTTTTCCTCAAGCCACGCCTTGCGATCGCTGGCGCGCTTTTTCGCCAGCAGCATGTCCATCAGTTTCGCGGTGCCATCGTCATCGCCCACGGTCAACTGCACCAATCGTCGCGTATCGGGGTGGATGGTGGATTCGCGCAGCTGCGGGGGATTCATCTCGCCCAGGCCCTTGAAGCGGGTGGTGCTGACGGCGCCCTTCATCTTCTCGCGCTCGATGCGATCGAGCATGGCCTGCTTCTCGCCTTCGTCGAGGCAGTAGAACACCTGCTTGCCCACGTCCACGCGGAACAGCGGCGGCATCGCCACGAACACGTGGCCTTCGCTGACCAGGTGCGGGAAGTGCTTGAGGAACAGCGCGGAAAGCAGGGTGGCGATGTGCAGGCCGTCGGAATCGGCATCGGCGAGGATGATGACCTTGCCGTAGCGCAGGCCGGTGAGGTCGTCCTTGCCGGGGTCGCAGCCGATCGCCACGGCGAGGTTGTGCACTTCCTCGGAAGCCAGCACCGACGTGGATTCCACTTCCCAGGTGTTGAGGATCTTGCCGCGCAACGGCAGGATCGCCTGGAATTCCTTGTCGCGCGCCTGCTTGGCGCTGCCGCCGGCGGAGTCGCCTTCGACCAGGAACAGCTCGGTGCGGCTGAGGTCGGTGGCGGTGCAGTCGGCCAGCTTGCCGGGCAGCGCCGGGCCCTGGGTGATCTTCTTGCGCACCACCTGCTTGGCCGCCTTGAGCCGCGCGCTGGCGTGCTCGATGGCGAGCTGGGCGATGCGTTCGCCGGTGTCCACGTTCTGGTTCAGCCACAGGCTGAAGGCGTCGTGGATCACGTTCTCGACTAGCGCGGCGGCCTGGCGCGAGGACAGCCGCTCCTTGGTCTGGCCGGCGAATTGTGGGTCGAGCAACTTGGCGCTGAGCACGAACGACAGCCGTTCCCACACGTCTTCCGGCGCCAGCTTCACGCCGCGCGGCAGCAGGTTGCGGATGTCGCAGAATTCGCGGATGGCGTTGGTCAGGCCCGAGCGCAGGCCGTTGACATGGGTGCCACCCTGCGCGGTGGGAATCAGGTTGACGTAGCTTTCCTGCACCAGTTCGCCTTCGGGCAACCAGGTCAGGGCCACGTCCATGCCTTCGGTGTCGCGTGCCACATGGTGCACGAACAGTTCCTGCGGCAAGGTCTCGGCCTGGCCCAGCTCGCCGCGCAGGTAGTCGTGCAGGCCGTCCTCGTAGAACCATTCGCTGGTTTCGCCACTGGCCTCGTCGAGCAATTTCACGCGCAGGCCCGCACACAGCACGGCCTTGGCGCGCAGCAGGTGCTTGAGCTTGCCCAGCGAGATCTTCGGCGAGTCGAAATATTTCGGGTCGGGCCAGAAGTGCACGGTGGTGCCGGTCTTCTTCTTCGCCACGCTGCCGATGATTTCGAGCTCGCTGACGCGATCGCCGTTCTCGAACGCCATGCGGTATTCGTTGCCGTCGCGACGGATGGTGACTTCGACGCGGGTCGACAGCGCATTCACCACCGACACGCCCACGCCGTGCAGGCCGCCGGAGAAGTTGTAGTTCTTGCCGCTGAACTTGCCGCCCGCGTGCAGCCGGGTGAGGATCAGCTCGACGCCGGGGACGCCTTCCTCGGGATGGATGTCCACCGGCATGCCGCGGCCGTCGTCGCTGACTTCGACCGAGCCGTCGCCGTAGACGACGACATCGATGTTTTTCGCGTGGCCGGCCAGCGCCTCGTCCACCGAGTTGTCCACCACCTCCTGCGCCATGTGGTTGGGGCGGGTGGTGTCGGTGTACATGCCCGGCCGGCGTTTGACCGGGTCCAGGCCGGAAAGGACTTCAATGTCGGCGGCGTTGTAGCGACTGCTCATGCGTGTGATCGGCGTAGACGGAACAATGCAGGATGGCGTCGGCCGCCCTGAGGGTCAAGCGCTGGTCGTGTCGGTCGGGTCACGCTGCGAGAGGCGGGGCAGCAGTGTCCAGAGGATCGACACGATGGCGATGCTCAGCACGCAGGCTGCTGGCGGCCACCAGCAATCGGCCACGCGCAGCAGGAGCAGGCTGGTCAGCAGCGACAGCAGCGTGCCAAGCAGCGCGGCTCCCCGGATGCGGCGCAAGCCGGGCAACCCGTAGAGCAGGCACGGCAAGGCCAGCAGCAGGGCACCCGTTGCGAATTGAGTGGTGAAGTCCAGCGGCGTGATCAGGCTGCCACGACGCAGCGATTCGAGCATGCTGGCCTGGTATTCCACGCCGGGCATCAGACCGTCCGGCGTGCGGATGATGTCGCCCATGCCTTCAGCGGTGGCGCCGACCAGCACCACGCGACCCTTGAGCAGCGAGGCGGGTACGCGACCATCCAGCACGTCGGCGTAGGACACCCGGCCAAACGTGCCGGCCGGCCCGGCGAAGCGCATCAGCGCATAGTAGTCACGCACCCACAGGTAGGGCGACGTGCCGGCCAGAGCGGGATTGCGCAGCCCCGGCAAATGGGCCGTGCCCGTGCCCGGATGATCGAGGCGGTAAAGCGCCAGCGCCAGGGCGGGCCAGTACGCACTGCCGAGCCCGGCTTTCAGGTAGACGCCGCGCGTGATGCCATCCGCGCCCAGGGTGACATCCACCTGGCCGAGGGCTTTCGCGTCCCGGGCCAGGACGGGGATGGGCTGGGCTTCCTCCAGCGTTCCACCCAGGTCGTCGGCCTCGGCGAAGACCGGCATCACCACGTGCCCATTGCGATGCAGGGCCGCAGCCAGGGCATGATCGTCGCGCGGGTGCGCGGTATCCGGGGTCGACATGGTGATGTCCATGCCGATGGCGCGGACGCCGGCGTCCGTGAGGCGATCGATCAACCGCGCATGCAGTGACCGCGGCCACGGCCAGCGACCGAGTTCGGCCAGGCTCTTGGGGTCGATCGCCACGATGACCGCGTCGTCGCCGGGCACATAGGTCCAGTGCCGCATGTTCAGGTCGTACAGCGATTCATCGATCGGCCGGGACACGTGGGTGATCAGCAACAGGGCAAGCAGTCCGGTGGCGGTGAGCCATACCGCGCCGCGCACCAGCCAGGCGAAGATGCGCGGCGACATCAGCGTGCCCGGCGTTGGCGAAGCGTGCGCGTCATGCTCGCTTCACAGCAGCAGCCAGAGCAGCGCGCCGCCACCGACGCCCGCAGCGATGCGACAGGGCATGCACGGCAACCTGATCTTCTGTGCCGGCCCCCAGTCGCCGACATAGCCGTCGGTGTCGATGGTCTGCACGCGCACATACCAGGTGCCCGAGGCGGGCTTGTGGATGTGCAGCCGGGGCTGGTCCAGGGTCTGGTCGATCTTCGGCTTGGCGAACGTGCTGCTGCGGGCCATCTGCACGTGATAGCGCTGGCCCGGCGAGCCAGCCGGCCAGCCCAGGGTCAGCTCGTTGCCCGAACGCGTGGGCGCACCCACGCTCGGCGCCGGCGGCGGCGCCACGCGGTCGAAGGGCAATGCATCGGTATACGGCCCCAATTGGCCGTGGCGGTCGCGGCTGGCAATGCGCCAGTAGTAGCGACCCAGCGGCAGCGCTTGCGGAGCCCGCAAGTGATCGCCGGTGAGCTGCGGACGTTCGGCCAGCAGATGGGTGAATTGTGCGTCGCTGGCCAGCTGCCATGAATAGGACGCCGCTTCGGAACTTTCGCTCCAGCGGAAATCCGGGCGCGGGTGGCGTGCCTTGCCGTTCGCCTGGGGTGCCTGCACCAGCGGTGGCTGCGGATGCATGGCCGCATGCACGGGGCAGGTCGCGTCGAGGCCTTCAAGGCCATCGGCATCGATACCGCGGACGCGCAACGCATAATGGCCATTCGGCAGGTCGGGCAGGCTGGCGTGCGGCAGGGCGCCGGTGACGCGATTGAGCAACAGCGTCTCGAAGCGGGTATCCGGGGCGATCTGCAGGCGGTAATGCCGGGCGCCGGACAGGGCTGGCCAGCCCAGCGCATAGCCGATTCGCGTGATGGCCTGCGCGGGGCAGTCCAGTGCGGGTGCCGGCAGCAGGCGCTGCACGCGTCCGGGCCGTTTGCCGTTGGCCACGGCCACGCCGGAACCATGGTTGACCTGGACGTGACGATGGCTGCCGCCTACATCCACGCGCCCTTTCAGTACCTCGGTCTGTGACTGGCTGGCGCCGGCGGCTACGCGAAAATGCGTGCCCCGAACACTCGAAATGGCACTTGGGGTCTGCACGGTGAAATGCGCGTCGTTGCCCGGCATCGGTGTCACGGCGTTGAAGATCCGTCCGCGCTGCAGGCGCAGGTGGGTATCGGCCATGCCGGTGTTGCCATAGGCACTCATGCGATCAAGCTGGAGTTCGCTGTCGCCTTGCATCAGCACGTGCGAGCCGTCGGCGAATTCGAGCGTGAGGCTGGCGTGGGCGCCGGTATCGATACGCGCGCCGTAGCCGAGCTGCATGCCTGCGGTGACGGCTACGGCAGTCGGCTGTCCGGGCAGCCAGGCCTTGGCATCGCCGTTCACGGCCGCCACGGTGGCCTTGGCCGGTTGCACGCGCAACCATGCCACCGGGATGCGCAGGCGCGAGCCCGGCGGCAGGTGGTGCGGGTCGGCGATCTTGTTGTAGGCCTGCAGTTTTTGCCAGGAAATGCCGGGTTTCAGGTAATGCCCGCTGAGCGTCCAGATGTTGTCATGCGGACGCACGCTGTAGAACCAGTCGCCGGCGCGGGCTGCGGGCAGGGCCAGCAGGACCAGGGTCGCGGCGGCCACGCAGCGCAGAAAGTGGCTGTGCCATCGACGGGTGATTTGCATGTCTTGAAACCCCTTCAGCTCGCCCACGGCGTTTGACCGGGACGACGGGCGCCCCCCGCGCTCCGAGCTGGCCGACATGCGCGATCCGCATCCTCGAATCGTGCAGCACGGCACAGCGTCTCTGCCGGGAATTCTGGGGGAGTGGCTCGAAAAACGCCAACGCCAGCGCATGTTGACCCGCTTCAATCGACCCCATTGGAGACGGGGTGTTCGAGGCGGTCGAGCAGTTTGCGCAGATCGGCAAGATCGGCCGGAAGTTGCCGGAGGGCCTCACCGGCCCGATCGCCGTGCAGTTCGTCGACTCGCTGCAGGGCTTGGGCGAGTGCGGCTTCGCCGGTAAAGATCTGCAGGCCACCCAGCAAGCGGTGCAGGCGTTGGGCGGCTATCGATGCATTGCCTTGCGCAAGCGCCTGCTCGATGGCGGAAAGGTCGTCGCGGCTGGTTTCCAGCAGCAGGCGCAGCATGTCGCCATGCAAGGCCGGTGGCTCTTTGGTCGTGGCGCTGGCATCGAGCGGGGCAGCACGGGCCGTCCACGCGAGCAGTTTTTCTTCCAGTGCATGCAGTTGCACGGGTTTGCCGAGGCAGTCATCCATGCCGGCCTGGTGGAAACGGGCCACGTCGTTGCCAAGCATGTGTGCGGTCATCGCAATGATCGGCAGGCGTTGCGTGTGCCCCTCCCGCGTTTCGTGCTCGCGCCATGCCGTGGCCAGCGCGCAACCATCCATCACCGGCATCTGGCAGTCGGTGAGCAGCAGGGAATAACCGGTGCGACACAACGCTTCGTAGGCGGCCTGGCCATCGTCGACCACGTCGCAGCTCCAGCCGAGCAGGTCGAGCTGGCGGCGCACCAGCGATTGATTCACCGGGTGATCCTCGGCCACCAGGATGCGGCCGCTGCGTGGTGGCCGGGTGGGAGTGGCTGGCGCGGAAACGTTGTCGCGCGCGACGCGCGGCGCGATGTTTTCTTGTGGTTGCAGCGCCAACGTGCAGGCGCGTACGACCGCCTGCCATTTCAGCGGATGGACGCTGAGCAGGATGCGCTCCCCGTCAGCACCGGGAGAGGCTGGTGCCTGGGGTGTGGCGTCGACGGCAATGACACGTGCGGCGATCAGCTTCGCGCTGTCGTGATCGTGGGCGTCGACAAACAGGAAATCGGCGGCGACGCCCGGACGCAAGGGATGCGAGGGCGGCATCGCCTCGACGCTGAGGCCGAGCGCGGCCAGGTGTCCGTCCAACGCATGGGCCAGTTCGGCGGATGCCAGCCGGACTACGGCGTGTCGACCGCGCAGGCCGGCGGGACCGTCGACCTCGCGCTGGATGATCGGCAGGCGCAACTCCACGGTCACGGTGGTGCCGACGCCGACATCGCTGGTCAGCTCGATGCTGCCCCCCATCAGTTGCACCAGGTGCCGGCAGATGGCCAGGCCCAGGCCGGTGCCGCCGTGTCGGCGAGCCGTCCACGCTTCGGCCTGCGTGAACGGGGTGAACAGGCCGACTTGCTTGTCGGGCGGAATGCCGATGCCGGTATCGGTCACGCTGAGGCGGAAACGCTGGTGCTGATCGTCATCACCGAGGACCCGCACGGTCACGCTGATGCGGCCTTGTTCGGTGAACTTCCCCGCGTTGTTCAGCAGGTTGAGCAGGATCTGGCGCAGCCGCACGTCGTCGCCAAGCAGGCGGCCTGCAAGCATCGAATCCATCGCTACGGCGATATCGAGTCCCTTGCGACGCAGGGAGCCGGCGCTGAGGCTGACCACGTTGTCGACCAGGGTGCGCGGGTCGAACGGTACGGGGTCGAGGCGCAGGTTGCCGGCTTCCAGCTTGGAGAAATCCAGCACGTCGTCGAGGATCTGCAGCAGCACGCTGGCCGAATCTTCCACGGCGTGCAGCAGTTCGTGCTGGTCGGCATCGAGCGAGGTACGGCCCAGCAGTTCGAGCATGCCGATCACACCGTTCATCGGGGTGCGGATCTCGTGGCTCATCGTGGCCAGGAAATCCGCCTTGGCGCGTGAGGCGCGTTCGGCCGCGTCGCGTGCCGCCCGCAGGGTCTGGTTGTGCGTATGGATGGGGGTGGTGTCGATGAGATAGCCGACCCAACGGGTTTCACCGGTGCCCTGGCGGTGCGCAACCATGGCCAGGTGGAGCCAGCGCAGGCTTTCCGGGCCACAGGCGCGGAAGTCGAACGAGGTGGCCTGCGCATGGCGCATGGCCTGGCGCAGGTGCTGGCGCAGACGCTCCCGGTCCTCGGGGTGGATGCGGTCCTGGAACGGCCATTCGCGCAGCACGTCGTCACTTTCCAGCATGTCCTGCGGATCGAGGCCGAGCAGCGCGCGCAGGTTTCCCGCCAGGAACGACAGGCGTGGGCGTCGATCCCTGCCACGGCGCACGACAAACACCACCACCGGCACATGCCAGGTGATTTCGCGCAGGCTCTGTTCGGTGGCGCGCGTGCGCCGTTCGTTCTCGCGGTGCGCCTCCATGTCCAGGGCCAGCTGCCGGAGCCGCTTTTCGGCCTGTTTCAGCCGGCGCTGTTGCAGCCAGATCGCCCGGAGCAGAATCAAGGCCAGTACGCCGCTCAGGCTGAGCAGGGCAGCGAGGATCTCGATGGTCGCCGTAAGGGTCATGCCGGGTTGCTTGTCCTTTGCAGCGTCATCATGGCGGTGCCGCTTTCATCAAATTCGGCGTCTTCACGCAGCGGTTTGTGTATTTCGGCAAAATTAAGCTTGGTGAAAGGATGCTACTTCAAGTAGTGGCAGAAGGATTTCAACGAAAGTGACGATGTCGAATATCAGGGGGCCGCTGCGCATTGTCATTGCCGACGACCATCCCGTGGTTTTGCTGGGCATCAAGACGCTCCTGCAGGGGCATGGCAGTGGCATGCAGGTGGTCGGTGAGGCGGGTGGCAGTCGGGAGTTGCTGGAATTGCTGCCCGAATGCGAATGCGATTTGCTTATTACGGATTACTCGATGCCTGACGCGGCCGGTGCCGAGGACGGATTGGCCTGGCTCAAGCGCCTGCGCCGCGAATATCCCGATCTGCCGGTGATCGTGATGACCATGATCCATAACCCGGCGCTGGTGCGCGGCATGCTGAGAGTCGGCGTCAATGGCGTGGTCGGCAAGGCCGCCATGACCAGCGAGTTGCTGCTGGCGATCCAGGCCGTGACGAGTGGGCGGCCCTATGTGAGTGAGCATGTGCGCGAGGCGGTGGCCGGCAACGCCGTGCCGGAATCCGGGGTGGAGTTCGCCGTCACCGGTGATGATCCATCCACGCTGTCGCGGCGCGAAGCCGAGATTGTGCGCCTGTATGCCTCCGGCCTTTCCATCACCCAGATCGCCGAGCGCGTGCATCGCAGCGTGAAGACGATCAGCCAGCAGAAGAACAGCGCCATGCGCAAGCTGGGCTTTACCAGCAACAGCCAGCTTTACGAATATGCGCGGTTATGGGGTTTGCTTACCTGAACTTGCCTGCCTGAACCGGCGATGGCCGATTGCTGTACTCAGCCTGTGCGTGAAAGCCGGAAATTCCGATTTTTAGGAATTGTCTGATCTCAATTGGCGGCCATCATCGGCATCATGGAACAGTGACGCGAGCAGGCCTCCACCGGCATTCGCCGGTTCGTTTATTGGGGGATTGCCGCGTCAATGCTTTTCCACGTGCCGAAGGATCGGTACGGGTCGATGAGTTTACGTCGACGGTCGGTATGTCCTCACCCCCTGAGCCTTGCCGCCCGGAAAACCTCGTGGACAGATCGGCGCCGACGGTGCGGGAACCTCGGCGCCGATTTTTTTCAGCTGGCCAGCGGCGCGCAGTGCCGGGTCAGCCATGCCAGGTCGGCACCGTCGAGCAGCGGACTCAGCGCGGCGCGCACGCCGGCGTGGTAATCGTCGAGCCAGGCGCGTTCGTCCGGGTTGAGCAGGCTGATGTCGAGCGCCCGTCGATCGAACGGGCACAGCGTCAGTGTCTCGAAGGCGTAGTAGTCGCCGAATTCGGTCTGTTCCGCTTCCACCACCACGGCCAGGTTCTCGTGGCGGATGCCGTGGCGACCCGGCTTGTACAGGCCCGGTTCGATCGAGCTGATCATGCCCGGTTCCAGCGGTACCAGCGCGCCACCGGTAACCGGCGGGCGGATCGACTGCGGGCCTTCGTGCACGTTGAGGAAGTAGCCCACGCCGTGGCCGGTGCCGTGGCCGTAGTCGCAGCCGGCCGCCCACAGCGGCGCGCGCGCCAGCGCGTCGAGCTGCGGGCCGCTGGCGCCTTTCGGGAAGCGCGCGCGGGAGAGCCCGATCATGCCCTTCATCACCAGGGTGGCGTCGCGGCGCTGCTCGGCGCTGACCGGGCCGAGCGCCAGCACGCGGGTGATGTCGGTGGTGCCGCCCAGGTACTGGCCGCCGGAGTCGATCAGCAGCAGGCCTTCGGCCTTCAGCGCGCTGTGCGATTCCTGCGTGGCGCGGTAGTGCGGCATGGCGCCGTTGGCCTGGTAACCGGCGATGGTGGCGAAGCTTTCGCCGACGAAATCCGGCTGCGCGGCACGAGCCGCATGCACCAGGCGGTGCACGTCCAGTTCGGTCAGTGCTTTGCCTTCGCCGAGCTGGTGCTCGATTTCATGGAAGGCGTGGGCCAGCGCAGCGCCGTCGCGGCGCATCACTTCGCGAATGTGATCCAGCTCGTCGGCATTCTTCACTGCCTTGAATGCGGTGGACGGGTTGGCTGCCTCGATGCGCTGCACGGTCACCGGGATGGCCGCGGCAATGGCACTGACCACGCGGCCGGGATCGAGCAACAGCGCGCTGCCGGCGGGCAGGCTGGCGAGGGCATCGGTGACGGTGGCGTAATCGGCGACGGTAATGCCGTCGGCGGCGAGTGTCGCGACGGTGCGGTCGTCCAGCTTGGTGCGCCCGGTGAACAGGGTGGCGCCGGCATCGGCGGACACCAGCAGGTGGGCGAGGAAGACCGGATTGCACTCCACGTCGCTGCCGCGCAGGTTGGTGAGCCAGGCAATGTCGTCAACACTGGACACCAGATGGTGCGTGGCCTTGCGCTTGCGCATGGCGCTGCGCAGGCGCGCGAACTTGTCGGCGCGCGAGGTGCAGGCGTAGGCGAGCACGTGCTCGGTGATTGGCGCATGGGGCAGGGCCGGGCGATCCGTCCAGATCTCGCCGGGCAGGTCGAGATCCGTGCGCAGGCGCGCGCCGGCCTCGCCCAGCAGGTTTTCCATCTGGCGTTGCGCCGCCAGCGGCACGCTGTCGCCGGCCACGGCTACCGTGTCGCCGCCATGCAGTTGTTCCGCCAGCCATTGCAGGTGTTCCGGCGTATGCGGCACGCGCAGTTTCATCAGCGTGAAGCCGGTGCCGTCGAGTTGGCGTTCGGCCTGCGAGAAGTAGCGCGAGTCGGTCCACAGGCCGGCGTGGCGTGCGGTCACCACTAGGGTGCCGGCCGAGCCGGTGAAGCCGGACAGCCATGCCCGCGCCTGCCAGTGTTCGGGCAGGTATTCGGACAGGTGCGGGTCGGCACTGGGGACGATGCATGCGGCCACGCCATGCTGCTGCATGGCCTGGCGCAAGGCGGCGAGGCGGGCGGGGATGAGTGTATTCATCCGCGCATGGTAGAGCGTGTGTGACCGCTTCGCACGGCCCGGATCAGCCCCGGCCAGCGACGCCAATGTGCTTGGCGAAAGGAGGCGAAGGCCGGTTCGGCCGAGCCCACAAGCTTTTCGTTGCACAGATGCATGGGGATACGCAACTGCGACATTGTGTCTCGGGTGATGTCATTTGGTGCATTGCATCGTTAGCCTATGCGCCGCCGTTCCCCCGGCACACCCCCTCCGTTTGTCTGTTCAAGGGCTGTACGTGAACAAGCGATCTATCGTTACCTCCCTGCGCTGGATGTGCGCAGGCGTCGCCGTGTTGCTCAGCGGTTGCCACATGGAAGTCCTTTCGCCGAAGGGCGACATCGGCATGGATGAGCGCTCGCTCATCTACATCGCGCTGGGACTGATGTCCCTGGTGGTGATTCCGGTGATCGTGCTGACCCTGGTGTTTGCGTGGAAATACCGTGCCTCCAACACCAAGGCCACCTACGCGCCGAAGTGGTCGCACTCCACCGCCATCGAGGCGGCGATGTGGGCGATCCCGTGCGTCATCATCGCGATCCTGGCGTACATCACCTGGACGTCGACGCAACGGCTCGATCCGTATCGCCCGCTGCAGTCGAAGGTCAAGCCGATCACCATCCAGGCGGTATCGCTGGACTGGAAGTGGTTGTTCATCTACCCCGATTACGGCGTGGCCAGCGTCAACCAGATCGCTTTCCCGGTGGACGTTCCGGTGCATTTCGAGATCACCTCGGGCACGGTGATGAACGCATTCTTCATTCCGCAGCTCGGCAGCCAGATCTATGCGATGTCGGGCATGGAAACCCAGCTGCACCTGATCGCGCGCGAGAAGGGCACCTATGGCGGCCTGTCGTCGAACTACAGCGGCGCCGGCTTCTCGGACATGCGCTTCAACGCCATCGCCACGTCGCAGCAGGGTTTCCAGGACTGGATCAAGCAGGCCAGGGCGGCGCCGGCCACGCTTGACGCGAGCGCGTACCAGTCGCTGCTGGTGCCGAGCCAGAAGGTGCCGGTGTCGTATTACGGCTCGGTCACGCCTGGCATGTTCGGCCACATTCTCCAACCGGGTATGAAGGGCATGGCCCGCGCCGACAAGCCGATGGACGGCATGTCCGCGGCGGCAGGCATGGCCGTTGTTCCGGCGCATCCCACCCAGTCCAAGGTTGCGGAGTAAGTCATGTTCGGAAAACTTTCCCTATCGTCGATTCCGTTCGACCAGCCGATCGTCATGTGGACCCTGGCCGGCGTGGTCATCATGGGTGCGTTCGTGCTCGGCGCGGTGACCTATTACCGCAAGTGGACCTACCTCTGGAAAGAGTGGTTCACCACGGTGGACCACAAGCGCATCGGCATCATGTACATCATCCTGGCGCTGGTGATGCTGCTGCGCGGCTTCGCCGACGCGATCATGATGCGCGGCCAGCAGGCGATGGCCGCGGCCGGCGCCCAGGGCTACCTGCCGCCGCACCACTTCGACCAGATCTTCTCCGCCCACGGCACCATCATGATCTTCTTCATGGCGATGCCGTTCGTGGTGGGCCTGATGAACATCATCGTGCCGTTGCAGATCGGTGCGCGCGACGTGGCCTATCCGTTCCTGAACTCGCTCAGCTTCTGGCTGACCGCGTGCGGCGTGGTGCTGATCATGCTGTCGCTGTTCATCGGTGACTTCTCGGCCACCGGCTGGCTGGCGTACCCGCCGCTGTCGGAGTTGAAGTTCAGTCCGACCGTGGGCGTGGACTACTACATCTGGGCATTGCAGCTGGCCGGTCTCGGCACGACCTTGAGCGGCATCAACTTCGTGGTGACGATCCTGCGCATGCGCACGCCCGGCATGGCGCTGATGAAGATGCCGGTGTTCACCTGGACGGCGCTGGTCACCAACATCCTGATCGTGGCCGCGTTCCCGGCGCTGACCGTGGCGCTGGCGCTGCTCGGCGCCGACCGCTACCTGGGCATGCATTTCTTCACCAACGATCTTGGCGGCAACGCCATGATGTACATCAACCTGATCTGGATCTGGGGCCACCCCGAGGTCTACATCCTGATGGTGCCGTGTTTCGGCGTGTACTCGGAGATCATCTCCACGTTCTCCGGCAAGCCGCTGTTCGGCTACAAGTCGATGGTCTACGCCACCGTGGCGATCGGCGTGATGTCGTTCCTGGTGTGGCTGCACCACTTCTTCACCATGGGCTCGGGCGCCAACGTGAATGCCTTCTTTGGCATTGCCACGATGATCATCTCGATCCCCACCGGCGTGAAGGTATTCAACTGGCTGTTCACCATGTACCGCGGGCGCATCCGTTTCACGGTGCCGGTGCTGTGGACGATCGGCTTCATGGTGACCTTCGTGATCGGCGGCATGACCGGCGTGCTGCTGGCGGTGCCGGGCGCGGACTTCGTGCTGCACAACAGCCTGTTCCTGATCGCGCACTTCCACAACATGATCATCGGTGGCGTGGTGTTCGGCTGCCTGGCCGCGCTGAACTTCTGGTTCCCGAAGGCGATGGGCTTCAAGCTGGAGGAACGCTGGGGCAAGTGGTCGTTCTGGTGCTGGCTGGTGGGCTTCTACGTGGCCTTCGTGCCGCTGTACATGCTCGGCCTGATGGGCGCCACCCGTCGCATGCAGCACTACGACAACCCCGCCTGGCAGCCGTATTTCGTGGTGGCCTTCATCGGCGCGGCGATCATCTTTGCCGGTATCGGCTTCACCCTGCTGCAGATCGTGGTGAGCGTTCGCAACCGCGAGGCCAATCGTGACCTGACCGGCGACCCGTGGGGCGGCCGCACCCTGGAGTGGGCGACCAGCTCGCCGCCGCCGTTCTACAACTTTGCCGTGCTGCCCAAGGGCGAGGAACTGGACCAGTTCTGGCACGACAAGGAAGCGGGTGTGGCCTATCGCCAGCCGGCGAAGTACGAGGACATCCACATGCCGCGCAACACCGGCGTCGGTGTGTTCATGGGTGCCTTCGGCGTGCTGCTCGGTTTCGGCCTGATCTGGCATATCTGGTGGCTGGCCATCCTGGGCCTGGTCGGCATGATCGGTTCGTTCCTGACCCGCGCCTACGACCGTGATGTCGATTACTACGTGCCGGCCGCCGAGGTCGAGAAGATCGAGCGTGCCCGCATGGTGCCGCTCAACGGCCTGATCGACCGCGTCGACGTGGCTGCGTCCGAACAGAGGGTTGCCTGAGCCATGAACAGTTCCGTCATTACCGCCGACGGCATCGCCGTCCACGAAGAGCACCACGACGACAGCTCCAAGACCCTGCTGGGGTTCTGGATCTACCTGATGAGCGACTGCCTGATCTTCTCGGCATTGTTCGCGACCTTTGCCGTGTTGTCGCACGCCTATGCGGGCGGCCCCACCGGCAAGGACATCTTCGACCTCAAGTACGTGCTGGGCGAGACCATGCTGCTGCTGGTCAGCAGCTTCACCTTCGGCATGGCCATGCTCAACATGCATGCCGACAAGCGCAACAAGCTGCTGGGCTGGATGGTGATCACCTTCCTGTTCGGCGCCGCTTTCGTGGGCATGGAAATCCACGAGTTCGTCGGCCTCATCCACGAAGGCGCGGGCCCGGACCGCAGCGCGTTCCTGTCGGCCTACTTCTTCCTGGTCGGTACGCACGGCCTGCATGTGACCTGCGGCCTGATCTGGATGGGCGTGATGATGCACATGGTGCATCGCTACGGCCTGGACGGCATCGTCAAGCGCCGGTTGTCGTGCCTGAGCCTGTTCTGGCACTTCCTGGACGTGATCTGGATCTGCGTGTTCACTTTTGTCTATCTGCACGGGGTGCTCTGATGTCGAACGCTCACGAACAACATGCCGCCAGCGGCGGCCACCACGGCTCGCTGAAGTCCTACATGGTCGGTTTCGGCCTGTCGATCGCGCTGACCCTGCTGTCGTTCGGCTGCGTGATGGCCGGGCTGGTGCCGCACCACCTGATCATGCCGGCGCTGATGGTGTTCTGCATCGCGCAGGTGCTGGTGCAGCTGGGCTTCTTCCTGCACATGGGCATCGCCCCGGAGCAGCGCGAGAACCTGATGGTGATGGTCTGCGCGCTGATCTTCATCGGCATCGTGGTCGTCGGCTCGCTGTGGGTGCTGCACAACATGAACGCCTACATGATGCCCGGGATGTCGCACGGCGGCTGACGCCACCTCGGCATTCCCGCGCCACCACCGGCGGCCCCCGCAAGGGAGCCGCCGGTTTTGTTTTGGCCGGGCGGACGGGTTTTCCCGGGCTCGGCGGGGCTTTGCGGGCCGTGGCATGGGCCGCGCCTGAATCGCGATCGTCGAAGTATCTCGCGAAGAAGCCGTTCTGCCGCTAAAATGGACATTTCCAGCACGGCTACATCCCATGACCCCCCTGATTTTCGTCACCGGCGGTGTGGTGTCCTCTCTTGGCAAGGGCATCGCCGCGGCGTCGCTGGCTTCCATCCTGGAAGCGCGCGGACTCTCGGTCACCATGATGAAGCTCGATCCCTACATCAATGTGGATCCGGGCACCATGAGTCCCTTCCAGCACGGCGAGGTCTACGTGACCGACGACGGCGCGGAGACCGATCTCGACCTGGGGCACTACGAGCGCTTCGTGCATACCCGCCTGACCGGCAAGAATTCCATCACCACCGGCAAGATCTACGAGTCGGTGATCCGCAAGGAGCGCCGCGGTGATTATCTCGGCGCCACCGTGCAGGTGATTCCGCACATCACCGACGAGATCAAGCACCGTGTCCACGAGGCGACGCGTGGTTTCGACGTGGCGCTGGTGGAGATCGGCGGCACCGTGGGCGACATCGAGTCACTGCCGTTCCTGGAGGCGATCCGCCAGTTGCGCATCGAGCATGGCCCGGAGAAGGTGGTGTTCATGCATCTCACGCTGGTGCCGTATATCAAGGCCGCCGGTGAGATCAAGACCAAGCCGACCCAGCATTCGGTGAAGGAACTGCGTTCGATCGGTATCCAGCCGGACATTCTGCTGTGCCGCTGCGAGGAGCCGCTGCCCGAGGGCGAGCGCCGCAAGATCGCGCTGTTCACCAACGTGCCCGAGTCCGCCGTCATCAGCGCAGCCGACGTGGACGTGATCTACAAGATGCCGCTGTGGTTGCACGAGCAGGGGCTGGACGAGATCGTGGTGAAAAAGCTCGGGCTGGACGCCAAGCCGGCCGACCTTTCGGCCTGGCAGCGCACGGTGGACGCGGTGATCCATCCCAAGGACGAGGTGACCGTCGCCGTCGTCGGCAAGTATGTCGAGCACAAGGACGCCTACAAGTCGCTGGGCGAGGCGTTGCGCCACGGTGGCATCAAGCAGCTGACCCGGGTCAACCTGGACTGGATCGATTCGGAGCGGATCGAGGCCGAAGGTGCGGCCAAGGTGCTGGGTGGCGTCGACGCGATCCTGGTGCCGGGCGGCTTCGGCAAGCGCGGTTTCGAAGGCAAGGTGCTGGCGGCGAAATATGCCCGCGAGCATGGCGTGCCGTACTTCGGCATCTGCTACGGCATGCACGCGGCAGTGGTGGATTTCGCCCGCCACGTGGCCGGACTGGCCGATGCCGATTCCAGCGAGAATGATCGCAACACGCCGAACCCGGTGATCGGCCTGATCACCGAATGGACTACCGCCAGCGGTGAAGTCGAGCAGCGCAGCGAGCGTTCCGACCTCGGCGGCACCATGCGCCTGGGTTCGCAGGAATGTCGCCTGAAAACCGGCACGCTGGCGCGCGAGATGTACGGCCAGGATGTGGTGCGCGAGCGCCATCGTCACCGCTATGAATTCAACAACCGCTATCGTCAGTCGTTCGAAGACCAGGGCCTGGTGATCTCCGGCAAGTCGATGGACGACCTGCTGGTGGAGATCGTCGAACTGCCGCAACAGCAGCATCCGTGGTTCCTCGGCTGCCAGGCGCATCCGGAATTCACCTCTACCCCGCGCGACGGCCATCCGCTGTTCATCGGTTTCGTGCGCGCGGCGCGCGAATACAAGGCCGTGCATGACGGCGAGAAACTGGCGAAGGAGGCGACGGCATGAAGCTCTGCCATTTCGAGGCCGGTCTCGACCAGCCGCTGTTCCTGATCGCCGGCCCCTGCGTGATCGAGTCCGAACAACTGCAGGTGGATACCGCCGGCACCTTGAAGGAAATCACCGGCAGGCTCGGGGTGAACTTCATCTTCAAGTCCAGCTTCGACAAGGCCAACCGTTCCTCCGGCACCAGCTTTCGCGGGCTAGGCATGGAAGAAGGCCTGCGCATCCTGGGCGAAGTGAGGCGCCAGGTCGGCGTGCCGGTGCTCACCGATGTGCACGAGTACACACCGTTCGACGAAGTCGCCTCGGTGGTGGACGTGTTGCAGACGCCGGCCTTCCTTTGCCGGCAGACCGACTTTATCCAGAAGGTGGCCCGGGCCGGCAAGCCGGTGAACATCAAGAAAGGCCAGTTCCTCGCGCCGTGGGACATGACGCACGTGGTAGCCAAGGCCAAGGCCGTCGGCAACGAGCAGATCATGGTCTGCGAGCGCGGCGCCAGCTTCGGCTACAACAACCTCGTGTCGGACATGCGCTCGCTGAGCGCGATGCGCGAGACCGGTTGCCCGGTGGTGTTCGACGCCACCCATTCGGTGCAATTGCCCGGCGGGCAGGGCGCCAGTTCGGGTGGCCAGCGCGAGTTCGTGCCGGTACTGGCGCGTGCCGCCGTGGCTGCCGGCGTGTCGGGCCTGTTCGCCGAAACGCATCCGGATCCGAGCAAGGCGCTCAGCGATGGGCCGAACGCGTGGCCGCTGGGCAAGATGGAGGCCTTGCTGGAAACCCTGATGGAACTGGACGCCGTGACCAAGCGCCACGGCTTCCTCGAACAATCGATCTGATATCGGCGCGCGGGTTCTCCCCCGCGCCGTTTTTTTGCGTATCTTTAGTCTCTTCCCTCAATCCGACCCACAGGACCGCCATGAGCACAGCCATCAGCCGCATCCACGCCCGTGAAATCCTCGACTCGCGCGGTAATCCCACGCTGGAAGCCGAAGTCACTCTGGCCGATGGCAGCTTTGGCCGTGCGGCGGTGCCGAGCGGCGCATCCACCGGTTCGCGCGAAGCGGTGGAGCTGCGCGATGGCGACAAGTCCCGCTACGGCGGCAAGGGCGTGAAGAATGCGGTGGGCAACGTCAACGGTGCCATCGCCAAGACGCTGGACGGCTTCGACGCGGCCGACCAGAAGGGGCTGGATGCGAAGCTGATCGCGCTGGACGGCACGCCGAACAAGGGCAAGCTGGGCGCAAACGCCATCCTCGGCGTGTCGATGGCCGCGGCCCACGCGATGGCCGCCTCGCGGCATGAGCCGCTGTGGGCTTATCTGTCGTCTGGCAAGCCGGGCGCGCTGCCGGTGCCGATGATGAACATCATCAACGGCGGCGAACATGCCGACAACAACATCGACGTGCAGGAGTTCATGGTGCTGCCGGTGGGCCTGCCCAGCTTCAGCGAAGCACTGCGTGCCGGCGCCGAGATCTTCCACGCGCTGAAGGGCGTGTTGAAGGCCAAGGGCCTGAACACGGCGGTGGGCGATGAAGGCGGCTTCGCGCCGAACCTGCGCTCGAACATCGAGGCCATGGACACCATCCTCGAGGCGGTCAACAAGACCGGCTACAAGGTCGGCAGCGAGATCCTGCTGGGCCTGGATGCGGCCAGCTCCGAGTTCTATCGCGATGGCAAGTACGACCTGGCGGGCGAGGGCAAGCAGTACACCTCGGAACAGTTCGTCGAACTGCTGGCCGGCTGGACGAAGCAGTACCCCATCGTCACCATCGAGGACGGCATGGCCGAGGGCGACTGGGACGGCTGGAAGCTGCTCACCGACGCTATCGGCGAGCGCATCCAGGTGGTCGGTGACGACCTGTTCGTCACCAATCCGGCGATCTTCCGCGAAGGCATCGAAAAGCACATCGCCAACTCGATCCTGATCAAGGTGAACCAGATCGGCACGCTGTCCGAGACGCTGGAAGCCATCGCCATGGCCGATGCGGCGAAGTATTCGGCGGTGATCTCGCACCGTTCGGGCGAAACCGAGGACAGCACCATCGCCGATATCGCGGTGGCCACCACGGCGACGCAGATCAAGACCGGTTCGCTGTGCCGCAGCGATCGCATCGCCAAGTACAACCAGTTGCTGCGCATCGAGGAAGCGTTGGGTTCGGCGGCACGCTACGCCGGCCGCAATGCCTTCCCGAACCTGACCCGTTTGCCGGGCTGAGACGGAACAAGTCGCGCCCATGTTGCGCTGGATTGCCCTGCTGTTGCTGTTGCTGCTGATCGGGCTGCAGATCAAGCTGTGGTCGCCGCACGGCGGCATGCCCGAGGTCAGGAGCCTGCGCGTCGCCGTGCAGAAACAGACCGACGAGAACAGCAAGCTGACCCAGCGCAACCAGGCACTGGAAGCGGACGTGCATGACCTCAAGCATGGTGACGAGGCCATCGAGGCACGTGCGCGCGCCGAACTGGGCCTGATCAAGCCGGGCGAAACGTTCTACCAGGTGGTGCCGAAGTCGGCCGCCAGCGCTGTGGCGCCGCCGGTGGACGACGGCACGGTCGGGCATTGATCGTGGCTGGGTTGTGGTGTGTGGTACCGGCGGCAGGGCGCGGCATGCGGGTTGGTGGACCGATGCCCAAGCAATACATGGATTTGGCTGGGGTGCCGATGATCGAGCGCACACTCGACCGTCTGGCTGCCCATCCGATGATCGAAGGCCTAGTGGTTGTGCTGGCCGCCGGCGATGAGCGCTGGGAAGGTATAGAGCGTACATGGGGAAAGCGGCTGCTGGCGGCGACCGGTGGCGACGAACGTTGCGATTCGGTGCTGGCTGGCTTGAGAGCGTTGCCGCCGGATGTGCGCACAGACGACTTCGTCTTGGTGCATGATGCGGCGCGCCCCTGTGTGCGTCATGAGGATATTACCCGACTCATCGAACGCGGTTCTGCGGTCGATGGTGGGCTTCTCGGTGCACCATTACGTGACACGCTCAAGCGGTCAGACAGCATGAGCTGCAGTCAAGGAACCGAACCGCGCGATTATCGCTGGCGTGCATTTACGCCCCAGATGTTCAGGCGTGGCCAATTGGCTACGGCGCTGCAGAGGGCGGTGGACACTAACGTGAAGGTCAGCGACGAGGCGATGGCGATGGAACTCGCCGGCTTTGCGCCCTTGCTCGTCGAAGGCGCCGAGGACAATATCAAGGTGACCACGGCGGCCGATTTCGCGCTGGCCGAATTCCTGCTGGCGAGGACCACATGACGATGCGCATTGGCCAGGGTTTCGACGTGCATGCGTTTGGCGAGGGCGACCACGTCACGCTGGGTGGCGTGCGCGTGCCGCATCATCGTGGCGTGGTGGCGCATTCCGATGGCGACGTGGTGATCCACGCGCTGTGCGACGCGATCTTCGGTGCGCTGGCGCTAGGTGACATCGGCCAGCATTTCCCGCCGAGCGACGAACGCTGGCGCCATGCCGACAGCCGCCAGTTCCTGCGTCACGCGGCGATGCTGATGGCGCAACACGGCTACGCGCTGGGCAATGCCGATGTCACCGTGATCAGCGAGGCCCCCAAGGTCGGTCCGCACGCGCAGGCGATGCGCGAAAACCTGGCGGCTGACCTCGAGTGCGACATCGGCTGCATCAGCATCAAGGCCACCACCACCGAGAAACTCGGCTTCACCGGTCGCGGCGAAGGCATCGCTGCCCAGGCCTGCGTGTTGCTGGAACGCCGCTGACCTTTTCTCGGCATCTTTCAACAACCGAAGGGTGGGTCATCCGGCAGCGAACAGATCGGGTTGTCGCGAAAGCCAAACCATTTTCAGCGCTTGATCCGGGCCTGCACCTGGATGGCAACCCTGCATTTCGAGGCAACGATGTCCGATTACGAGCTCCCCCGCGCCCACGCCGAAACCCCGCCCCTCACTGCGCGCCTGCGCAGCACCCCCGAGGATTTCCGGGTCGAGGAAATCCTCGGTTACGACGCCGACGGCAGTGGCGAACACGCCTTGCTATGGGTGGAAAAGCGCGAAGCCAATACCGACTGGGTGGCGCGCGAACTGGCAAAGTTCGCCGGCGTGCCACCGCTCAACGTCGGTTATGCCGGCCTGAAGGATCGCCATGCAGTGACGCGACAGGCCTTCACCGTGCAATTGGCGGGCAAGCCGGACCCGGACTGGTCGACGTTCCCGCACGCCGAAGTGAAGGTGCTGGCAGCCACACGCCATTCGCGCAAGCTCAAGCGTGGCGCCTTGCGCGGCAACCGCTTCGTGCTGGTGCTGCGTGAAGTGCAGGGCGACCGTGCGCGTGCCGAGGAGGTGCTGGCCGAGATCTCCGCGCGCGGCGTGCCGAACTATTTCGGCGAGCAGCGCTTCGGGCGCGAGGGCGGCAACCTGGCCCAGGCGCGGGCGATGTTCGCGGGGCGCAGGATGGACCGTGCCAAGCGCTCCATCCTGTTGTCCGCTGCGCGTTCACACATATTCAACGCCGTGCTGGCCGCGCGGGTCGAGCGTGGCGCGTGGGATGCGCCGCTGGATGGCGAAATCTGGTCGCTGGCCGGTTCACGTTCTTGGTTCGGCCCGGAGCCGTTTACCGATGCGCTGGCCGAGCGCCTGGCGCGCGGCGATATCCATCCGTCCGGCCCGCTGTGGGGACAGGGCGAACCGCCGAGCAGTGGCGAAGTGGCTGAACTGGAGCGCGAGTTGGCAGCGGCCAATACCGACCTGGTCGATGGTCTGGTCGCTGCACGCATGGACCAGGAGCGCCGGGCGTTGCGCCTGCTGCCGCAGAACCTCACATGGCGCTGGCTGGCCGACGATGCGCTGGAACTGGCATTCGAGTTGCCGGCCGGGGCCTATGCCACGGTGGTGATGCGGGAGTTGGCGGCAACTTTATAGACGACTCATCAATCAAGAGCGCCGCTTTTGATGGTCGCCAAAGTGCGTCCTGCACTTTGGCGACTCGCCCGTTCCGGGCTCCGTCTGGCTGGCGCGAAGCGCCTGCCAGACGTTGAGCCATCCATGGCCCAATCGTGCTGCTCAGTGCCTGAGCAGCACGATCACCGCCCCCGTTCCGCCTTGTGCCGGCCGGGCCGAGGCAAATGCCACGATGTCGTCGCGTCGGCGCAGCAGGCGATCGGTGAGGGCTTTCAGTACCGGGCCGGCGGCTTTCGAGCGCAATCCCTTGCCGTGCACGATGCGCACGCAATGCAGGTCGTGCTGGCGTGCCTCGGCCAGGAAGGCGACGATGCTGGCTTGGGCTGCGGCGGCATTCATGTGGTGCAGGTCCAGTTCGTCCTGCACGCTGAACTGGCCGCGCTTGAGCCGGCGCAGCAGGTGGGGTGGATAGCCGTCGCGCAGATAGCTGAGCTCTTCGCCCACTTCCATCGAGGCGGGGTCGAAAGCCATGTCCAGCAGCTCGCCGGACACGGCGGCCTCGTCCGCCTCGAACATGCGCGGGCGCGGCAGCGGTTTCGGCAGGCTCGGCGGCAGCGGTACCGGATCGATCCGGCGCACCTCGCCGATCGCTTCGCGGAACAGGCGCGCGTCGTCGTCGCTGATCGTGGCGGGAGCTCGGCGTTTCATGCAGCCATGCTAACCAAAGTCGCGGGCCGTGGTGCGATTGCCGCGGGCGACCCGACGCGGGGCGGCCCGGCGCGGCAAATCATGGACTCGGGCAGTATCCGGCCACGCGAAAATCGCTGGATGGCGGTTGCCGGGGCGTGGCATGCGCGGGCGGATGTCGTGAAACCGCTTGACCGCTCCGGTAGACTCGGGGGATATCGAAGGTGCGTGCGCCGCCATGCCGGCTGCATGCTGTTGAAGCTCTTTACGGATGATCATGCGAGTTCTCGTAAGCAACGACGACGGCGTGGATGCGATCGGCATCCGCGTGCTCGCCGATCGCCTCGGTGCGGTTGGCAAGGTAACGGTAGTGGCACCCGACCGGGATCGTTCCGGCGCCAGCAATTCCCTGACGCTGGACGTGCCGATCCGGGCGACGCGCATGGACGACGGCCGCTACCGCGTCGCCGGCACCCCGACCGACTGCGTGCACCTGGCGCTGTCCGGATTGCTCGACGAGGAGCCGGAGATCGTGGTCTCCGGCATCAACAATTCCGCCAACCTCGGCGATGACGTGATCTATTCGGGCACCGTCTCGGCGGCGATGGAAGGCCGCTTCCTCGGCCTGCCGGCCATCGCGGTGTCGCTGGTCAGCCATGATCACAAGGGCGAGCATTACGACTCGGCAGCGCAGGCGGTGTTGCTGCTGATGCGGCGACTGCTGGTCGATCCGCTGCCGGCCGACACCATTCTCAACGTCAATGTGCCCGACCTTCCGTGGAGCGAAATCCACGGTTTCGAAGTGACCCGGCTGGGACGCCGGCATCGTTCCGCGCCCTGCATCGAGCAGACCGATCCCCGCGGGCGACAGGTCTGGTGGATCGGGCCGGCCGGGGATATCGACGACGCCGGTCCCGGCACGGACTTCAATGCCGTGCGACGGGGTTTCGTATCGGTCACGCCGATCCACGTTGATCTCACCCGCTTCCAGGCGCTGGACAAGGTCAGCAGCTGGATGGAATCGCTCACCGACAACATGGCCGATGCCGGCCACAAGGCGGCTTGAGCGATGAATGTCCATCCATTGCCCGCATCGGCCCTGAAAGGCGAGGGCATGACCTCGCAGCGCGCACGCGACCGGCTGGCCGCGCAGCTCAAGGAAAGCGGTATCCGCGATGCGCGCGTGATCGACGTGATCCGCAATACGCCACGACACCATTTCATCGACCAGGCCTTGCACGCGCGCGCCTACGAGAACACCGCGCTGCCGATCGGCCACGGCCAGACCATTTCGCAGCCGTGGGTGGTCGCGCGGATGACCGAGGCGCTGCTCGAACACTTCGACCTGCGCGGCGAGGCGCCGCCGCAGAAGGTGCTGGAGATCGGCACCGGCTCGGGTTACCAGGCGGTGGTGCTGGCCGCACTGGTCGGGCAGCTCTACACGGTCGAGCGCATCGAGGAACTGCTGCGCCAGGCACGCCGGCGCTTCCGCCAGCTAGGCCTGACCAACATCCGCTCGCGTTATGACGATGGCAAGCTGGGCTGGGCCGATGAGGCGCCCTTCGATGCGATCATCCTCACCGCGGCGGGCGATGCGATCCCCGCGGCCTTGCTGGATCAGCTCAGCCCCGCCGGCGTGCTGGTGGCGCCGGTCGGTTCGCCCAGCAGCCAGGTGCTGTTGCGCATGCGCGGCGACGGGCAGGGCGATTTCGTGCAGGAAGAACTCGGAGCGGTGAGTTTCGTGCCGCTGCTTGGCGGCATCGGCTGATGCGGCTGTTCGGCAACCTGTATGCGCGCGCATTGAATTGGGCGCGCGATCCGCGTGCGGTCTATTACCTGTGCGGCCTGAGCTTCGTCGAAGCCTTCATTTTCCCGATCATGCCGGAAGTGATGCTGGCGCCGATGATGCTGGGCAAGCGGCATCGGGCGTTCTTCTACGCCAACATCAGCCTGTTGTTTTCGCTGCTCGGTTCACTGGTCGGATACGCACTGGGGCATTGGGCGTTCCACGCGCTGAGTCCGGTGCTTGAGGCGCTGCACGTGTTGGCACCGATCGAGCAGGGCGTGGAACAGCTGCGCACGCAAATGAACCAGCACTGGCTGGGCCTGCTGCTGGTGTTGTTCCTTGCCGCCTTGCAGCCCGTGGTGCCGATGAAGTTCGTGACCTGGGCATCGGGCATCGTCGGCGTGCCGATCCTGCCGTTCCTGGTCTGCGTGGCGCTGGGGCGCGGCAAGCGGGTATGGCTGCTGGCCTTGCTGATCCGCTGGTTTGGCGAGCGCGCCGAGCGCATGCTGCACAAACATATCGAGACGATCGGCTGGGCCGCGCTGGCGATCCTGGCCGGGTTGGCCATCTGGTGGTTCGGCTTGCGATGAAAACAGGAACGACCCCCGCTATGCTGATACGCATGAATGGAATGACGCGATGGCTGATGGCTGCCGGCCTGATCTCGGCACTGGCGGCGTGCAGTACGGTGGTGGTCGAGCCCGCACCCGGGGCACACACGTCTGCGCCGACGGCACAGGCGCGTGCCCACGACGGCACGTATCGGGTGAAGAAGGGCGATACGCTCTATTCCATCGCCTTCCGCAATGGCGTGGATTTCCGCAGCCTGGCCAGCTGGAACGGCATAGCCGCGCCTTACACGATCTGGCCGGGGCAAGTGCTGCACCTGTCGCCGGGGCATGCCGTTGCCTCTTCGGCGGCGGTGGCGGCGACGCATCCGGAACCGACGCATGCGGTTGCAGTGGCGCCACATGCGGCTGCGCCGGTGTTCGAGCCGGTGGGTTCAACCCCGCCAGCCCATGTCGTGACGCCACCCGCGCCAACAAAGCTGCCAGCGCCTGCACACGTCGCCTCCACCACGGTTCCGGTGGCGGGCGAGCCGGTGCATGCCGTGCCGCCGCCGGCATCGACCGCGCCGGTCGTGTCCACCGGCGGCAGTCGTTCGGCCGGTGGCGTGGTCTGGCATTGGCCCGTCTCGGGAGCGCTGCTGAAGCGTTTCCAGAGCAGTGACGCCATTCCCGGTATCGAGATTGCCGGCAAGGCGGGTGATCCGGTGCGTGCGGCGGCAGACGGCGTGGTGGTCTACAGCGGCAATGGCCTGGTCGGCTATGGCGAGCTGGTCATCATCAAGCACAACGACAGCTTCCTGTCGGCTTACGGGCACAACCGCAAGCGGCTGGTGACCGAAGGACAGCACGTGAAGGCGGGGCAGGAGATTGCCGAGATGGGTTCCACCGGTGCTTCGCGCGACGAGCTGGAATTCCAGATCCGCAAGGATGGCAATCCGGTCGATCCGCTGGATTACCTGCCGTCGCGCTGATGCGACTCGGGTTCAGGCCAGTCCATTGCGAACTGGCCTGCGGTTGATTGCGCCGATCAGGCGGGCGGCAGGATGAAGGCGGCCACAACGTGCCGCCCTTCGCCGGCAAGCAGGTCGTAGGTGCGCGCGGCGGCCGCGTTGTCCATCACTTCGATGCCGATGCCCTTGCGCAGGAAGCCGGCCATGAACGCCGGCGCCGGAAATACCTGGCGGGTTCCGGTGCCCAGCAGTACCAGCTCCGGCTGCAGTTCAAGAATGGCATCGATGTGCGCGGCGTCGAGTGTGCTGGCGTCGGTGACCGGCCAACCCTCGACCGCGCGATCCGGCGTCAGCAGAAAGCTGCGTTCCAGTTCGCGGTCGACCACGGTGACGCTGCGCTCGCTCACGCGGCGCACATGGAGATAATCGCCGTTGTGTTCGAGCGAGAGATCCATGGCGCGGCCTTCAGCGTGGCAGGGCGAGCTTCGGCTCGTCCTCGTTGCGGCGGAACAGCACCACCACGTGGCCGATCTGCTGCACGTTCTCGGCGCCGGTGCCGCCGGCAAGGAAGTCGATCTGGGCGTCGCGTTCGGCCTTGTCGCCGCCGGACAGCTTCACCTTGACCAGTTCGTGATGGCTCAGCGCACCGTCCAGCTCCTTGAGCACGGCGTCCGTGGCGCCCTTGGCACCCAGCAGGATGACCGGGTTCAGGTCGTGGGCGAGGCTGCGCAGGTAACGGCGCTGCGAGGGGGAAAGGGCCATGCGTTCAGTCTCGGATTCGCGGTCAGGGGACGGCAAAGGGTATCATGCAGACCTCATTCCCCCTATCTGTGGCCGTTGCCGACCATGTCTCGCAGCAAAAGCAGTTCCCGCTGGCTGCGGGAGCACTTCGATGATGTCTACGTAAAGAAGGCGCAGGCCGACGGCCTGCGTTCGCGCGCCGTATTCAAGCTGGAGGAGCTGATCGAGCGCGATCGCCTGCTCAAGCCCGGCATGCGCGTGGTGGACCTTGGCGCGGCTCCCGGTGGCTGGTCGCAGCTGGTGCGCCAGCGGCTGGGCGACACCGGTACCGTGGTGGCGCTGGATATCCTGCCGATGCAGGGGATTGGCGGGGTGGACTTCCTGCAGGGCGATTTCCGTGAAGAAAGCGTGCTGCACGAGCTGGAAGCCCGGCTGGACGGCCAGAAGCTGGATCTTGTGCTGTCGGACATGGCCCCCAATATGAGTGGTGTGGCCCTGGCCGACCAGATCCGGGCGATGGACCTGGCCGAGCTGGCGCTCGATTTTTCCCGGCACTGGCTGAAGCCGGGCGGCGCGTTCCTGATCAAGCTTTTCCAGGGCGCCGGCTTCGATGATTACTTGCGCAGCTTGCGCGCGGACTTCACGCGCGTGACCATGCGTAAACCCAAGGCCTCGCGCGCACGTTCGCGTGAGGTATATGCGCTTGCCACGGGGCGAAAGGCCACGGGCGGGCAAAACGGCGAGAACCGCGCATGAACGAAACAGTCAAAACCTTGTTGCTCTGGGTGGTCATCGCGATCGTTCTGATCACGGTGTTCCAGAGCTTCAACCCGCACGGCAGCGGCTCGTCCGACCTGCCCTACAGCAGCTTCGTGCAGAGCGTGGACAACGGCAACGTGGCCACGGCCTCGATCAGCGCCGAGAATCCCGCCACGATCAGCGGCAAGCTGAAAGACGGCAGTGCCTATCGCACCATCGCCCCGGTGCTCGGCTTCTCCACCAATGGCGTGGTCAAGCAGATGCAGGACAAGGGCGTCACGGTGAGCCAGGATTCGGCGAGCAGCTTCTCGCTGATCAGCTTGCTGGTGAGCTGGCTGCCGGTGATCCTGATCATCGGCGTGTTCATCTGGTTCATGCGCCAGATGCAGCAAGGCGGCGGTGGCGGCCGCGGGGCGATGAGCTTCGGCCGTTCGCGCGCCAAGTTGCAGGGCGAGGACCAGATCAAGGTCAATTTCACCGATGTGGCCGGTTGCGACGAGGCCAAGGAAGAGGTTGGCGAGCTGGTCGAGTTCCTGCGCGACCCGGGCAAGTTCCAGAAACTGGGTGGCAAGATTCCGCGGGGCGTGTTGATGGTCGGCCCGCCCGGTACCGGCAAGACCCTGCTGGCCAAGGCCATTGCGGGCGAGGCCAAGGTGCCGTTCTTCTCGATCTCCGGTTCGGACTTCGTGGAGATGTTCGTCGGCGTCGGCGCCAGCCGCGTGCGCGACATGTTCGAGCAGGCCAAGAAGCACGCGCCGTGCATCATCTTCATCGACGAGATCGACGCGGTGGGTCGCCATCGCGGCGCCGGCCTCGGCGGTGGTCACGATGAGCGCGAGCAGACCCTGAACCAGTTGCTGGTCGAAATGGACGGTTTCGAGGGTACCGAAGGCGTCATCGTCATCGCGGCCACCAACCGCGCGGACGTGCTCGATCCGGCGCTGCTGCGCCCGGGCCGTTTCGATCGGCAGGTGGTGGTCGGCTTGCCGGACGTGAAGGGGCGCGAGCAGATCCTCAAGGTGCACCTGCGCAAGGTGCCTACCGCCAGTGACGTGGTGCCGATGGTGATCGCGCGCGGTACGCCGGGCTTTTCCGGCGCCGACCTGGCCAACCTGGTCAACGAGGCCGCGTTGTTCGCCGCCCGTGAGAATGCGCGCGAAGTGCGCATGAGCCATCTCGACAAGGCGCGCGACAAGATCCTGATGGGGTCGGAGCGTCGCTCGATGGTGATGAGCGAGGACGAGAAGAAGCTCACTGCTTACCACGAGTCCGGCCACGCCATCGTCGGCCGCCTGGTGCCCGAGCATGATCCGGTCTACAAGGTCACCATCATCCCGCGCGGCCGGGCGCTGGGTGTCACCATGTACCTGCCGGAAAACGACAAGTACAGCATCAACCGCGTGGCGATCCAGTCGCAGTTGTGCTCGCTGTATGGCGGGCGCGTGGCCGAAGAGCTGATCTTCGGTGAGGACAAGGTCACCACCGGTGCCTCCAACGACATCGAGCGGGCCACCAAGATGGCGCGCAACATGGTCACCAAGTGGGGCCTGTCCGACAAGCTCGGCCCGGTGACCTACGGCGAGGACGAGGACGAGGTGTTCCTCGGCCGTTCGGTGACGCAGCACAAGAGTGTTTCCGATGAAACCGCGCGCAAGATCGACGAAGTGGTGCGCGAGATCCTCGATACGGCATATGCCCGCACCAAGCGCCTGCTTACCGAGAATATCGACAAGCTGCATGTGATGGCCGGCGCGTTGCTGGAGTACGAAACCATCGACGCGCGCCAGATCGACGACATCATGGACGGGCGCGTTCCCGGTCCGCCGGCGGATTGGGACAAGGCAGCACCGACCGGCAGCACGCCGCCGCCCCCGCCGCCGCCGCGCGGCGATGCCAGCGCCAAGGTGGGTGATCCGGCGACGCAAAGCCACCTCTGAGTCACCATTCCCGACGACTTGATCGGGGACATCAAAAAAGCCGAAGGGCCGCTCGCGAGAGCGGCCCTTCGGCTTTTCGGTGTTGGCATCGCTTGGGCTGTCAGGCGCGGTGGGCTTCCATCCGCCGTTGACGCATGGCTCAGAGGATCGCCAGCACGGCCTCGGGTGGACGGCCGATCGCGGCCTTGCCGTGGGCGACCACGATGGGTCGCTCGATCAGCTTTGGATGCGTGGTCATGGCCTGGACGAGGGCGTCGTCGTCGAGCTCGGGATTGTCCAGTCCGAGCGTCTTGTAGTCGTCCTCGCCAGTGCGCAGCAGCTTCCGTGCGGGCATCCCCAGCAGGCCGAGCAGGGTTTTCAGCTCTGCGGCGCTGGGCGGGGTATCGAGGTAGTTGACGATCTCGAGCGGCTCACCCCGCTGCTCCAGCAACGCCAGCGTGGCGCGCGACTTGGAGCAGCGGTTGTTGTGGTAGATGCGGATCATCGCGGCCTCGGCTTAACGGTTGCCGGAGCGGTTGCCGCCACGACCGCCGCTACCGCCGCCGCCTTGCGGACGACCGCCAGGGCTGGACGGGCGCTTGCCACCACGGTTCTGCGGGCGGCCGCCGGCATTCTGGCCGGGGCGGTTGCCGCCGCCGTGGGCGCGAGGCTTGCCGCTGGTGCCACCGAAACCGGCGTACGGGCTGTTGCCCGCGCTGCGGTTGCCGGCGCCGGCCGGTTTGCCACCTGCGTTGCCGCGGTTGCCGGCGCCAGCCGGCCGACCGCCTGCGTTGCCACGGTTGGCGCCTGGTCGGCCGGCACCCTCACGGCTTTCGCCGGCAAACCAGGTGCGCACCGACGGCAGCTCCTGGCCTGGGGCCACGCCGCGCTTGCCGCGGCCACGGCCGGCGCTTGGCGCGCGTTCGGGGCGAGCGACGTTGCCATTCACTTCCTTGCCCGGTTTGCGCGGTTTCTGGCGGCCGCGGGTGGGCTCTTCGCGAATCCGGTCGAATGCACGCAGCTCGCGGGCTTCGTCGTGATAGGCGCCACTCCAGGCCGCGGGTGCGCTGCCTTCGGGGCGGTATTCGGTGATGTTGCGGTTGGCGCGGCGCTGGTGCAGCACCGGGCTCAGCGTGAGCACCGGCTGCGGCGCGCCCAGGCCGCCGGCTTCGCGCAACTGCTTCACGGCGTCTTCGCCGAGAGTTTCGCAGTCGCCACGACGCAGCAGGCGCGGCAATTCGATGCCGCCGTAGCGGATGCGCTTGAGTCGACTGACCAGGTAACCCTGCGAATCCCACAGGCGGCGCACCTCGCGGTTGCGGCCCTCGCGAATCACCACGCGGAACCAGCTGTGGCTGCCACCACGGCTGATCACGGCGATTTCGTCGAAGCGGGCAGGGCCGTCTTCCAGTTCCACGCCGGCTTTGAGCTTCTCGATGATCTCGTCGGGCACTTCGCCGTGCACGCGGCACAGGTATTCGCGCTCCAGTCCGCTCTTGGGGTGCATCAGTGCGTTGGCCAGTTCACCGTCGGTGGTGAGCAGCAGCAGGCCGGTGGTATTGATGTCGAGACGGCCAACGGCGACCCAGCGCGCACCCTTCAGGCGCGGCAGCTGTTCGAAGACGGTGGGGCGGCCTTCGGGATCGTCGCGGGTGCTCATCACGCCTTCGGGCTTGTGATAGATCAGCACTTCGGCGTTGTCGCGGCTGTCGGTGGAAACGACGAATTGCTTGCCGTCCAGCACTACGCGGTCGCCGGCATGCACGCTGGCACCGGTGCCGGCAGGGCTGCCGTTGAGCTCGACTTCACCGGCCAGGATGCGCTGTTCCAGCATGCGGCGCGAGCCGAGGCCGGCATTGGCCAGCACCTTGTGCAGGCGCTCTTCCAGTGCGGCGATTTCTTCGGTGCGCGGTTCGCGCTTCAGGGTCAGAACGGATTTTTGCGGCGCAGTCATGCGCGGTACTCCTTGGTGTCTTGCTCGGCGTCGCCGTCGTCGGCGTCCGCGCGGTCCGCTGCCTCGGCGGCAGTGGCGATGGATGGATCGGCGTCCGTGGCATCCGCTTCGTGGGCGGCGGAAACGTCGGTGTCGGGAGCGGCCAGGGTGGTTTCGGCCGTGGAATCGGGATGATCGACGCCGGTGTCGGGCGTGGCGTCGAGCGTGTTTTCGGAGTTGGCTTCGTCCATATCGATGGCGCTGGCGATAGCCGTGCTCTCGTCGATGGAAGCCGGGGTGGCCGCCTCGCCGTCAGTGGCTTCCCCGTCGGCGATTTCCTCGTCCGGGTCGATCGGCAGGTCCTTCACCACGCGAGCGGGCAACGGCTCGTCGTTGAAGCGGAGCTGGGGATCTTCCATGTCGCGGATTTCGGACAGTGGTGGCAGTTCGTCCAGTGATTTCAGGTTGAAGTAGTCGAGAAAGGCGCGGGTGGTGCCGAACAGCGCCGGTTTGCCGGGTACGTCGCGATGGCCGACCACGCGGATCCATTCGCGTTCTTCCATCGTCTTGATGATGTTGGAGGAGACCACCACGCCACGAATCTGTTCGATCTCCGGGCGGGTGATCGGCTGGCGGTAGGCGATCAGCGCCAGCGTTTCGAGCAGGGCGCGCGAATAGCGGCTGGGACGCTCGGTCCACATCCGCGAGACCCACGGATGCACATCCTGGCGGACCTGGTAGCGGAAGCCGGAAGCGACTTCCTTCAGCTCGACGCCGCGGCCCTGGCAGTCTTCTGCCAGCAGCTCCAGTGCGCGGGCGATGTCGTCGCGGGCGACCTCGTCGTCTTCGACGAACAGGTCACCCAGATGCATCACCGTCAGCGGCTGGGTGGCGGCAAGCAGGGCTGCCTCGATAATCGGTTTGATTTGCTCGATCTGCATGGCCTGGTCTGGATGCGGATGTCCGATGGTGCGGTTGGGCGAAAGCCGGTGTTACTCGGCGGCGGATGCCGGAATGTCGGCCGTGTCTTCGTCGATGGGCTCGGCGGCTGTCTCGTGGGAGTCGGCCTTGGCCTTCACGTAGATCGGCGCAAGCGGTTCCTCCTGGACGATCTCGATCAGCATTTCCTTGGCCAGCTCCAGCATGGCCAGGAACGTGACCACCACGCCGAGGCGGCCTTCGCTGACGTCGAACAGCGTCTCGAAACGGCTGAACCCGACATGGTCCAGCCGGCTCAACAGCTCACTCATGCGCTGGCGTACGCTGAGCACCTCGCGCTTGATGGCGTGGTGCCCGAACAATTCGGCGCGGCGCAATACATCCTTCAGCGCCAGCAGCATTTCCTTCAGATCCAGCGGCGGCGGCACCTTGATGACGTTGCGCTCGCCGGTGTCGGCCTGGGCTATGGCCGTGTCGCGCTCCAGCCGGGGCAGGGCCTCGATGTCCTCGGCCGCCTTCTTGAAGCGTTCGTACTCCTGCAGGCGGCGTACCAGTTCGGCACGCGGATCCTCTTCGACACCTTCCTCGGCAGGCGGTCGCGGCAGCAACAGGCGCGACTTGATCTCGGCCAGGATCGCGGCCATCAGCAGGTATTCCGCCGCCAGCTCCAACCGCATCACATCGCGCATCAGCTCGATGTAGGTCATGTACTGCCGGGTGATCTCGGCAACCGGGATGTCCAGGATGTCCAGATTCTGCCGGCGAATCAGGTAAAGCAAAAGATCCAGCGGTCCCTCGAACGCTTCCAGGATGACTTCCAGGGCATCCGGCGGAATGTACAGGTCCTGCGGCATCTGCAGGATCGGTTCGCCACGCACGATCGCCAGCGGCATTTCCTGCTGCTGCGGGACCGGCGCGAAGGCGCCTTGGACTGGTTCAACCGGCTGAGACTCTGGCTCAGTACTCATCAATGCATGTCGTCGGGCCGCTCGGTGCGGCTGGGCAGTGCTTTCAGTACACCCGGAGCCTTCCCACTGGTGGGCGGGAACCCCGAAAGGCATCCGTCCCCGGATGGAAAGGCCTGTTCGATACCTGTCGCAGCGCAAGGGCGGTATCGCGGCGGGCCGGCGAGATGAAGGCGCATGGCGCGACTTCGGTCAGGCGGTCTTGCTGCGGTCGCCCTGTGCACGGGCCGGGCCGGCAAGCCACGGTACGGGCACGAGGCAGCGCGACGCGCGGGCGTCGCGAGCGGTTCAAGCGGTCGACTACGGAATCGGTGGTCGCGGCGGCTGCCGGATATGTCGAACAGCGGTTGCCCACGAACCTACGCGTGGGTCACAGGGTAATGGTTGCGCGGCGGCAAGTCCAGTGGGCGGATGGCCGGTTGTTGACGGGCGGGGCGATGGGCAAGGGCAGCATGTGACACGTTGCGTCGATTCCGGCCTGCCCGCGTGCCTGCGACGTCGAGGCGAGCGATGGAATCGGGATTCCGTGATGTGGCACACGCTTTGCTTGCTTCGGTTCAACGGGTGTTGTCTGTATGTTGTTTGCGCCCAGGGGAGGGGCCGGCGGGAATCGGTGCGAATGGGACGTCAGCCCCGCGCATTGCATCCTGCCCGGCATGATGAAGCCGGGAAAATACCAGGCGTGTCGCAGGATTCGCGGCGCGAACGGAGATGAAGTGCATGACCATGACCGATGACGAAGCCAGGGATGGTTCCAGCAAGGAGCAACTGCGCCCAGCGCGCATGCGCATCCAGACCACGGTGCTGATGAGCCACGGCGACGAATCGCACCCCACCGAGTTGGTGGACATTTCGGCGACGGGCGTGTTGTTGCGTCGACCACTGGGCTGGAATGGTGAATCCGGCCAGAGCTGGGTGCTGGACATGATCTTCGGACACGACCTGCACATCCATCTGGAGGCGCAGGTGGCGCGGGTGTCCGCCCGCCATATCGGTTTTGCTTACACGCATATCCCGGAAGACAAGCAGGTGCCGTTGTGGAACCTGCTGGGTGGCTACGCCGATATCCTGGAGTTGTGGCAGGACGAGTGATGGCGCTCCTCGACGGAATACATGAAAACGCCCGCTTTCGCGGGCGTTTTCATGTGCGGGTGCGCTGAAACTCAGGTCGCGGGTGCAGCTTTCTTCTCGTCGCGCAATTCACGACGCAGGATCTTGCCCACGTTGCTCTTCGGCAGCGAGTCGCGGAACTCGATGATCTTCGGACGCTTGTAGCCGGTGAGATTGTCGTGGCAGAACTGCTTGAGCGCATCGGCGGTGAGGGCCGGGTCCTTGCGTACCACGAACAGCTTCACCACTTCGCCGGAATGTTCGTCCGGCGCACCGACGGCCGCCACCTCCAGCACGCCGGGATGCTGCATCACCACGTCCTCGACTTCGTTCGGATAGACGTTGAAACCGGACACCAGGATCATGTCCTTCTTGCGGTCGACGATATAGAAGTAGCCGTTGGCGTCCATCTTCGCGATATCGCCGGTGTGCAACCAGCCGTCGGGGCCGAGCACCTTGGCGGTTTCCTCGGGGCGCTTCCAGTAACCCTTCATCACCTGCGGGCCGCGCACCATCAGCTCGCCCACTTCACCGACCGGCAGCGGCTGGTTGTCCTCGGACCAGATCGCCACCTCGGTGGAGGGGATCGGCAGGCCGATCGAGCCGTTGTATGCCTTCAGGTCGAGCGGGTTGATGCATGCAGCGGGCGAGGTCTCGGTGAGGCCGTAGGCCTCGGCCAACGTGCAGCCGGTAGCCTTTTTCCAGCGCTCGGCCACCGCGCGTTGCACGGCCATGCCGCCGCCGAGCGTCAGGTGCAGGCGCGAAAAATCCACCTCGCTGAAACCCGGGGTGTTGAGCAGGCCGTTGAACAGCGTGTTGACGCCGGTCAGCGCGGTGAAGCGCGATTTCTTCAGTTCCTTGACGAAGCCGGGCATGTCGCGCGGGTTGGTGATCAGCCAGTTCAGGCCGCCCAGGCGCATGAACACCAGGCCGTTGGCGCACAACGAAAAGATGTGATACAGCGGCAGCGCGGTGATGATGACTTCCTCGCCTTCCTTCGCGTTCTTGCCGATCCACGAGCCGGCCTGCAACATGTTGGCGACCATGTTGCCGTGGCTGAGCATGGCGCCCTTGGCCACGCCGGTGGTGCCGCCGGTGTACTGCAGGAAAGCGATGTCGTCGTGGCCCAGTTCCACCTTCGACAGCGAATGCGCGCTGCCCTGCGCCAACGCATCACGGAAACGCACTGCCGACGGCAGGTGGTAAGCCGGTACCATTTTTTTCACGTGCTTGAGCGCGAAGTTGATCAGTGCGCCCTTGGGGAAGCCGAGCAGGTCGCCGATGCCGGTGGTGATGATGTGCTTCACCTCGGTGTCGGCGACCACCTGCTGCAGCGTGGAGGCGAAATTGTCCAGCACCACGATGGCCTTGGCACCGGAGTCCTCGAGTTGGTGCTTCAGTTCGCGGGCGGTGTACATCGGATTGGTGTTGACCACGATCAGCCCGGCGCGCAACGCGCCGAACAGGGCGATCGGGTATTGCAGGACGTTCGGCATCATGATCGCGATGCGGTCGCCCTTGCCGAGTTTCAGCACGCCGGTGAGATAGCCGGCGAACTGGCGGCTCAGCGCGTCGATCTGGCCATAATCCAGCTGCTTGCCGAAGTTGCTGAAGGCAGGGCGGTCGCGGAAGCGTTCGAAGACTTCGTCCAGCACCGCCACGATCGAGGAATAGGTATCCAGGTCGATTTGCGTGGGTACGCCAGCCGGGTAGTGGTCAAGCCACGGACGCTCGTTGCTCATGATGGATGTCGACTCCTGATCTTGATCGCCAAGGCATGTGATGGTGGCGATATCCCCTGCTGGCATTGGAGCATACGCGCGCGTACAGCGGCAAGCCGCGGGCAGGGATGGCGGATGGTTCGGACGCATGTCGGCCGGGTATTTTCCCGCATGAAAAAAGCCGCCCCGACGAACGTCGAGGCGGCTTTTCATTTCAACGCGACATGCGGCTTGGCTCAGGCGGCTTTCTTGCCGGCGAGCTGACGCAGCACGTACTGCAGGATGCCACCGTGACGGAAGAAGTCGCGCTCCTTCGGGGTCAGCAGCATCACCTTGACGGTGAACTCCTTCTTGCTGCCGTCTTCGGCGGTGGCCACCACCTTGGCCTGCTTCGCATTGCCGTCGTCCAGACCGGTGACGTCGAAGCTCTCGTTGCCGGTCAGGCCCAGCGACTTGGCGTTCTCGCCGTCCTTGAAGCACAGCGGCAGCACGCCCATGCCAACCAGGTTCGAACGATGGATGCGCTCGAAGCTTTCGGCGATGACCGCCTTCACGCCCAGCAGCAGGGTGCCCTTGGCGGCCCAGTCACGCGACGAGCCGGTGCCGTATTCCTTGCCAGCGAGGACCACCAGCGGGGTGCCCGCTTCCTTGTACTTCATGGCGGCGTCGTAGATCGCCATCTGCTCGCCGCTGGGCACGTGGCGGGTGAAGCCGCCTTCGACGCCATCCAGCATCTGGTTCTTGATGCGGATGTTGGCGAAGGTGCCGCGCACCATCACGTCGTCGTTGCCGCGACGCGAACCGTAGGAGTTGAAGTCCTTCGGCTCCACGCCACGACCGATCAGGAACTTGCCCGCGGGTGAGTCCTTCTTGATCGAGCCGGCCGGCGAGATGTGGTCGGTGGTGATCGAGTCGCCGAACAGGCCCAGGCAGCGGGCGGCGTGGATGTCCTCGACCTTGCCCACTTCCATCGTCATACCGTCGAAGTAGGGCGGGTTCTTGATGTAGGTGGACTTCTCGTCCCACGCGTACAGCGCGCCGTCCGGCGAGGCGATCGCATTCCAGCGCTCGTCGCCCTTGAACACGTCGGCGTAGTTCTTCTTGAACATGTCCGAGGTGACCGCGCTGGCCATCAGGTCACTGATTTCCTGGTTGCTCGGCCAGACGTCCTTGAGGAACACGTCCTTGCCGTCCTTGTCCTGGCCCAGCGGCTCGGTGGTCAGGTTCAGGTTGAGCGAGCCGGCCAGCGCATAGGCCACCACCAGCGGCGGCGAGGCCAGGTAGTTCATCTTCACTTCGGCGTGCACGCGGCCTTCGAAGTTGCGGTTGCCGGAGATCACGGCGCCCACGGTGAGATCACCGGCAGTGATCGCCTTGCTGATTTCCTGCGGCAGCGGACCGGAGTTGCCGATGCAGGTGGTGCAGCCGTAGCCGACCAGGAAGAAGCCGGTCTTTTCCAGCTCGGTCAGCAGGCCGGTCTTTTCCAGATAATCGGTGACCACCTTGGAACCCGGCGCCAGTGAGGTCTTCACCCACGGCTTGGCCTTCAGACCGCGTGCCGCCGCCTTCTTGGCGACCAGACCGGCAGCCAGCATCACGGCGGGGTTGGAAGTGTTGGTGCACGAGGTGATCGCGGCGATGACCACGGAGCCATCATTGACGTTGAAATCCTTGCCGTTCATCGAAACATGCTGGCCCGGAGCGCTCTGGCTCTGGTCATGGCCGACGGCAGTGTCGCCACCCTCGTTGGCGAAGCGGGCTTCGGCGCCGTTGCGGTTGGCGGTGGTAGCGCCCACGTTCTCGTTGTAGTTCTTCTTGACGTCGGTCAGCAGCACGCGATCCTGCGGGCGCTTCGGGCCGGCCATCGACGGCTTGACGTCGGCCAGGTCCAGCTCCAGCGTGGCGCTGAATTCGGCGTGCGGGCTGTTCTCGTCGTGCCACAGACCCTGGGCCTTGGCATAGGCTTCGACCAGCGCGACCTGTTCGTCGCTGCGGCCGGACAGGCGCAGGTACTTCAGCGACTCGGCGTCGACCGGGAAGATGCCGCAGGTCGCGCCGTATTCCGGAGCCATGTTGCCGATGGTGGCGCGATCGGCCAGTGCCAGATGCTGCAGGCCCGGGCCGAAGAACTCCACGAACTTGCCGACCACGCCCTGCTTGCGCAGCATCTGCGTCACGGTCAGCACCAGATCGGTGGCGGTGGCGCCTTCCGGCAGACGGCCGGACAGCTTGAAGCCGACCACCTGCGGAATCAGCATGGAGGACGGCTGGCCCAGCATGGCGGCTTCGGCCTCGATGCCGCCCACGCCCCAGCCCAGCACGCCCAGGCCGTTGATCATGGTGGTGTGCGAGTCGGTACCGAACACGGTGTCCGGGTAGGCCCACTGCTGGCCGTCGACTTCATTGGCCATGACCACACGGCCCAGATGCTCCAGGTTGACCTGGTGCACGATGCCGGTACGCGGCGGCACCACCTTGAAATCGGTCAGGGCTTTCTGGCCCCAGCGCAGGAAGCTGTAGCGGGCCTGGTTGCGATCGAACTCGATGGCGACGTTCTTTTCCAGCGCGTCTTCGCTGCCGAACACATCGACCTGCACGGAGTGGTCGATCACCAGCTCGGCCGGCGACAGCGGGTTGATCAGGGTCGGGTCGCCGCCCAGCGACTTCATCGCGTCACGCATCGCCGCCAGGTCGACCACGCACGGCACGCCGGTGAAGTCCTGCAGCAGCACGCGCGCGGGCATGAAGGAAATCTCGGTATCCGGCTCCTTCTTCGCGTCCCACTGGGCCACGGCCTCGATTTCCTTCGAGGTGACCTCGCTGCCGTCTTCATGGCGCAGCAGGTTTTCCAGCAGGATCTTCATCGAATACGGCAGGCGCTTCAGGTCGAAGCGTTCGCCCAGCTTGGCCAGACTGGCAAAGGCGTACTTCTTGCCGTTGACCTCGAGGGTGTCGCGTACGGAAAAGGTGTCTTTCATGGGGACGTGCTCCTGGCTGAATCCTGCGGCTGGGATGGGGAAGGTCGGCGGCTGACAAACGCCGTCCGAGCCGGAAAAGACCGCAATTATCGCGCAAACGCCGCGCCGCCGTCAGTCGGTAGAGAGGTGTCGGTTCATGCGCGGGCCTTGCGGCAACACCAATGCCGACCGGTAGACTGCATCATCGGCGGGCATGCGGTGGGTACACCGCATAGCATGGCGCCCCGGGCCATCACGCACAAACGCATTTCATGACATGCAGCATTCGATGATTTCGTTGACCCTTGCGGCCGTCTCGCTGCGTGACCTGGCGTTGGTGCAGGCCGTGCATCGTCACGGCAGCTTCAACAGTGCGGCACGCGCCATGCACATCAGTCCCTCCGGCTTGTCGCACCAGGTGCAGAAGGTGGAGCAGGCGTTGGGCACGCCGTTGTTCGAGCGCGGCGGGCGCAAGATCGTGCCCACGGCCGGCGGAAAGCGACTGCTGCTGCAGATCGATGCCGTGCTGGGCGCGGCCGAACTCCTGCAGCAGACCGCACGCAGTGGTGCGGTGGCGTTTGGCGGGGAATTGCGGCTGGGCGTGCCGGCGTCGCTGGGGCCGTATCTGTTGCCGCATCTGATCGGCCCGTTTCCGCAGCATTTTCCAGGCGCGCGCCTGAGCCTTTCCGAAGGCAAGCCGCGTGGCCTGCTGCGGCGTTTGCACGAGGGCGAGCTGGATGCGGTGCTGGCGCCACCGATGCAAGCGGCCAGCGGCATCGCGGTGCGGCCGTTGTTCTTCGAGCCGTGGGACCTGATGTTGCGGGCCGACCACGCGCTGGCCGGTCGCCGCCACGTGGCACTGGAGCAGCTCGATGCCGGCGATGCCACGCTGATGGCCGAAAACCATGCCGACGGCATGCCCGGCGATGGCACCGAGCATGGTCATGTGCAGGATGTCAGCCTGGAAAGCCTGGCCGCGCTGGTGGTGTTGCGTGGTGGTTATGCACTGGTGCCGGCGCTGGCACGGGAGCGGCTGGCATCGATTCCCGACATCACCCTGGCCAAGCTCAAGGGGCCGGGGCAGGGTCGTGAGATCGACCTGTACTGGCGCGAAGCCATGCCGTGGCGCGAGGACATTGCCGCCTTCGGCCATCTGCTGCTGACCTTGGCGGGTCAGCTGCCGGTACTGCGCAAGCTGGCACCGGCGAAGGCCGTCGAGAAGAAGACCGTCGGCAAGAAATCCGCAGCCAGGAAATCGGTCGGCAAGTAGCTTGCCGTCTGTCGTTCACCGGGATATTTCGCGCATCCCCAGCCGGGCCAGCGTGACGAAATGCTGCACGGCCGCCGAACGGTCATCGCGTCGGTAGGCGAGGGCGATCGGTGCACGCGGCATGTCGCCGACAATCGGCAGGTAGGTCACCTCGGGGCCGTTGATCCGGTTCACCGAGCGCGGTACCACGGAGACGCCGAAGCCGGCCTCGACCATCGGGATGATCGAGGATATCTGCGGCGCCGCCAGTCCCAGTTTCGGACTGAAGCCCGCACGATGGCAGGCGCCGACCACGGCGTCATAAAGCCCGTGCCCGATCTCGCGCGGAAACAGGATGAAGGTTTCCCCGGCCAGTGCCTCCAGCGAAATCGCCTCGGCCTTGACCGCGAGCGGATGCCGGTGTGGCAGCACGACCAGCATGTCCTCTTCCACCAGGGTTTCGACCACCAGTGCGTCATCGGCTTCGATGGGTGGGCGGATGAAGGCCAGGTCGATGGTGTTGGCGTGCAGGCCTTCGATCAGCGCCGGCGTATTGCTCTGCTCGGGCAGCAGTTGCACATCGGGGTGCTGTTCGCGATAGCTCTGGATCAGCGCCGGCACCCGTGGCTGGAAATAGGTGGCGCCGGCGAAACCCAGTCGCAAGCGTCCCGACTCGCCGCGTGCCAGTCGCAATACGTCGGTCTTGGCCTGCTCGACTTGCGCCATGATCGATTCGGCCCGTTCCAGCAGCAACTGACCGGCCTCGGTCAGCTCGACCCCGCGCGACAGCCGGCGGAACAGACGCACGCCCAGTTCCCGTTCCAGCTGGCGGATCTGCATGCTCAGTGGTGGTTGGCCGATCCCCAGGCGGGCGGCGGCGCGGGTGAAGTGACGTTCGGTCGCCACGGCGACGAAGTAGCGCAGATGCCGCAATTCCACGTTGTCTGGCCTTTGTTATTCTCGAAAATATATCGAATTCGATAATTCCATATATTAGACGACGATGGCTGGTCAGGCGCATAGTTTTTCCATTCCCCGCGGAGAACCGTCATGCCCAAGATCACGCTCGCCGACCAGATGGCCGCCACGCTCGCCCAGGCTGGCGTCAAACGCATCTGGGGCGTCACCGGCGACAGTCTCAATGGCCTCAACGACAGCCTGCGCCGCCTGAAAAGCATCGAGTGGATGCATGTGCGGCATGAAGAAGTGGCGGCCTTCGCTGCCGGTGCCGAAGCCGCCGTGACTGGCGAGCTGGCGGTGTGCGCCGGCAGTTGCGGCCCGGGCAACCTGCATCTCATCAACGGGCTGTTCGACTGTCACCGCAACCACGTGCCGGTGCTGGCGATCGCCGCGCACATCCCGTCCTCCGAGATCGGCCTGGAGTATTTTCAGGAAACCCATCCGCAGGAACTGTTCAAGGAATGCAGCCACTACGTCGAGCTGGTGACCAATCCCGCGCAGATGCCGCAGGTGCTGCATCGGGCCATGCGCGCGGCGATCCTGCAGCGCGGCGTGGCCGTGGTGGTGATTCCCGGTGACGTGGCCTTGCAGGAAGCCGTGGCGCCGCTGGGCAACTGGCCCGCGCTGACGCCGCCGCGGATGCTGCCGAACGATGCCGATCTGGATCATCTGGCCGGCGTGCTGAACGACGGTGGCGCGGTCACCATCCTCTGTGGCAGCGGCTGTGCCGATGCACATGACGAAGTGGTGGCGCTCGCCGATGCACTTGGCGCGCCCGTGGTGCACGCCCTGCGCGGCAAGGAATACGTGGAGTGGGACAACCCCTTCAGCGTGGGCATGACCGGCTTCATCGGTTTCAGCTCGGGCTATCACGCGATGCTGAATTGCGACACCTTGCTGATGCTCGGCACCGATTTTCCATACCGGCATTTCTATCCGGGCAAGGCGAAGGTGGTGCAGGTCGATTGCGATCCCTCGGCGTTGGGGCGTCGCGCGCGGCTGGATCTTGGCGTGGTCGCCGATGTGGGCGAAACCGTGCGGGCCCTGCTGCCGCGGCTGCAGAAGCGGACCGATCGTCGCTTCCTCGAAACCGCCCGCAAGCATTACGTCGCCGCGCGCAAAGGGTTGGACGATCTGGCCGTGCCGTCGCCGGCGGGGCGGGCCATCCATCCGCAATACCTGACCCGGCTGGTCAACGAGATGGCGTCCGAGGATGCCATCTTCACCGCCGATGTAGGCACGCCGACGGTATGGGCTGCGCGCTACCTGCAGATGAATGGCCAGCGTCGCCTGCTGGGGTCGTTCAACCACGGCTCGATGGCCAACGCGATGCCGCAGGCGATCGGCGCGCAGGCGGCCTTCCCGCAGCGGCAGGTGATTTCGTTGTCCGGTGATGGCGGTTTCGCCATGTTGATGGGCGACTTCATCACGCTGGCTCAACTGAAGTTGCCGGTGAAGGTGATCGTCTACGACAACAGCTCGCTGGGTTTCGTGGCGATGGAGATGAAAGCCAACGGTTACCTGGATACCAATACCGATCTGGCGAATCCGGATTTTGCCGCGATGGCCAACGCGATGGGCGTGCTCGGCATCCGCGTCGAGGCCTCGGAAGATCTGGAGCCGGCACTGCGCCGTGCCTTCAATCACGATGGTCCGGTGCTGGTCGACGTGGTGACGGCGAAGCAGGAATTGGTGCTGCCGCCGAAGATCCAGTTGGAGCAGGCGCGTGGCTTCAGCCTGTACATGCTCAAGGCGATCATGAACGGGCGTGGTGACGAGGTGGTCGAGCTGGCCCAGACCAACTGGCGGCGTTGACGGCGCGCCGGCCGAGCCCGCAGGAGCGGGAATCGCGCCGAATCGAAAAGGCTCAGCCGTTGTCCAGCGTGGTGCCGGTGAGCAGGCCGCGAGCCAGCATGCTGCACTGGCGACGATTGAGCAGGAACTGCCACTGGCGACCGCCGACCTGGCGCCACAACACTGCCGACCGCACCGCGGCCAGCAGGCTGGCGCGGACTTTTTCCACCACGGTCTCCTGTTGCAGCAGCTGCGGGTTGCCGGTGACCATCACGCGCGGTTTCAGCGTGGACAAGGTCGACGAATACACTGCGGCCAGTCGGCTGATCACCTGGGGCGAGTCTTGGCCGAAGTGGTCCACTTGTCGTTGCGCGGCGACGATGCCTTGTTGCAGTTGATCCAGCAGTTCGTGGCGGGATGACAGGCTGCGTTCAAGTCGCATCACCGTGACTGCCATGCGCGTCACCGCCATGTCGCGGCCGTTCTCGTCGAGTTGGGCGATCAGCGTACGCAGGCCCAGCCGCACGCCGGAGACGTTGCCGTAGACGCCCACGACCGACGGCGCGTCGATGCGGAACACACTCTTCAGGCTGGCTTCCAGCGCCTGCTCGTCGCAGCGGCCTTCGTTAGCCAGTTGTTGCGCCAGCGCCGTGGCCTGGAACAGGCCGGCAACCGCGAGCACGCGCTCTTCATTCATGGCAAAGGCTTCAAACACCGTTGTGCTGCTCTCGTTCGTGTGGGGACAGGCCGCCGTAGGCGGCATCGGTGGCGGCAATCACGGCGCCACCCAGGCAGGCCTCGCCATCATAGAAGACTACCGATTGACCCGGGGTTACGGCACGTTGCAGCGTATCGAAGCGGACGTCGAGGCCACCATCGCACAGTTGCACCTCGCACGGCTGATCGGCCTGGCGATAGCGGGTCTTCGCCGTGCAGCGAAAGCGGTCCGCCGGAGCGTGGCCGGCCACCCAGCTGGGCGCTTCGGAGCGCAGGCGCTGCGAATTCAGCCAGTGGTTCTCGCCGCCCTGGGCCACGTACAGCACATTGGCGGCGACATCCTTGCCGACCACGTACCAGGGTTCGCCACCGGCATTCGTGCGGCCGCCGATGCCCAGGCCGTTGCGCTGGCCCAGGGTGTAATACATCACGCCCTGGTGCTCGCCCACCCGCAGTCCGTCTGGCGTGCGCATGTCGCCGGGACGTGCCGGGATGTACTGCGCCAGGAAGCTGCGAAAGTCGCGTTCGCCGATGAAGCAGATGCCGGTGGAGTCTTTCTTGGCATGGGTGGGCAGCGCCGCTTCGTGAGCCAGTTCGCGCACCCGGGATTTCTCGATCTCGCCGACCGGGAACAGCGTGGCCGCCAGTTGCGGCTGGCCCAGTGCGTGCAGGAAATAAGTCTGGTCCTTGGACGCATCGACCGCGCGCAGCAGGCGGTATTCGCCATGGCGGCAATCGACGCGGGCGTAATGGCCGGTGGCGATCTTTTCCGCACCCAGCGCGCGTGCCTCGTCGAGGAAGGTCTTGAACTTGATCTCGCGATTGCACAGCACGTCGGGATTGGGCGTGCGGCCGGCGCGGTATTCGTCGAGGAAATGGGTGAACACGCTATCCCAGTATTCGCTGGCAAAATTGCGCGCATGGAACGGAATGCCCAGCCGGCCGCATACGGCCACGGCGTCCTTGCGGTCGACGTCGGTGGTGCAGGGGCCGTTGCGGTCGTCCTCCTCCCAGTTCTGCATGAACAGGCCTTCGACCTCATGCCCAGCCTGTTGCAGCAGCAGCGCCGCGACGGAGGAGTCGACGCCGCCGGAAATGCCCAGCATCACCTTCATGGCGAGGCCGGATCGGGCAGCCAGTGCAGGGTGTCCAGCGGCAGGCGCGAACCGGCCAGCCAGGCGTCGATGCTCTGCAATACCAGCGGACTGCGCAGGCGATCGCCCAGTGCGGCAATTTCATCGCGGCTCAGCCAGAGCGCGCGGCGAATGCCAGTGTCCAGCGGTTGCGCCGGATCATGGCTGATCGCACGGGCGGCGAAGCTGAAACGCAGCACCGCGTCGCCGTGTTCGGTACTGCGCCACTGGTGCACGCCGACCAGGTGCTGCAGTTGCACCGTCCAACCGGTCTCTTCCAGGGTTTCACGCACGGCCGCCCGGGCCAGGCTTTCGCCATCGTCCAGGTGCCCTGCGGGCTGATTGTAAGCGAGGCGGCCGTTCACTTCCTCTTCGACCATCAGGTAGCGTGCGCCGTCCGCGACGATGCAGGCGACGGTGACATGCGGGCGCCAGCGTTCGCTGGCAGGAGAGAGTGGGCTGGACACGGTGGGGAGGGGGCTGGAAAAGACGTCATTGTGCCATCACCTTCAAGCCGTTGCCGGCGCGGGAGCGAATCCGTCGCGGCGTATAATCGACATCGAAATATCTTCCAGAGGCAACATGGCTCACGAACCCGACCACGAGCATGACCACGAGCGCGGCCTGGCTGTCGAAACCTCGCGCCCCGAGGTCATGCGCCCGCCGTTGTTCCAGGTGGTTCTGCTCAATGACGATTTCACCCCGATGGACTTCGTGGTCGAGGTATTGCGCGGGTTTTTCGCGCTGGACCAGGAACAGGCGGTCCAGGTGATGCTGCACGTGCATACCCGCGGCAAGGGGGTGTGCGGCGTGTTTACCCGCGAGGTGGCCGAGACCAAGGTGACCCAGGTCAACGAATATTCACGCTCCCATCAGCACCCTTTGTTGTGCACTATGGAAAAGCTCTGATCGACCCCATTTCGGGGACAACGGGCAACGCCCTCGCCATTTGCAACGGAGAAGGTCCGAATGTTCAGCAAGGATCTCGAAGTCACCATCGGTCAGTGCTACAAGCAGGCACGCGAACAGCGCCACGAATTCATGACCGTGGAGCACCTGCTGTTGGCGCTTACCGAGAATCAATCCGCGCTTGGCGCATTGCGCGCCTGCGGCGCTGACCTGCCGCGGCTGTCGGCCGAGCTCGAGAAGATCATCGCCGAGACCGTGCCGGTATTGCCGCACGGTGACGAGCGCGATACGCAGCCCACGCTGGGTTTCCAGCGCGTGCTGCAGCGGGCGGTCTATCACGTGCAATCCTCCGGGCGGAAGGAAGTCACCGGGGCGAATGTGCTGGTGGCGATCTTCGGCGAAAAGGATTCGCATGCGGTGTATTTCCTGCACCAGCAGGAGATCACCCGGCTCGACGTGGTCAATTACATCTCGCACGGTATCGCCAAGATCGGCGACGAGCCGGCCGCCGGTGTCGCCGGCGGCGAGCGCGAGGGCGAGGAAGGCGGCGAGTCCAAGGGCAATCCCCTGGTCGAATACGCCAGCAATCTCAACGAGTTGGCGCTGGAAGGCAAGATCGATCCGCTGATCGGCCGTGCCGACGAGATCGAACGCACCATCCAGGTGTTGTGCCGCCGGCGCAAGAACAATCCGCTGTATGTCGGCGAGGCCGGCGTGGGCAAGACCGCGCTGGCCGAAGGGCTGGCCAAGCGCATCGTCGACGGCGAGGTGCCCGAGGTGCTGGAAAGCGCCACGATCTGGTCGCTGGACCTGGGCGCGCTGGTGGCCGGCACCAAGTATCGCGGCGACTTCGAAAAGCGGCTGAAGGCCGTCATCGCCCAATTGAAGAAGCAGCCGGGCGCGATCCTGTTCATCGACGAGATCCATACCATCATCGGCGCGGGTTCCGCGTCGGGCGGCACCATGGATGCGTCGAACCTGATCAAGCCGATGCTGGCGTCCGGTGAGCTGCGCTGCATCGGTTCGACCACGTTCCAGGAATTCCGCGGCATCTTCGAGAAGGACCGCGCGCTGGCGCGGCGCTTCCAGAAGATCGACGTGGTGGAACCCACCGTGATGGACAGCATCGAGATCCTCAAGGGCCTGCGTTCGCGCTTCGAGGAACACCACAACGTGGTCTATACCAACGAGGCGTTGAGGGCGGCAGTGGATCTTTCGGTGAAGCACATCCCCGACCGCCTGCTGCCGGACAAGGCCATCGACGTCATCGACGAGGCAGGTGCGCGCCAGCGGCTGCTGCCGGAAGACGAGCGCACCGGCCGGGTCGACGTGCCCGAGGTGGAGTACATCGTCGCCAAGATGGCACGCATCCCGGCCAAGCAGGTGTCGGCCTCGGACCGCGACGTGCTGAAGAACCTCGAGCGCAACCTGAAAATGGTGGTGTTCGGACAGGACCCGGCGATCGAGGCGCTGGCTGCCTCGATCAAGATGGCGCGCTCCGGCCTGGCTGATCCGTCCAAGCCGATCGGCAGCTTCCTGCTCGCAGGTCCCACTGGCGTGGGCAAGACCGAAGTCACCAAGCAACTGGCGATGCAGCTGGGCATCGAGATGATCCGCTTCGACATGTCCGAATACATGGAGGCGCATTCGGTCTCGCGGCTGGTCGGCGCCCCTCCGGGTTACGTCGGATTCGATCAGGGCGGCCTGCTGACCGAGGCCGTCACCAAGCATCCGCATGCGGTGCTGCTGCTGGACGAGATCGAGAAGGCGCACCCGGATGTCTTCAACGTGCTGCTGCAGATCATGGACCGCGGCGTGCTCACCGACACCAACGGTCGCGAGGCGAATTTCAAGAACGTGATCGTGGTGATGACCACCAATGCCGGTGCGGCACAGGCCTCGCGGCGCAGCATCGGCTTCGTGGAGCAGAGCCACGTCACCGACGCCATGGAAGTGATCCGCCGCACCTTCACGCCGGAGTTCCGCAACCGGCTGGATGCGATCATCCAGTTCGGCGCGCTGGACTTCGAGCACATCCTGCGGGTGGTGGACAAGTTCCTGATCGAGCTGGAGGCACAACTGGCGGACAAGCATGTCGCGCTGGACGTGGACGCCGATGCCCGCCACTGGCTCGCCGAGCACGGCTTCGACCCGCAGATGGGCGCGCGCCCGATGGCGCGGGTGATCCAGGAAAAGGTGAAACGCGCACTGGCCGACGAGTTGCTGTTCGGCAAGCTGTCCGAAGGCGGCAAGGTGATGCTTGGCGTGAAGGACGGCGAACTGCAGGTGCGCACCGAGGCGGCGGAAAAACTGCCGGCGGTGGTGGAATAGCCGGCGGGAGCGGTGGCGCTCCCAAACGCCGGGCAACACAAAAGGGCCGCGCGATGCGCGGCCCTTTTGTTTCGATGCGTACCCGCCGTTACTTCATGCGGTAGGTGATGCGGCCCTTGGTCAGGTCGTATGGAGTCATCTCGATCTTGACCTTGTCGCCGGTCAGGATGCGGATGTAATGCTTGCGCATGCGGCCGGAAATATGGGCAATGACCACGTGCCCGTTTTCCAGTTGCACACGGAACATGGTATTGGGCAGGGTCTCAAGGACCGTGCCTTCCATTTCGATGACGTCGTCTTTGGCCATGTGTTCCCAAGGGTTCGCGCACAGCCGTCGTGGCTGCGTAAGCCGTCGATTATGCCACGTTCCGGCGTCTGGTTAAAGATTCGTCAGAAGACCCGTTTCCAGGGCGCAAGACGGGCTTTCAGGCGAAATGCTCGTCCAGCTTGCGCTGGATCTCCTGTTCCACCATGCCCTTGAGCGGTGCCAGCATCAGGCCGAGTTCGGCGTTGACATGAATCTCGTTGGCGGCCACCGCGATGCTGCCCTTCACGCCGGAGCGTGAAAAATTCAGCGTGTCGCCTTGCCACTGGCTGGTCATGCCGAATTTTTCCTGCATGCGGCTGCCCACCTTGTCGACGATGGCGCGGGCTTCGGCCAGGGGCAGGGCATGGGGGCGGCGGATGTCGATACTGGGCATGGCAGGGCTTCGATGCGAAAAGTGTCGACATGATACGGGAGCCGGCATGGCGAGGTGCCGGCTTTCTGGCCGTTATCTGTCGGGTTTGGGCCGACCGGTTTGCCGTGGCGGTAGTGCGGTGCGTGTTTCCGTCGTTTTGCTCGCCAGGGAACCACGATGGCTCGGCGAATCGTCGACAGTCCGGCCTCGCGCCTCGACCACCAAAGCCCGGCAGGCTGCTAAAGTTCGCTGATCAGGTATCGGCCCGTCCATGCGCATCCAGTTTCCCCATTCCGCCCGTGAATCGTTCCCGTGGACGCAGCCACAATTGCGTATCGGCAGCGCACCGGACAACGATCTGGTGCTGGCTGCCGATCAGGCCAATCCGCACCATCTGCACATCCAGCAGGATCATCGGGGGCTGGTGCTGCAGGTATTGCCGTCGGCTGGCCGCATCTATGTGAACGCGCGACCGGTACGTGAGCGAGCCATCCTGCGGGCGGGCGACATGCTCAGCGTGGGAACGTGTCGCATGCTGTTGAGCGCCGATGACGAAGTCGTCCACGACCTTCCGCCCGTATCCGAGCGGCAGCGCTGCACGGTGGCGCTGCGGGCGGTCGCAGGTCCGCTGTCCGGTCGCGTGCTGCCGTTGCGCGACCGGCTGGAGTTGGGGCCGGGAGGCCACTTGCCGCTGGAGTTGCCGCAGGACGAATCCACCGCGCTGTACATTTCCTGGCGCGATGGCCATTTGTTGCTGGAAGGTGGGGCGCAAGCTTCAACGCGTTACCCGCTGCGTCTCAATGGCAGGGTCGTGCAAACGGCGCGGTTGTCGCCCGGTGACCAGATCGGCGTGGCCATGCATCGCTTCGTGATCGATGCCCCCGGCATGCGCCCGGAGCCCGAGATCGTGATGCCGGAACCGCCTGCGCCGAAGCGTTTGCCCGAAGACGAGGCTGGCCCGCGTGGCGAGGTGTGGTGGCTGATCGCCACCGCCGCGGTGATTGCCCTGGGCATTGCCCTGGTGTTGCTGGTTCGTTTCTAGGAGCGTGGGCGGTAGAAACTTTCGAGGCGAAAAAGTGGCTGCGTGAGGACAGATTTTCGACGATTCGCCGGCCCATAGTGGTTCTATGGGCCAAGAAGCGATGGAAATATGGACCACGCAGGCGCTTTTGCAGCCCGGAAGATTTCTGCCGCCCACGCTCCTGGGCCGCTATCGGGCTTGTGCCGAATGGCCATTGACGACCGGTTGCTGCGGCGCGGCATAATGCGCTGAACGCAGCCACGGGAAGTCGAACGGTGAGTCAGGTCTGGAATTTCAGTGCGGGCCCGGCGGCCCTGCCGCCTCCGGTACTCGAGCGCGCGCAGCGCGAGTTGCTGGACTGGAACGGCAGTGGCGCATCGGTGATGGAGCAGTCGCATCGCGGCAAGCGCTTCATCGCGATGGCCGAACGGGTCGAGGCCGATCTGCGCGAACTGCTGGCCATTCCTGCCGACTATGCCGTGCTGTTCCTGCAAGGCGGTGCCACCCAGCATTTCGCCCAGATTCCGATGAACCTGGCGGGCGAGGGCGACAGCGCCGACTACGTCGTCAACGGCCATTGGGGCGCGAAGGCGGCCGGTGAGGCCGCGCCTTATGTTCGCGTCAACGTGGCGGCCAGCAGCCAGGCCGACAATTATCTGCGGCTGCCGCCACGCGAAAGCTGGCAGCTCGATCCGCGCGCAGCCTACGTGCACTACACGCCGAACGAGACCATCCACGGCGTGGAATACCATGACGTACCTGTGGTGGGCGACGTGCCGCTGGTGGCGGACATGTCCTCGAACATCCTGTCCGAACCGCTCGACGTGTCGCGCTTCGGGCTGATCTATGCCGGTGCGCAGAAGAACATCGGGCCCTCCGGGCTGGTGTTGATGATCGTGCGTCGCGATCTGCTGGAACGCAGCTCGCGGCCGATGGCGCGGATCTTCCGCTATGCCGAGCACGCCGCCGCGGCATCCATGCTGAACACCCCCAACACCTGGGGCTGGTATCTGGCCGGGCTCACCTTCGAGTGGCTGAAAGAGCAGGGCGGCGTGGCGGCCATGGGTGAGCACAACCGGGCCAAGGCCGAAAAACTGTATGCGGTGATCGACGGCTCCGGTGGCTATTACCGCAACCCGGTCGATCCGGCCGCGCGCTCGCGCATGAATGTGCCATTCACCCTGCACGACAGTGCGCTCGATGCCGATTTCCTGAAGGAATCCGAGGCGGCCGGCCTGATGGCATTGAAGGGCCACAAGGCGCTCGGTGGCATGCGTGCCTCGCTGTACAACGCAGTGCCGCTGGCCGCGGTGGATGCACTGGTGGCGTTCATGGGTGACTTCGCGCGCCGGCACGGCTGAAACTTTTCAGGCATCATGCCCGTTCACCGTTTGGACTTCTTTACGCCAAGACTGCCGAAATGACCGATACGAAAACCTCCCTGCCCGAGGTGCGCGAGCGCATCGACAGCATCGACCGGCAGATCCAGGAATTGATCTCCGAACGCGCGAACTGGGCGCAGGAAGTGGCGAAGGTGAAGGGCGAAGGCCTCTCGGCCATCGACTATTACCGTCCGGAACGCGAAGCCCACGTGCTGCGCATGGTGGTGGACCGCAACAAGGGGCCATTGCCGGATGCCGAGATGGTGCGCCTGTTCCGCGAGATCATGTCCTCGTGCCTGGCGCAGGAGGATCCGCTGAAGATCGGTTACCTCGGCCCCGAGGGCACCTTCAGCGAGCAGGCGGTGCGCAAGCATTTCGGCCATGCCGCCTATGGCCTGCCGCTGGGCAGCATCGAAGAGGTGTTCCAGGAAGTGGCCGCCGGTCATGCCGATTTCGGTGTGGTGCCGGTAGAGAATTCTGGTCAGGGCATGATCCAGGTGACCCTGGACATGTTCCTCACCTCCGACGCGCGGATCTGCGGCGAAGTGGAACTGCGCGTGCACCAGTGCCTGCATTCCATGGCCGGCAAGCTGGATGGCATCAAGCGCGTCTACGCGCACGCGCAGTCGTTGCAACAGTGCAAAACGTGGCTGCGCATGAACTTGCCCGGCGTGGAATGCGAGGCGGTCAGCAGCAATGCCGAGGCGGCGCGGCTGGCGCGGCATGCCGACGACGTCGGTGCGATCGCCGGCGAAACGGCAGGCAAGGTTTACGGGCTGAAGACGCTGGCCACCGGCATCGAGGATCGTGCCGACAACACCACGCGCTTCCTGGTGATCGGCCGCTCGCTGTTTCCGCCGTCCGGCAACGATCGCACCTCGCTGCTGATCACGGTGAACGACAAGCCAGGCGCGCTCTACGACGTGCTCAGCCCGTTCGCCAGGCATGACGTCAGCCTCAACCGCATCGAGTCGCGCCCGGCGCACTCGGGCAAGTGGCAGTACGCGTTCTTCATCGATGTCTCGGGACATATCAACGATGAAGCACTGCAGGGTGCGGTGAAGGACATCGAGCAATCCGTGGCGCAATTGCGTGTGCTCGGCTCCTACCCGGTAGCGTTGCCGTGAGCGCTCGGCTGGACTGGCGCAGTGGCCCCGCCGGGCCGCTGCGGGGAACTGTTCGCGTGCCTGGCGACAAGTCCGTGTCGCATCGTGCACTGATGCTTTCGGCGCTGGCCGACGGCAGCACGCGCATCCGCGGTTTCCTGGAGGGCGAGGATACCCGCGCCACCGCTGCGGTACTGGCCCAGTTGGGCGTGCGCATCGAGACGCCGGCCGATGGTGAGCGCGTGGTACACGGCGTGGGCCTGCACGGCCTGCGTGCCAGCACACAGGCGCTGGATTGCGGCAATGCCGGCACCGGCATGCGCCTGCTCGCGGGCCTGCTCGCCGGGCAGGCGTTCGACAGCACGCTGGTGGGCGATGCCTCGTTGTCGAAGCGGCCGATGCGGCGCGTAACCGATCCGTTGGCGGCCATGGGTGCACGTATCGATACCCGCGAGGGTTTGCCGCCGCTGGTCGTGCGCGGTGGCCACTCCCTGCGTGGCATCCGTTACGAATTGCCGGTGGCCAGCGCGCAGGTGAAGTCGGCGTTGTTGCTGGCTGGCCTGTATGCCGAAGGCGAAACCGAAGTGGTCGAGCCGCATCCCACGCGCGACTACACCGAGCGCATGCTAGCCGCCTTTGGCTGGCCGATTGTTTTCGAGCCGGGTCGCGCAAAGCTTTCGGGCGGACATGCCTTGCATGCCGTCGACGTCGACGTACCGGCGGATTTTTCCTCGGCGGCATTCTTCCTGGTCGCGGCCAGCATCGTGCCAGGCTCCGAACTGCGACTTTCCGCCGTGGGTCTGAATCCGCGGCGCACCGGCCTGCTGCAGGCCTTGCGCCTGATGGGGGCGGACATCCGCGTCGAGAACGAGCGCGAAAGCGGCGGCGAGCCGGTGGGCGATCTGCTGGTGCGTCATGCCGCATTGCATGGCGCCGAGTTCCCCGAGTCGCTGGTGCCGGACATGATCGACGAATTCCCTGCACTGTTCGTGGCCGCGTCCGTGGCCAACGGCCGCAGCGTGATCCGCGGTGCCGCCGAGCTGCGCGTGAAGGAATCCGATCGGCTCGCCACCATGGCGACGGGTTTGCGAACCTTGGGCGCGCAGATCGAGGAAACACCCGATGGCGCGATCATCGAAGGCGGTGCGCTGACCGGGGGCACGGTGGAAAGCCTCACCGATCACCGTATCGCGATGAGCTTCGCGGTGGCCGGGCTGGTGGCTGGCGGGCCGGTGCGGATCAATGAGTGCCGCCATGTGGCCACTTCATTTCCCGGCTTCATGGATCTGGCCAATGGCTGCGGATTTGCGCTGGACGTCGCGGACTGACAATCGGTGCGGCTGTCATGCGGCGGGTTGCACCGTGCGACGCTTGAGCCTCTTTCCCGCCGGGAGATGGGTGAGGCTTCGGGCTTGCGATGGTTTGCGCTCCTGCGGCCGGCAGTGGCAATTGGGTTAAAGTCGCAGCCAGTTTCCGCCCGAGCCCATCATGTCCACCGTCCCGTCGTTCATCGTCGCCATTCCCGCCCGTTACGGTTCCACCCGGCTGCCGGCCAAGCCGTTGCGCGAGATCGGTGGTGTGCCGATGGTGGTTCGCGTGGCGCAGCGTGCCTTGCAGGCCGGTGCCATGCAGGTGGTGGTGGCGGTCGACGACGCGCGCATCGCCGAGGCACTGGACGGACAGGGCGTGCAGGTGTGCATGACCCGGGCCGACCATGCCTCAGGCAGTGATCGTCTGGCCGAATGCGCAGCTCAATGTGGCTGGCCCGACGACGCTATCGTGGTGAACCTGCAAGGCGATGAGCCGTTTGCGCCGGCCGCCGGGATTCGTGAGGTGGCGCGCGCCCTGGCCGAGGACGATGCGCCGATGGCCACACTGGCCACGCCAATCAGCGATGCCCACGAGTTGTTCGATCCGAACGTGGTGAAGCTGGTGCACGGGGGCAATGGCCGGGCGCTGTATTTCAGCCGGGCACCGTTGCCGTGGGCGCGCGATGCGTTTGCCGCGGACCGCGATGCCTTGCCGATCGGTATGCCGTTTCTGCGCCATATCGGCATCTATGCCTATCGCGCAAGTTTCCTCGGCCAGTACGCGCAGTTGCCGCGCACGCCACTGGAACAGGCGGAGTCGCTGGAGCAATTGCGCGTGCTCGAACACGGACACGCGATTGCCGTGCGGTTGACGCCGGAACCGTTTCCGCCAGGTATCGATACCGAAGCCGATCTGGAACGCGCCGAGCGCTGGTTGCAGTCCGCGGGCTGAGAGCCTCAGCGGCGCCGGCGCAGCAGCGCGATAAAGGCGCTGGCCAGCCCCAGCCCCATGGCCAGGCCGATGCCCGCGCCCCAGAGTGCGCCGCGATCGCCCCAGAACACGGAGCCGATCACGACACCGAGCACGAACAGGATGGGAATGGGCAGGCAACCCATGCGGCGGTCTCCGGCGGTGGTCAGGCAGGGCATGATAACGGTGCCGGACGCACGAATCGCAGGCCGGGACCAGATAGAATCCACGCATGCAGCCTACATCGCCGCAGGCCTTCGATGGCAAGGCCTTCGTCCACACCCTGACTACCTCGCCCGGCGTCTACCGTTACTTCGATGCGGAGGACGAGCTGCTGTACGTGGGCAAGGCCGGCAACCTGAAGAAGCGTGTCGGCAGCTACTTCCTGAAACCACGGATGGAGCCGCGCATTGCCGCGATGGTGGCGCAGATCGCGCGCGCCGAGATCACCGTGACGCGCACCGAGGGCGAGGCGCTGCTGCTGGAATCGCAGCTGATCAAGTCGCTCAAGCCGCGTTACAACATCCTGCTGCGCGACGACAAGAGCTATCCCTACATCTACCTGTCCGGTGGCGAGGACTATCCGCGGCTGGCCTTCCATCGTGGCGCGAAGAACCTTCCCGGGCGCTATTTCGGGCCTTACCCGAGCACGTTCGCGGTGCGCGAAAGCCTCAGCCTGATGCAGAAGCTGTTCAAGGTGCGCCAGTGCGAGGACAGCTATTTCCGCAACCGCTCACGGCCATGCCTGCAGCATCAGATCGGCCGTTGTACCGCGCCATGCGTTGAACTGATTTCGGTGGAGGATTACCGCCGCGACGTGCGCCATGCCGAGATGTTCCTGGAAGGGCGCAGCAGTGCGGTGATCGACGAGCTGGCCGCCGGGATGGAGCAGGCCAGTCAGGCATTGCAGTTCGAACGCGCGGCCGCGTTGCGCGACCAGGTGGCGGCCTTGCGCCAGTTGCAGGCGCAGCACCACGTGCAGGGCGCCAGTGCCGACATGGACGTGATCGCCTGCCGCATCGAGTCGGGCATGGCCTGCGTCAGCGTGCTGTTCTTCCGCGACGGCATCAGCCTTGGCACGCGCGATTTCTTCCCGCGCCTGCCGCTGGATGCCGAGCCGGGCGATGTGCTGACGCAGTTCATCGCGCAGTACTACCTGGAGCGTCCGGTGCCACGCGAGCTGATTCTTGGCGAGGCCCTCGCCGATCAGGAGATTCTTGCCGAGCTGCTGGCGCAGCATGCCGGGCACGCGGTGGAACTGAAGACCCGCGTGCGTGGCGAGCGCGCGCGTTTCCTTCAGATGGCCGAGCGCAACGCGCAGGCCTCGCTGACCCAGCGACTGGCCAGCCGGCAGACGCTGGGCACGCGTTTCGAGGATTTGCAGAAACTGCTCGGGTTGCCCGAGCCGCCGCGACGGCTGGAATGTTTCGACATCAGCCACACGCGTGGCGAATTGAGCGTGGCCTCGTGCGTGGTGTTCGGTCCGGAAGGCCCGGAAAAATCCCATTACCGTCGATTCAACATCGACGGCATCACGCCCGGCGACGATTACGCCGCCATGCACCAGGCGCTGACGCGGCGCTTCCGCAAGGTGGCCGAAGGCGAGGGCGCGCGCCCCGACGTGCTGCTGATCGACGGCGGCGATGGACAGGTGGCGCAGGCGCTGGACGTGCTGAAGGGCCTGGGTGTCGAAGGGATCCATGTGGTCGGCGTGGCCAAGGGGCCGGCCCGACGCGCCGGCGAGGAGACCCTGATCCTGGCCGACCGGCCGCCGGGCAGCCCCGGCCGCGAGATCCATCCCGGGCCGGCGTCGCCCGCGCTGCATCTGGTGGCGGCCGTGCGCGACGAGTCGCACCGCTTCGCCATCAGTGGTCATCGCAAACGACGCGAGAAGGCGCGCGAACGCAGCGTGCTGGAAGACGTGCCCGGCGTCGGCGCGCGCCGCCGTTCCGCGTTGCTGCGAACCTTCGGTGGCCTGGCTGGCGTGGAGGCGGCAGGCGTGGAAGAGTTGATGCGGGTGAAAGGCATCGACCGCGGCCTGGCCGAACGCATTTACGCGGCGTTGCACGGCTGAGCGGCATATTGCGCGGGCAGCCCACTTGCAAACCATGCGACACTGGGCCCAGAAATCCGGAAGCGAGCCATGCGCATCAATTTACCCACCTGGTTGACCCTGTTCCGCGTGGCGCTGCTGCCGGTGATGGTGGTCGTTTTCTACCTGCCGTTCCGGGGGCACAACATCACCGCGGCGATCGTGTTCGTGCTGGCCGCCGTCACCGATTGGCTGGACGGCTATCTGGCTCGCCGCATGAATCTCACTTCAGCCTTCGGTGCCTTCCTGGACCCGGTGGCCGACAAGCTGATGGTGGCGGTGACGCTGTTCCTGCTGGTGGAGGCGCATCGCCCCGGTTGGTCAAGCATCCTGATGGCAGTGACTGCGGCGATCATCGTCGGTCGCGAGATCAGCGTATCGGCGTTGCGCGAGTGGATGGCCGAGATCGGCATGCGTGCCACGGTCAAGGTGGCCTTCATCGGCAAGCTGAAGACGGTGATGCAGATGGTGGCGCTGGTGGTGCTGATCGTGCAGCACGAAAAGGAAGCCAAGCTGCTCAGCCTGTACAACATCGGCGAATGGCTGCTGGTGATCGCCGGCGTGCTGACGATCTGGTCGGGCCTGACCTACCTGCGTGCAGCGTGGCCCAGCCTGCAGGATCGCGGGACGAACGATCCCTCCGAATGAATGATGCGCGACGCGTGGGCTTGACGATCCGGTTCCACGTATTAGAATGCGCGCCTCCGATG
>NZ_JBGBPX010000003.1:0-49128 GCF_041107475.1 Rhodanobacter sp. FW021-MT20 | reverse complement strand
TGCGGGAATAGCTCAGTTGGTAGAGCACGACCTTGCCAAGGTCGGGGTCGCGAGTTCGAGTCTCGTTTCCCGCTCCAGATTTCGGATTGAAGCCCCGGCCTTTTGTCGGGGCTTCGCCGTTTGATGTGCGCGAGTTTGCATGGTGGAGAGTGTCTTTTTGCTTTTGCCGAGCCGCTGGGGAGACTTCTCGCGAGGGTGCCGGAGTGCCGATGCGAGCCGGAAGACAGTGGCGAAAGATCTCGCCGCGGGGGCTTCCCATCCGGCATTCTTCTGCTAAGATAACGGGCTCCGATGCGGGAATAGCTCAGTTGGTAGAGCACGACCTTGCCAAGGTCGGGGTCGCGAGTTCGAGTCTCGTTTCCCGCTCCAGTTTTTTGCAAAACCTCGGCTTCCCGGGGTTTTGTTTTATCGGCGACTGTCATCGTCCTGATGATGGCTCGCACGCAATGGCCAGGTGGCAGAGTGGTCATGCAGCGGACTGCAAATCCGCGTACGCCGGTTCGATTCCGACCCTGGCCTCCATTGCACATCGAACAGCCGGCCTTGTCCGGCTGTTTTTTTGTCTTGCGCAAACGGAGCGCCGAGGCTCCTCCCCTTTTCGGTTACTGGCCGGATTCTCGTGCGGAGTCCGCCGAGGCATCGGCCGGCGCGGCGTGGCGCAGCAGCCACGCCAGTATCGGTGGCGTCACCATGGCGGTGAGCAGGGACATCGCCACGATGATCGCGTAGATGCGGTCGCTGAAGACACCAGCGGCCAGGCCGAGGCTGGCGATCACCACGCCCACTTCGCCACGCGGCACCATGCCGAAACCGACGATGGTGGCGCTGCGCTTGCCCAGCGAAAGTGCTCCGAGGAAGCCGCCGGCCAGCTTGGACAGAATCGCGATGACGGTGACCACCAGCAGCATCAACAAGGCTTGGCCGCTGGCCAGTTCGGCCAGGTTGATCTTGGCGCCGGTGATGACGAAGAAGAACGGGGTGAGGAACGCCAGCAACGGCAGCGTCTTGTGTTCGAGTTCGTCGCGCTGGCGTGTTTCCGAAGCGATCATGCCGGCGAGGAAGGCGCCGATGATCGCCGCCAGGCCGAAGCGGGTCGACAACCAGGCCAGGCCCAAGCAGAGGGCCAGCACCAGGGTCAGCGCCGAATGCGGGCTGATCGGCGCTTCCAGCCAGCCCGACTGGCGCCGCATCACCTTGGTTCCGCCCCAGCCGATGACGGCGACGAAGCCGATGGCGCCGCCCAGGGTCAACAACAGCGAATACACGTCCAGCGAGCCGCCGCCCTGCAGCGAGGAGACCACGCCGAGCAGCAGCATGGCGAGGATGTCGTCGATCACGGCGGCCCCCAGGATGACCCGGCTCTCGGTGCGCTGAAGCACGCCAAGCTCTTGCAGCACGCGAGCCGTGATGCCGGCCGAGGTGGCCACGAAGGCGGCCGCGACAAACAGCGACTTCACCCAGGCAAAGCCTTCGCCGTGCGCCCACAGTGCGCCGGCGCCGAAGGGCAGCAATACGCCGAGGACGCCGACCAGCACCGCGCTCTTGCCGACTTTCTTCAGGTCGTCGAGGCGGGTTTCCAGGCCCACCGAAAACAGCAGCAGCACCACGCCAAGCTCGGCCAGCACGTCCAGCGGCGACCCCGGGATGATTTGCGCGGGCTGCAGCCAGCCAAGGATCGACGGGCCGACGACGCAACCGGCGGCGATTTCTCCGACCACACCAGGCAGCTTCAGCCGTTGCGCGATCTCCGCGCCGATCTGTGCGGCGATGAAGATGATGAAGATGGTCAGCAGGATGTCACTGGCATGATGCATGGGACGGTGGCTCCGGTTTCCGTGCGGGGCAGGGCGGCGTCAATGGCCGCCGAACAGATGGGCGTTCATCCACAAGTGCAGGGCGATGCTGGCAACGTAGCCGAGTGCGATCGCCCAGCTCCAGCGCAGGTGTCGCATGAACGTGTACTGGCCGCGCGAGGCACCCATCAGGGCCACGCCGGCAGCCGATCCGACCGACAACAGGCTGCCACCGACGCCGGCGGTCAGCGTGATCAGCAACCATTGGCCCTGGTCCATCGGCGGGTTCATTTTCAGCACGGCGAACATGATCGGGATGTTGTCCACGATCGCCGACAGCAGGCCCATGATCGAGTTGGCCGCGGTGAAACCCAGGTTGCCGTACAGGTGCGTCGACGCCAGTTCCAGGTAGCCGAGCGCGGCCAGGCCGCCGACGCAGGCGAACACGCCATAGAAAAACAGCAAGGTGTCCCATTCGGCGTTGGCGATGATGCGGAAGATCGAGTAGGCCTGCGGCTCCATGCCCTGGGCCAGCGCGTAGTGCCGCTGCCGGTAATCGATGCGGGTCGCCAGCAGGTTCAACAACGCCAGTCCGGTCAGCATGCCGTAGGTGGCCGGCATGCCCAGCCATTGGCGGCCAATCACGGTGATGGCCACGGTCAGCGCGAACGTCAGGCAGATGCTGATGCCGCCGTGCTTGATCGGGCTGCTGCCTTCGGCGGGCTCAGGGCTGCCCTTGGGCAGGGCAAAGTTCATCGCCAATGCGGGTACCAGCCAGTTGACCAAGGCGGGCGCGAAGATGTGGAAGAAATCGAAGAACTGGGCCTTGTTGGCCTGCCACACCATCAGCGTGGTGATGTCGCCGAAGGCGCTCCACGCGCCGCCGGCATTGGCGGCCACCACCAGGTTGATCAGGGCCAGCGTGGTAAAGCGTCCATTGCCGGCGCCGACCGCGAGGATCACGGCGGACATCACCAGTGCGGTGGTCAGGTTGTCCAGCATCGGCGACAGGGAGAACGCCAGCAATCCGGTAATCCAGAACAACGAGCGATAGCTGAAACGGCGCCGGGTCAACTGCGTGCGCAGGGCCTCGAACACGTTGCGCTCGCCCATCGCGGTGACGTAGGTCATCGCCACGACCAGGAAGAAGAAGATTTCCGAGTATTCGAGGAACATCGCATCGAAAGCCTGCTGGGCTTCGTGCGTACCGCCGGCACCCCCGGTCATCCAGGCAATCAGTCCCCAGATCAGCGCGGCGGCAAGCACCACCGGCTTGGACTTGGCGAGGTGAATGCGTTCCTCCAGTATCACGGCGACGTAGGCGAGCACGAACAACGCCAGCGCCAGCCAGCCGACCGGGTGCGCGGTCAGGTGGAAATTGACGTTGGCGCTGGTTTCGGACGCACACGCTGGCGTGCAGCCAAACAGCGCCGCCAGGGCGATCAGCCTTCGCATGAAAACTCCTCTGGAACATGTTTCGGTGCAGCACACCGCACCGGAAAAGAGTAACAGTCCGCCAGCAACTACGGCAGCGCCATCCGTTCGCAGAGAGGTTTTTCGCGGCGTGGAATGCACGAACCCGGCGCTCGCCACGGGTACTGTCCGACGCCATGTCGTGGCGCGGCCGGTCTGATACTTGCCGTGACAGCTTGTTTTTCACGCCGTGTCTGCGCAAAGTCGGGATAGTTTCGTCTGACGCGGTCGCACCCCGGCCGCAACAAACCAGCCCTCACTATCCGCCGGTGCGGTTTCGCCCCGGCGTGTGTGTTCGCGCGACCACCACAGGAATGACCATGAGCCGCAAGCCCGCCATCACCGTTTCCCGCCTCGACCTCGATCGCATCGAGGCTTTGCTGGAGCGTCTGCCTGCCGCGCAGGCCGCGGGTTGTGCGGCGTTGCGCGATGAGCTGGACCGCGCCGAGGTGGTGGAGCCCAAGGACATGCCGAAGAACGTGGTGAGCATGAATTCCACGGTCACGTTCAAGGACGACGCCAACGACGAGAAGCTGACCTTGACCCTGGTATATCCGCAGGCAGCCGGCAAGCCCGGCACGGTGTCGATCCTGGCGCCGGTAGGCAGCGCCTTGCTGGGCCTGTCGAAAGGCAAGCGCATCGACTGGCCCACTCCCGATGGCAAGAAGCGCCGGCTGACCGTGTTGGCCATCGATTACCAACCGGAGTCGGCTGGGGAATATCACCGCTGAATCCAGTGTGGATGCGCGTACCGTACCCGAGGGGAACATCGAAAAATCTGCGTCACCCCGGCGAAGGCTGGGGTCCGGTGCCTTCAATACCTTGAAAGGCCAAGGCACTGGATTCCTGTCTTCGCCCACTGCTGTCCGGAATAATCCTGGGATGTCCTTCGAGTGAATACCCGCGCCGCTTGCACGAGATGCAACAAGGGGGCGACTCCATTTCTGGCAGCGACCACCTCTCCGGCTCGTCATCCCGGCGCAGGCCGGGATCCAGTAGCGACCACGCCTGTCCAAGCCATACGGCTACTGGATTCCGGCCTGCGCCGGAATGACGAGCGAGGGTGCGGTATCGGTACAAGTCATGCGGAACCACAGGGTTCAAAATTATTCCGGACAGCAGTGTGTCTTCGCAGGAATGACGAGCAAAACAAGCTTGTTGGAGATTCCCGAACGCACGGTTGCAAGCACGCAGGCGGTGCGGCTGTCGCTAAACTTCACGCATGAGCGAACAACCCGTACCCCAGGATATCCGGCTGCGCGCAAGCGAGTTGCGCACGCGCATCGAGCAGGCCAATTACCGCTACCACGTCCTCGACGATCCGGAGATTCCGGACGTCGACTACGACCGCATGATGCGCGAGCTGGAAGCACTGGAAGCCGCGCACCCGGCCTTGGCTACATCGGATTCACCGACCCGCCGCGTCGGCGCGCGTGCCACCGGTGGTTTTGCCGAGGTGCGCCATGCGTTGCCGATGCTGTCGCTGGGCAATGCGTTCGAACAGCCGGTGGCTGACGGCGAGCCGGACGATGATCGCAACCGTTTCCGTGAAGTGGCGGAATTCGTGCGGCGCATCGAACAGACGCTGGATCGCCGTGACCCGCTGTTTTCCACCGAGCCCAAGCTCGATGGTCTGGCGATCAGCCTGCGCTACGAGGATGGTGTGTTCGTGCAGGGCGCCACGCGCGGCGATGGCGAAACCGGCGAGGATGTCACCGCCAACGTGCGCACCATCCGCGCGATCCCGCTGAAGCTGCGCGGCAGCGGCTGGCCGAGCGTGCTGGAAGTGCGCGGCGAAGTCATCATGCTGCGCCGGGATTTCGAGGCCTTCAATGCGCGGGCCCGCGAGCATGACGAGAAGACCCTGGCCAATCCGCGCAACGGCGCCGCCGGTTCGCTGCGCCAGTTGGACCCGGCGATCACCGCCAAGCGCAAGCTGAGCTTCTTCGCCTATGCGGTGGGTATCGTGGAAGGCGGCGAGCTGCCGCCGACGCATTCGGCCACGTTGCAGCAGCTGCGCGAATGGGGCTTCCCGGTCTCGCCCGAAGTGGACACGGCACGCGGCTTCGACGGACTCGTCGCCTATTTCAAGCGCATCGGTGCCCGGCGCGACGGCTTGCCGTACGACATCGACGGCGTGGTCTACAAACTGGACGATTACGACGGCCAGCGCACGATGGGTTTCGTGGCGCGCGCACCACGCTGGGCCATTGCGCACAAATTCCCGGCGCAGGAGCAGAGCACCACGGTCGAGGCGATCGAGATCCAGATCGGTCGCACCGGTGCTGCCACGCCGGTGGCGCGCCTGGCGCCGGTGCAGGTAGCCGGTGTCGTCGTCACCAATGCCACCTTGCACAATGCCGACCAGATTGCGCGGCTGGACGTGCGCGTGGGCGATACGGTGATCGTGCGCCGCGCCGGCGACGTGATTCCCGAAGTGGTGCGGGTGATTCAAGAACACCGTCCGCCGCATGCCGTGCCATGGCAGATGCCGGTCGCGTGTCCGGTCTGTGGTTCGGCGCTGGTGCGCGAGGACGGGGCCGCTGCCTGGCGTTGTTCCGGCGGATTGGTCTGCGCGGCCCAACGCAAGGAGGCGCTGATCCACTTTGCCTCGCGCCGTGCGATGGATATCGATGGCATCGGCGAGCGCTTCGTCGAGGCGCTGGTCGACTTTGGTTGCGTGCACACGCCGGCCGACCTGTACCAGCTCACGCTGGAGGACTTCCTGGAAATGAAACGTCGCGCCGATGAGCGCGACGGCGTCACGCCGGAGACCGTGAAGCAGGGCAAGATCGCCACCAAGTGGGCCGAGAACCTGGTCGATGGCATCGAGGCGAGCAAGTCCGGCACGCTGGCCCGCTTCCTGTTCGCGCTGGGCATCGTGCACGTCGGCGAGAGCACGGCAAAGACCCTGGCGGCCTGGCTGGGTCGGCTGGATATCGTGCGTGCCATGCCGGCACCGGTGCTGCGCGTGTTGCCCGATGTCGGGGCCGAAGTGGCCACTTCCATCGCCGCTTTCTTCGCACAGGAAGGCAACCAGCAGGTGGTCGATGCCTTGCTCGCCGCCGGCATCCATTTCAGCGACGAGAGTGCTCCTTCGCCGCAATTGCGCGCACGGCTGAGCCTGGCAGTGCTGCTGGACATGGCGAACATCGCCAAGCTTGGCCCGAAGAGCAGTGCCTTGCTGGCGCAGCATTTCCCCACGCTGGACGCGTTGTTGGCAGGCGGGCCCGCACACTGGTCCACCGCAGGCGTACCGCAGGCGGCGGTGGCCGGACTGGAGGCGTTCCTCGCCGATCCAGCATCACTGGCCGAGCTGCGCACGGCCGAAACCGCCATGCAGCATCTGCTCGATGCCATCCCCGCTTCCGCATCCGCCTCTGCCACCCAGGCGCCCCTGGCCGGGCAGACCTTTGTGCTAACCGGCGCGCTGACGTCGCTCAGCCGCGACGAAGCCAAGGAGAAGCTGGAAGCACTGGGCGCCAAGGTGGCCGGTTCGGTATCGAAGAAAACCAGCGTGGTGGTGGCCGGCGAAGCGGCCGGCTCCAAACTGGACAAGGCGCGTGAGCTGGGCGTGGAGGTATGGGATGAAGCGCAGCTTGTCGCGCTGTTCGAGCGTCATGGAACATCCGCGTGAGTGCAGCGACGATGCATGCGGCCTTGCAACTGCGCGCCCACGTGTACGCCCTGGTGCGCGGATTCTTCATCGCGCGCGATGTGCTGGAAGTGGAAACGCCGATGCTTTCCGCGGCCGGCAATACCGACCTCAACATCGAAAGCTTCACCACGATGTTCAGCGGCCATGTCGACGCCGGCGCGCGCGAGCGCTGGTTGCGAACCTCGCCGGAGTTTCCGCTGAAGCGCCTGCTCGCGGCGGGCGTGGGCGATTGCTACGAACTGGGCCGGGTGTTTCGCAATGGTGAGGCGGGTGGCCGGCACAATCCCGAGTTCACCATGCTGGAGTGGTATCGCACCGGCTGGGACCATCGTCGGCTGATGCGCGAGACCATCGAGCTGGTGGAATCGGCGCTGGCGATGACGGGGCGTCGCGCCGAAGTGATGATTACAGGCTATCGCTCCCTGTTCATCGACGAGCTGGGGCTGGATCCGGCCCACGCCGCCATCGACGCGTTGCGCGCTCCGTTGGCGGAATACGGCATCGATCCGGCCGGACTGACACGCGACGACTGGCTCGACCTGTTGCTGACGCACAAGCTGCAGCCGGCATTCCCGCGTGATCGCATCACGGTGATCCACGACTACCCGGCCAGCCAGTGCGCATTGGCGAAGGTCCGCCCCGGCGATCCACCGCTGGCTGAACGTTTCGAGCTGTATCTCGGGCCGCATGAACTGGCCAATGGTTACCACGAACTCAACGACGCGGCCGAGCAACGCGCACGCTTCGAGCGGGACAATGCGCGGCGGCGTGAACGCGGCCTGCGCGAGGTGCCGATCGACGAACGCCTGCTGGCCGTGCTTGATGCCATGCCGGACTGCGCCGGCGTGGCGCTGGGTATCGAGCGGCTGCTGATGTGCCTGGCCGGCACCGATGCCATCGCCGACGTACTGGCGTTTCCGTTCGCCGACGCGTAAGCCACGGCACGCGCCCGATGGGACGCGTGCCGCCTGGGGTTCAAGCGTGATCGCCCTTGATGTCCGGCAGCGTGGGCCGGTCGTTCCACAGGAAACGGTAGATCAGCCCGCCGATGATGCCGCCGATGATCGGCATCACCCAGAAGAACCACAACTGATGCACGGCCCAACCGCCCTGGAACAGGGCCACGCCGGTCGAGCGCGCCGGGTTCACCGAAGTATTGGTGACCGGGATGCTGATCAGGTGGATCAGGGTCAGCGCCAGGCCGATCGCGATGCCAGCGAAGCCCACCGGCGCGCTCTGGTGTGTTGCGCCCATGATGATGAAGATGAAGAAGCCGGTCATCACCAGTTCGCATACTGCCGCGGCACCCATCGAATAGCCGCCCGGCGAATGGGCGCCATAACCGTTCGAGGCAAAGCCGCTGGCGGTGGCATCGAAACCGAGCTTGCCCGAGGCGATCACGTAGAGCACTGCGGCGGCAAGGATGGCTCCGATCACCTGCGCGATGATGTACGGCACCACGTCCTTCAGCGGAAAGCGGCCGCCGGCGGCGAGGCCACAGGTCACTGCCGGGTTGATATGGCAGCCGGAAATGTGCCCGATGGCGTAGCACATGGTCAGCAGGGTCAGGCCGAAGGCCAGTGCCACGCCGGCGAAGCCGATGCCGTATTGCGGGAATCCGGCGGCCAGCACGGCACTGCCGCAGCCGCCCAGGACCAGCCAGAAGGTGCCGAAGAACTCGGCCGTCATACGCTTGCCCAGATTGTGCATGGGGTACTCCTTGTCGGTTGCAGGTGGGTGAGGCGAATGCAGCACGGGAAGTGACTGCAGGCGTCATGCTTCGAAACACGCTGAAAACCAGATCGCGCGACGCTGTTGTTCCCCTTGAAACGTCGCCAGGCATGCACGTGGCCAACTCGCCGCGCCATGCCATTCGCCGGACATCCCGCCGGCAGGTGCAGCATCCGGCGACGGCGGCGCGATGTCCATAGGCATGATCCGCAATCCGGGCGATTTGCGCTAAGGTGCCGGCTCCCTCGTTCCGCCCCCGGAAAGGTCTGCCGATGACCGCTGTCAGCGCCGCCCCGTTGCCTGCCCGATCGCACGAGACACGACCGCTCGATCGACGCGATGCGCGTACCTTGCTGTTGTCCGCATTGGGCGGGGCGCTGGAGTTCTACGACTTCGTGGTGTTCGTGTTCCTGGCGTTGCCGTTGAGCGAGCTGTTCTTTCCGAAGGACACTGCGCCGTGGCTGGCGCAGGTGCAGGTCTACGGCATCTTTGCCGCTGGCTACCTGGCGCGACCGCTGGGCGGCATCGTGATGGCGCACTTCGGCGATCGCTCCGGCCGCAAGCGCATGTTCACGCTCAGCGTGTTCCTGATGGCGTTGCCCACATTGGCGATTGGCCTGTTGCCCGGCTATGCGCAGGTCGGCGTGCTGGCGCCGCTGCTGCTCTTGCTGTTGCGCGTGGTGCAGGGCATCGCGGTGGGCGGCGAGGTGCCGGGGGCGTGGGTTTTCGTGGCCGAACATGCACCGGCGCGCCGGGTCGGTTTCGCCTGCGGCAGCCTCACCGCCGGGCTGACGGTGGGTATCCTGATCGGCTCGTTGCTGGCTGCTGCGTTGAATGCCCGGCTCGACCATGCGCAATTGCTGGGCTGGGGCTGGCGCGTGCCGTTCCTGCTGGGTGGCGTGTTCGGTTTCATGGCGGTGTGGTTGCGCCGCTGGCTGGACGAGACGCCGGTGTTCACGGAAATGCGCGAGCGTCGCCAGCTCAGCCAGGGTATGCCGCTGCGCGTAGTGTTGTCCGAACATCGCGGTGGTGTGGCGGTGTCGATGCTGGTGACCTGGATGCTTACGGCGGCGGTCGTGGTGGTGATCCTGATGCTGCCCTCACTGGCGCCGAAGAGTTTCCACATCGCGCCGCGGCTGGCCTTTCTCGGCAATGCGTTGGCGGCACTGGGACTTACGCTGGGCTGCGTGCTCTACGGATGGCTGGCGGATCGCTTCGGTGAGTTGCGCGTATTGCTGGTGGGCTCGCTGGCCCTGGTGCTGGGCACCTATGCATTGTTCGGCGATCTTGCCGCGGGCGGCGCGCATTTCCTGTCGCTGTATGCGCTGGATGGGCTGCTGGTGGGCGTGGTCGGCGTGGTGCCTACGGTGATGGTGCGCGCATTTCCGCCCGAGGTACGCTTCTCGGGGCTGTCGTTTGCGTACAACGTGGCCTACGCGGTGTTCGGCGCCGGCACCGCCACGGCGATCGGCTGGCTGGCCGCGCGCGCCGGCCGCATGGCGCCGGCGCACTATGTGGCGATCACCGCCCTGGTGAGTGTCGGTACTTGTCTCTGGTTGCTCGCACGAGCTCGGGCAACTTCGCCCGAAAGCACCTGAATGAACCTCTCTCCCGCAAATCTAGAGAGGGTAATGGCAACTTTGGCTCGTCATTCCTGCGAAGGCAGGAATCCAGCGCCTTTGTGTGTAATAGCCTGGAGGCGCTGGATCCCAGCTTGACCGGCCCTTCGGCCGTTGAGAGCCGCTGGGATGACGAACAAAAAGCCGGTACTCACCGGCCACTAAAACTCCAGCTCCTGCGCGGCACACAGGTAGTCGATCATCGGCGCGATGCGCTTGAAGCTTTCCACCGTTCGCGGCAGCAGTTCGGCGGAGCAGGCCAGGGCTTCGTCGATGCTTTCGCCGGCCGCGAAATCCTTGCGCTTGAGGTCGTCGATCAGTTCGTGCTCCGGATCGTAGCCGCGTGGCGGACGGACCAGCGAATCGCCCCATAGCGTGAAGCGGTCGCGAAATGCCTTGCTGCGCGTGGCGCGCTTCCAGGCTTCGGGGTTGTCGGCGAGGAAAGCGCGGATGTGCTTGAGTGCATCCGGCTCGGGATGCCACATGCCGCCACCGATAAAGCAGTCGCCAGGTTGGATGTGCAGGTAGAAGCTGGGCGCGGGAATTTCGCGGCGTCGTTCGTGGAAGAAGCGCGAGCCCTGCCAGGGCTTGTACGGCAGCTTGTTGTTCGAATAACGGGTGTCGCGATAGATGCGGTACAGCGAGCCGCCGTTCTTGCGCGGATCGGCGCGGTAATGCGGACTGATTTTCGCCAGTGGCGCTTGCATGTCGGCGATCAGCTCAAGGAACGGCTCGCGTACATGACGCTCGTAGTCGGGTTTGTGCGCCTGGAACCAGTCGCGGCTGTTGTTGCGATCCAGCGCGCGCAGGAAGCGGAAGCTGGCGGGGGAGAAGTAGGCTTTCGACATGGTGTTGATCAGGGCATGAGTCAGATGGAAAGGCCGGTTTCGGCGGCAAGCTGTTCGCCCCAGGCCTGCAGCTGGTCGAACAGGGGGCGGCGATCGGCCAGCGCTGCATCTTCGCGCATCAGCGCCAGTTTGGCGGTGTAATCGTCCAGCGTCAGCGTGGTCAGTGGTGTGGGGCGGCTGATGCGCTCGCGGCGAAAGTGCCCCCAGCGTTCGCGTTCGGCGGCATCCAGTGTCTCGGGCCAGTTGCGGGCGCGATAGCGGAACAGCAGTTCCGGATAGCGCGGATCGCGAAACGGAAAGGTGCGCGTGCCGAGCTGCGCGGGCGGCGTGGCGCGCACTTCGGCCAGCAGGCGCTTGTCGCCATCGGGCAGGAAGCCGGCGTACAGCGCCAGCTCCGGATCTTCCGGTGGCGGCAGGTCGCTGGCGCGGGCAAATATGCGGCGCACCTTGTCGGCCAGTCCGGTGGCGGCGTGCAGGGTATCGCGATGGGCCAGGTTGCGCTCCAGGTCGAGCTGCAGCCGGCCTAGGTCCGTGCCCTTGAGCGTGGACAGCGGCGCTAGCGCCGGCGTGCGGTTGGCGCGCACGGTGCGCAGCGGGATGCGCTCGATGCCTTCGGGCAGGTCGGCGCGCGAGGTGAACACGCGATCGGCGATCTCGTCTTCGTCCAGCGCCAGCAGTTCGGCCGGATCGGTAGCCAGGTCGTAGACGATGATTTCGCCCGGGCGGCTGGGGTGCAAGGCCAGAGGCGCGATGATGGCCAGGCAATGCCGGCTGGCCGGGTAGCGCGATGAGATGTGCACCAGCGGCGTCATGTTCGCCACGTCGAGCAGTTCGAATACGCGCTGCTTGCGGCGCAGCGCGAAGTGCCAGTCCCACAGCCGCGGTTGGCGTACGCGGATCAGCCGCGCCAGGTCGATCAGCGCGTGTACGTCGGACAGCGCGTCGTGGGCGCGTTCCTGCAGCAGGTGATTGGCGGTGGCCAGGTGCTCCAGCTTGAAGCTGGGTGAGCCGTCTTCGCGCGTCGGCCAGTGGATGCCCTCGGGCCGCAGCGCCTCGCACATGCGCACCAGGTCGATCAGGTCCCAGCGCGAATTGCCGTTGGCCCATTCGCGACCATAAGGTTCGTAGAAGTTGCGGTAAAGCAGCTGCCGGGTCACTTCATCGTCGAAGCGCAGCGAGTTGTAGCCCACGCCGCAGGTGCCTGGTTCGGCCAGTTGTTCATGCACGCGCGCCGCGAACTCGGCTTCGCTCACGCCCTCGCGTTCGGCCTGCTGCGGCGTGATCCCGGTGATCAGGCAGGCTTCGGGGTGAGGCAGGCTGTCCCGTGGCGGCTGGCCGAAGAACATCACCGGCTCGCCGATGATCTCCAGCTCCATGGTGGTGCGGATGCCGGCGAACTGGACCGGGCGATCGCGCCGGGTGTCGGCGCCGAAGGTTTCGTAGTCGTGCCAGAAGAAGGTCTGCATGATGTTCCCTGAGGGCAGATACCCGATGATCGCATGGCGTGCTGATAGACTGCTCGAATCGAGCCTGCCGGGCCGGGCCAGTCAGGCTTGGCCGGTTGGGTTGCAAATCCGACTGCGCGGTCCATGTTTCCGCCGCCTCTTGATCCATGGAACCATCATGGGCCTGCGACGCGGCGATAACCTGTTCTCGCGCAGTCGAATTTTTGCCTTGACCGCCCACGTCCGACAGGCTCCCAAGGAGAGCGCATGAGCCAAGCCAACGACGAAAACCTGATCTGGATCGATCTGGAAATGACCGGCCTCGACACCGATGCCGACTCGATTCTCGAAATTGCCACCATCGTCACCGACAAGCACCTCAACGTGCTGGCCGAGGGGCCGGTGTTCGCCATCCGCCACGAGCTGGATCGGCTGGAGGCGATGGATTCATGGAACCGCAACCAGCACGGCAAGTCCGGCCTGTGGCAGCAGGTGCTGCAATCGACCACGGACCACGCCACGGCCGAGCAGGCCACGGTGGATTTCCTGCGCGAATGGGTACCGGGCGGCAAGTCGCCGATGTGCGGCAACTCGATCTGCCAGGATCGTCGTTTCATGCATCGACAGATGCCGCGGCTGGAGCGTTATTTCCACTACCGCAATCTCGACGTGTCCACCTTGAAGGAACTGGCGCGGCGCTGGGCGCCGACGGTGGCCAAGGGCTTCAGCAAGGAGTCTGCACATACCGCGCTGTCGGACATTCGCGATTCCATCGAGGAGTTGCGTCATTACCGCCAGCACATGGGCGAACTCGGCGGCCTGGGCTGAACCCGGGCCCGGACCAAGCGGAGAAAACAGCATGTCCAGCGACTTGTTCGCGCCCGTTCTCGATTGCGCCGGACGGCCGTTGCGGCTGGATCGGCCACGCGTGGTGGGCATTCTCAATGTCACCCCGGACTCGTTTTCCGATGGCGGCGCCTATGCGGACATTGACGTGGCCGTCGCGCATGGCCTGGCGATGGCGGAGCAGGGCGCCGACATGCTCGATGTCGGCGGCGAGTCCACTCGCCCCGGTGCGGCCGACGTGCCGCCGGACGAGGAACTGCGCCGGGTGATCCCGGTGATCGAGCAACTGGTGTCGCGTACCACATTGCCGATCGCCATCGATACGTCCAAGCCCGAAGTGATGCGGGCGGCCGTGGCGGCGGGCGCCGGCATGATCAACGACGTCTACGCCTTGCGCCGCGAGGGCGCGCTGGATGCCGCGGTCGAGTTGGGCGTGCCGGTGTGCCTGATGCACATGCAGGGCGAACCGCGCAGCATGCAGGACGAACCCCACTACGACGACGTGGTCGGCGAGGTGCATCGCTTCCTTACCGACCGCCTGTTCGCCTGCGAGCTGGCCGGGATGGATCGACGCAAGGTGATGGTCGACCCGGGTTTCGGCTTCGGCAAGAACCTGGAGCACAATCTGGCCTTGCTGCGGGCGTTGGAGCGCTTCGTCGACTTGGGCAGTGGCGTGTATACGGGGCTGTCGCGCAAGGCGATGATTGGCACGCTCACCGCGCGCGACATTCCCGCGGAACGTGCGGCCGGGTCGGTGGCGGCCGCGTTGATCGCGGTTCAGCGCGGCGCGCGCATGGTGCGCGTGCATGACGTGATGGCGACGGTGGATGCGCTCGCGGTTTGGCATGGTGTGCATGCCGGTGACGAGGCGCCGCGTCGCGATCCGAAGCCGGCGGCACCGCGCTGGCCGGATGACGATTGAACAACAGGCAGGGCAGGGCGGCGTTGCATGGAGCTCGCCGTCAGGGCAGGGAATCTTTCGGAAAGGCATCACGATGAGTCAACGCAAGTATTTCGGTACCGATGGCATTCGCGGTCGGGTGGGGCAGTGGCCGATCAGTGCCGATTTCATGCTGAAACTGGGGCGTGCGTTGGGCGCGGTGCTCGCCGCGCAGCAGAAAGCGCAGCAGAAAAAGACCAGCCAGCGCCCGCTGGTGCTGATCGGCAAGGACACCCGCGTGTCCGGCTACATGTTCGAATCCGCGCTGGAAGCCGGCCTGGTGGCTGCCGGTGCGGACGTTCGCCTGCTCGGCCCGATGCCGACGCCGGCCGTGGCCTACCTCACGCGCAGCCTGCGCGCCGATGCCGGCATCGTGATCAGCGCCTCGCACAATCCGCACCACGACAACGGCATCAAGTTCTTCTCCGCCAGCGGTGAAAAGCTGTCCGATGCAGTGGAGGACGCGATCGAGCGCGAGGTGGATGCGGACTTCGCCACCGTCGACTCGGACTGCCTGGGCAAGGTGGTGCGCATTGCCGATGCGGTGACCCGTTACGCCGAGTTCTGCAAGGCCACCTTGGCCGAGGACTTCAGTCTGGCCGGCATGAAGCTGGTGCTGGATTGCGCCAATGGCGCGACTTATCAGGTGGCACCCAAGGTATTCGCCGAGTTGGGCGCCGAGGTCATTGCCATCGGTGACGAACCGGATGGCTTCAACATCAATCGCGAAGTAGGTTCCACCCATCCGCGGGCCTTGCAGCAGGCCGTGCTGGAGCATGGCGCCGACCTTGGCATCGCCTTCGACGGCGATGGCGACCGCGTGCAATTGGTCGATCGCCACGGCGCCGTGGCCGACGGCGACGACATCCTTTTCGTGCTTGCCCGCAGCTGGCACGCCCGCGGCCTGTTGCAAGGGCCGGTGGTCGGCACCTTGATGAGCAACTATGGCTTGCAACTGGCGCTGGAAGGTTTCGGTGCCACGCTGTTGCGCGCCAACGTGGGTGATCGCTACGTGCTGCAGCGACTCAAGGAGCACGACGGCACCCTCGGTGGCGAGACCTCCGGCCATATCCTGTGCCTGGATCGCGCCTCCACCGGCGATGGCATCGTGGCTGCGCTCGCAGTGCTCGAAGCGTTGACGCTGTCCGGCGAAGATCTGGCCGACGTCCGCAAGGGCCTGCGCAAGATGCCCCAGATCATGCTCAACGTGCGTGCCGAAGGTGCCCGCGAAGCGTTGTCCAGCGATGCGGTGCGCGAGGCACAGGCCGAGGTGGAGCGTATCCTGCACGGCCGCGGCCGCGTGGTGTTGCGAGCCTCGGGCACCGAGCCGCTGGTGCGCGTCACCGTGGAAGCCGCCGACGAGGCCGAGGTGCGGCAGATGGCGGAACGGTTGGCAGACGTCGTAAAATCCGCGGCAGAACGCTCGTGAACCAGCAGACGCATTGACGTCTGTCTCAGGTCAGCCAGGACCCGGTCGCCAAGGAATGGCCCGACGTGCACCGCCCCTGCGGTGGCGGAACACCTTCGACCGCATGTCAACCTGGACTCGACTCATGAAAAACGTTCCTACCCTGGATATCCGCCGTTACGACACCGACCGTGCCGCCTTCGTGGCCGAGCTCGGCGCCGCCTATCGTGAATTCGGTTTTTGCTGCATCAGCGGCCATGGCATTTCCCGCGAACTGGTCGATGGCGCCTACGACGTGTTCCAGCGCTTTTTCGCGCTGCCTGCCGACACCAAGATGAAGTACCACGTGCGCGGCGGCGGCGGCGCGCGCGGCTATACGCCATTCAAGGTGGAGACCGCCAAGGACAGCCATTTCCCTGACCTCAAGGAGTTCTGGCATATCGGTCGCGAGATCCCGCGCGACTCGACCTTCGCCGACGTGATGCCGCCGAACCTCTGGCCGGCGGAAGTGCCGGCGTTCCGCCAGTACGGCTACGGCCTGTACCAGGCGCTGGACCAGCTCGGCACCCGCGTGTTGCGTGCGCTGGCCCTGCACGTTGACTTGCCCGAGAACTATTTCGAGGACAAAACCGAGCAGGGCAATTCCATCCTGCGTCCGATCCACTATCCGCCGATCACCGAAGAAAACGTTCCCAACGTGCGCGCCGGTGCGCATGAGGACATCAACTTCATCACCCTGCTGGTCGGGGCCAGCGCGGAAGGGCTGGAAGTGCTCACGCGCGAGGGCGAGTGGCTGCCGATCACCACCGAGGGCGACGCCATCGTGGTGAATATCGGCGACATGCTGCAGCGGCTGACCAACCACGTGTACCCGTCGACCACCCATCGCGTGGTGAATCCGCCGAACGAGAATGCACGCAAGCCGCGCTACTCGGTGCCGTTCTTCCTGCACCCGAACCCGGACGTGGTGCTTGATCCGGTGCCCCAGTGCATCACGCCGGACAACCCGAAGCGCTACGACACGCCGATCACCTCGCACGAATACCTGCAGCAGCGGCTGCGCGAGATCAAGCTGATCTGATCGAGCCAATCCTGCCAGGCGACCCGGTCAGGTCATCCAGAAGAACACCGCCGTCATGCGCTTGCTGGCGGCGTCTTCCAGGCCTCCGTAGGCACTGGCGCTGTGGATGATGTTGGCCTTGTACAACAACAGGCGATTGAAGCGATGCGCCACGCGCACGTCTTCGACGAAGGCATCGGGCTGCACGAAACGATTGCCCAGCGCATCGACCAGGTTGCGATGCGGCGGCATCACCAGGTTGCCGCCCAACTGGTTGCCGGCCATGCGCTGGCGGAAGAAGCTGGTGCCGCAGCGCTCGGACACCTGCGGGTTGAGGTAAAGCACGGCGGCATAGCGGCAGAGATCACGCGAATCGGTATGCGGCTTGACCGCGCCCTCGACGGCGCCGACCACCTGCACGCAGTTGTGGTTGAGTTTCAATCCCCCCGGTGCGCTGCCGACCTTCAGTTTTTTCACGCCAGTCGCCTGGCGCACGCGGGCTTCGATGCCGGCCAGCTCCGGCTCCAGCAGCGCCGGACTGGCGCGCATCCCCGGCCATGCTTCGCCGGTGTGCGGAAAGCCGTATTCCCAGTCGGTCTTGGCCAGGCAGCGATCGCGCACCGCCTGCGGATCATCCAGCACATCGTCCATCACCCAGTAATCGCGCCCTTCGACAGGTTTGCGGTAGGGCAGGGGCTGCATGCGGGTGGGGAACAGGCTCATGGTGTCCTCGTCATGGTCGATTCGACGGGTGGCAATGCGATGGCGCGTTGCACGGTCATTCCTGCTGTCGGTAGCGGCGGGCCTGGCGAGCGGAAAGACGCAGTGCCAGGCGATCCGGCATCAGCTTGAACAGGCCCTTGATGAAGCGATTCACGTGGCCGGTGACGAGTACGGCTTCGCCACGCTCCACGGCGTCGATGCCCTCCAGCACCACGTCCTCCGCCGTTTGCCACATGAAGCCGGGCAGCTTGTTCATCAGTGCGCGGGTGCCGGTGACATCATGGAATTCCGAACGGGTGAAACCGGGGCAGAGGGCGCAGACGTGGACGTCGCGGTCGTGGTTTTCCAGCGCCAGCGATTGCGAGAACTTGATCAGGTATGACTTGGTGGCGGCATACAGGGTGTGGCCGGCGGTGCCCGGCACATGGCCGGCCAGCGAGGCCACGTTGATGATGCGGCCGTACCCGCGCTGGCGCATGGCGGGCAGCAGGCGCCAGGCCAGTTCGGTGGGAGCAGTCAGCAGCACCTGCAGGGAATCGGCGTGGGTTTGCCACGCGTTGGCCACGAATGTTCCCGGTACGCCATAGCCGGCGTTGTTGATCAGCCAATCCACGGCCAGACCGCGCCTGGCCAGTTCGTCGCACAGGGTCGCCGTGGCCGCCGGATCGGCAAGGTCCGCGGTCAGCACAGTCACCGTGCTGCCGTGTTGCTGGCGCATGTCGGCGGCCAATGCTTCGAGCCGTTCGGTACGTCGTGCGGTCAACACCAGGTCATGGCCCCGGGCCGCGAGCGCGCGGGCAAAGGCGGCGCCGATGCCGGCCGAAGCGCCGGTGATCAGGCTGAGCGGGCGAGCAGATGACATGGCTGGTTTCCGATGAGGCTGAACGTGCATGATGGCATGCGCGTGCATGGCGTTGCCGCAAGTTGCTTCGATCGGTACCCTTCGCGCTTTGAACGCAATGGAATAAGGCAACGGCATGCGCAAGAAACTCGTCGCAGGCAACTGGAAGATGCACGGCAGCCATTCGATGGCCGAAGCGCTGGTCGGCGAGATCGCCGCCGCCAAGCCGGCGGATATCGACGTGCTGGTCTTCCCGCCGTTCCCTTACCTGTCCGGTCTGGCCCGGCAGTGCGCCGACAGCGGCCTGGGCATCGGTGGCCAGGATGTCAGCGAGCACGAGGGGCAGGGCGCCTATACCGGTGAGGTATCCGCCGCCATGCTGGTTGACGTCGGTGCCCAATGGACTTTGGTCGGCCATTCCGAGCGGCGCCACTATCACGCCGAGAGCAATGAGCTGGTAGCACGCAAGTTTGCCGCCGCGCGTGCGGCTGGGCTTACCCCGATCCTTTGCGTCGGCGAAACACTGGAGCAGCGCGAGGCAGACCAGACCGAAGCGGTGATCGCGGCGCAGTTGCAGGCCGTGCTGGCACTCAACGGCATCGCCAGTTTCGATACTGCGGTGATCGCGTACGAGCCGGTGTGGGCCATTGGTACGGGCCGTACCGCCAGTCCGGAACAGGCGCAGCAAGTGCATGCCTTCATCCGTAGCCAACTGGCGAAAGAGGATGTTATGATTGCCGGTCTGACGCGGCTGCTTTATGGCGGCAGCGTGAAGGCGGCAAATGCCGCGGAATTGTTCGCGCAGCCGGATGTGGATGGAGGGTTGATCGGTGGAGCCGCCTTGGTGGCCGCCGATTTCCTGGGCATCTGCGCCGCCGCGCACTAGTGCCAGGGCCTGCACCTACATGTTTGTAATCTTCAGCGTGTTCTACATCCTGATCGCTGCGGCGATGATCGTGCTGATCCTGATGCAGCGCGGCGCGGGCGCCGATGCGGGCTCGGGTTTCGGCGGCGGTGCCTCGGCAACCGTGTTCGGTGCGCGTGGCTCGGCGAACTTCATGTCGCGTGCCACGGGCGTGCTGGCCACGTTGTTTTTCCTGCTCAGCCTCGGCATGGGCATTTACCTGAAAGTCAACGGCGCACCGCAGCAGGCTGCGAACAGCGATCTGGGCGTGATGGCGGGGCTTGGCAATCAGCCCGCGAAGTCCCAGAATGCGCAGCCCGCGAAGCAGGCGGCACCGGCCAAGGCGGAAACGCCGACCCCGGCCGCTGCCAACAGCGACGTGCCGGCCGCGCCGGCTGCGAAAACGCAGCCTGACGTACCGAGTGCGCCTGCCAAGCATTGACGGATCAGCAAGACACCTGCCCAGGTGGCGGAATTGGTAGACGCACTACCTTGAGGTGGTAGCGACGAGAGTCGTAGGGGTTCGAGTCCCCTCTTGGGCACCAATTAGACATCACGAGATGTCACGCAACACCCCTAAAGCCCCGTTCTGCGGGGCTTTTTCTTTGCCTGAGTGCCTGGATACGTCACGGAAGCTGCCCGAGTTACCCTATACATCACCCAAGTTTGGGGGTAGTTTTTGGGGGAACTGGCCAGCTTGGGGGTAGCCCGAAGCGGCAGTTACCCCCAAAGGTAGCCATCATGCCCAAGCGTGTTCCCGAGCTTTCCCCGTCTGCCGTGGCGAACGCCAAGCCGCAGGCCAAGCCGTACAGGCTGACCGATGGCGGCGGCCTGTTCCTGCTGGTCCAGCCGTCCGGGGCGAAGTGGTGGCGCTGGAAGTATCGGCGTCCGGACACTGGCAAGGAAAACACCCTGAGCTTGGGCACTTACCCCGAAGTGAGTTTGCGGATTGCACGCGAGCGACGCGGGAGCGCGCGGGCGCAGGTGGCTGCTGGCATCGACCCCGGCGAAAAGCGGCAGGAAGCCAAGGCCGCCAAGGTCGAGGCCGCGACGGCGGCGGGCGATACATTCGAGGCAGTGGCGCGCGAATGGCTGGCGCGACAGGACTGCGCCGAGGTCACCTTGCGCAAGTCGCGGTGGACGCTGGAAACCTGCCTGTTCCCCGAGATTGGCAACTTGCCGTTGACTGAGGTCACCCCGCGCCTGCTGCTGGACGCCCTGCGCAAGATCGAGGCCACCGGCAAGCTGGAAACCGCCAAGCGCGCCCGGATCAAGGCGGGGCAGGTGTTCCGCTGGGCGATTCTGGAAGGTAGGGCCGAGCTAGACCCCACGGCCAGCCTGCGCGGCGCTTTGAAGTCGCCCAAGACCAAACACCACTCCACCATCACCGATCCCGCCCGCATCGGTGAACTGCTGCGCGCCATCGACGGCTTCACCGGCCAGCCCGTGACGCTGGCCGCCTTGAAGCTGGCACCGCTGGTATTCGTGCGCCCCGGCGAACTGCGGCAAGCCGAGTGGTCGGAGTTCGATCTTGCCGATGCCATGTGGCGCATCCCCGGCGCGCGCATGAAGATGAAGGCCGCGCACATCGTGCCGCTGTCCACGCAGGCTGTGACGATCCTGCGTGATCTGCAACCGCTCACCGGCGAAGCGCGTTACGTGTTCCCCGGCCTGCGCACGATCAATCGCCCCATGAGCGAAAACACCGTCAACGCCGCGCTGCGCCGGCTGGGCTACGGCACCGACGAAATGACCGGCCACGGCTTCCGCAGCATGGCCGCCAGCCGCTTGAACGAAATGGGCTGGAACGCCGACGCCATCGAGCGCCAGCTAGCCCACGCCGAAAACAACAAGGTGCGCGAGGCGTACACCCACGCGGCGCAGTATCTGGACGAGCGCACGCGCATGATGCAGGCATGGGCCGACTACCTGGACGCCCTGCGCGCGGGCGGCAGCGTCGTGCCGTTCAAGCGCAAGGCAAGCTGATCGCATTCCGGCGGTGACAGCGCGGCACGCGCTGGGCATCATGGGAGGATAGCGCGCTGCCCTAAGTGGGCGGCCTGAGCACCCATGGAGCTACACCCCGCATGACGAATGCCACCACGCCGCTGTCCCGCTTGCTGGACACCTACCGCCAACTGGCCGTCACCGAGCGCGAGAAAGGCACCTACTTTGAAGACCTGACCCTGTGCTATCTGCAGCACGAGGCCACCTACCGCGACCTGTACGCCAAGGTCTGGCGCTACGCGGATTGGGCTAGGGAGCAGGGGCAGGACGCACGCGACACCGGCATCGACCTGGTGGCCGAAACCGCCACCGGCGACGTGCACGCGATCCAATGCAAGCTGTACGCCGCCGACCACACGCTGCAGAAAAAGGACATCGACAGCTTTTTCACCGCGTCCGGCAAACGCCCCTTCGCCCATCGCGTCATCGTCTGCACTACCGACAAGTGGAGCGAACACGCCGAAGACGCCCTGCGCGATCAGCAACCGCCGGTCAGCAAGATCGACCTGCACGACCTGGAAGCCAGCCAGATTGAATGGGCGCGCTACCAGCCCCGCGCCGAGCCGGCGCTGAAACCCCGCAAGGCGCTGCGCCCGCACCAGACATCGGCAGTCGCCGGCGTCGCGGCAGGGCTGGCCGAAGCCGAGCGCGGCAAACTCATCATGGCTTGCGGCACCGGCAAGACGTTTACCGCGCTGAAGATCGCCGAGCAATTGGCGGGCGCGGGCAAGCGTGTGCTGTTCCTGGTGCCCAGCCTGTCGCTGCTATCGCAGACGCTCACCGAGTGGACGCAAGAAAGCGCCACGCCCCTGCACAGCTTCGCCGTGTGTTCGGACAGCGACGTGGGTAAGAAACGCCGCGCCAACGACGACGAAGTGCAAACCTACATCCACGAACTGCGCTACCCGGCCACCACCGACGCCAAGCGGCTTGCGGGCGAGATGGCCAAGCGCCACGACGCTCAGCACATGAGCGTGGTGTTCTCCACCTACCATTCCATCGAGGTCATCCACCGCGCCCAGCACGACCACGCGCTGGCGGACTTCGACCTGATCGTCTGCGACGAAGCCCACCGCACCACTGGAGCCACTTTCGGCGACGACGACGAAAGCGCCTTTGTGCGCGTGCACGACGCCGCCTACATCCGAGGCGCCCGACGGCTCTACATGACCGCCACGCCGCGCATCTACGCCGACAGCGCCAAGGCCACCGCCATGCGGGACAACGTGGCCTTGTGTTCCATGGACGACGAAGCCCTGTACGGCAAGCCGCTGCACGTGCTGACCTTTTCCGAGGCGGTCAAGCGCGACCTGCTGGTGGACTACAAGGTCATCGTGCTGGCGGTGGAGGAAAGCCACGTCAACGCGCGCCTGCAAAAGCTGCTGGCCAGCGACGACAACCAGTTGAAGGTGGACGACGCCGCCAAGATCGTCGGCTGCTGGAAGGCACTCGCCAAGCAAGGGCTGGCCGACGACCTGGTGGGCGACGACCACCCCATGCAGCGCGCCGTGGCGTTTTGCCAAGTCATCGACCCGGCCAAGAGCGCCAAGGTGCACAAGGTCAGTTCCAAGAACATCGCCGGCATGTTCCAGTCGGTGGTGGAGGAATACCAGCGCCAGGAAGCCGTGGAACCCGCCGCGCGCCTCACCTGCGAGGCCGAGCATGTGGACGGCGGCATGAACGCCAGCGCCAAGGAAGCCAAGCTGGACTGGCTCAAGGCCGACGTGCCCGCGCAAACCTGCCGTGTGCTGAGCAACGTGCGCTGCCTGTCCGAAGGCGTGGACGTGCCGGCGCTGGACGCCGTGCTGTTCCTCACCCCGCGCAATTCGCAGGTGGACGTGGTGCAGTCCGTGGGCCGCGTCATGCGCAAGGCCGAGGGCAAGCGACGCGGTTACGTCATCCTCCCCGTGGTCATCCCGGCGGGCGTCACGCCGGAACAGGCGCTGGGCGACAACACCACTTACGCCGTGGTGTGGCAGGTACTGCAGGCGCTACGCTCGCACGACGACCGCTTCGACGCGATGGTCAACAAGCTGGAACTGATCGGCCACGACCCGCGCAAGATGGAAGTCATCGCCATCACCGACAAGGTGCAGCGCAAGCCCGCCCACGCCCGCGCGGACGGCGCCAGCAACGGCAAGGCCGGACGCGGCAGCTACGGCATCGGCGAGCAAGCCCCGCAGTACGGCGACAAGGGCACGGCGGCGCTGCCGTTCGAGATTGGCGAGATCGAGCGCGCCATCTACGCCAAGGTGGTGCAGAAATGCGGCAACCGCCACCACTGGGAAGACTGGGCCAACGACATTGCCAAGATCGCCCGCACCCACATCGACCGCATCCACGCCATCCTCGCCAGCCCGGACAACACCGCCGAGCGCCAAGCCTTCGACGCCTTCGCCGAGGAACTGCGCGACGACTTGAACCCCAGCCTGAGCGACGACGAAATCGTCGAAATGCTGGCCCAGCACCTCATCACCAAGCCGGTGTTCGACGCGCTGTTTTCCGGGTACAGCTTCGCCCAGCACAACCCCATGAGCCGGGCCATGCAGGACGTGCTGGAAAAGCTGCAGGAACACCGCCTGGACAAGGAAGCGGACACGCTGGAAAGCTTCTACGACAGCGTGCGCCAGCGCGCCGAAGGCATCGACAACGCCGCCGGCAAGCAAAAGATCGTGGTGGAGCTGTACGACAAGTTTTTCCGCAACGCCTTCCCCAAGATGACGGAGCGGCTGGGCATCGTCTACACCCCGGTGGAGGTGGTGGACTTCATCCTGCACAGCGTGGCGCACCTGCTGCAGGCCGAGTTCGGGCAGACCCTGGGCAGCCAGGGCGTGCACATCCTCGACCCGTTCACCGGCACCGGCACCTTCATCACCCGCCTGCTGCAATCCGGGCTGATCGACCCGGCCCAGTTGCCGCACAAGTACCGGCACGAAATCCACGCCAACGAAATCGTGCTGCTGGCCTACTACATCGCGGCCATCAACATTGAGGCCACCTACCACGAACAGGTGGGCGGCGAGTACGTGCCGTTCGAGGGCATCTGCCTCACCGACACCTTCCAGATGGACGAAAAGGACGACCTGGTGGACGCGTTGCTGGTGGACAACAGCGCGCGGCGCAAGCGGCAAAAGAGGCTGGACATCCGCGTCATCGTGGGCAACCCGCCGTATTCGGTGGGGCAAGGGGATGCGAACGCCAACAACCAGAACGTGCCTTATCCCAAGTTGGACGAAAGCATCCGTAGCACCTACGCGGCGCGATCCAAAGCAACCCTGAAAAATGCGCTCTACGACAGCTACATCCGCGCCATCCGCTGGGCCAGCAACCGCATCGGCGAGGCGGGCGTGATCGGCTACGTCACCAATGCCGGCTGGCTGGACGCGAACACCGCCGACGGCCTGCGCCAGTGCCTGGCGGAGGAGTTTTCCAGCATCCATGTGTTTCATTTGCGGGGCAATGCGCGCACATCGGGCGAGACGCGCCGCAAGGAAAAGGACAACGTGTTCGGCATGGGCAGCCGTGCCCCGGTCGCCATCACCTTGCTGGTGAAGAATCCCGCCGCTGCCGAACACGGCGTGATCCGCTTCCACGACATCGGCGACTACCTGAGCCGCGAGGACAAGCTGGCCGCCATCGACGCCTACGCTTCCATCGACGGCATCGGCAAGGCCGGCGGTTGGCAAACCATCACGCCGGACGCGCATGGCGATTGGCTGCGTCAGCGTGACGACAGCTTTGGCCAGTTCATGGTGCTGGGCGACAAGAAAGGCGGCAGTCCGGCAATCTTCGGAAACTACTCGGGAGGCGTAAAGACTAATCGTGACGCTTGGTGCTACAACGCCAGTCGGCAAGCGTTAGCTGACAACATGACCAGCATGATCGCCTTCTACAACGGCGAGGTGCAGCGCTTCGACGCCGCACACCCCGGACTGGACGGCAAGGCGCGCGCGGCGAAGGTGGACGGTTTCATCGACACCAACCCGAGGGAAATCAGTTGGAGCGCCAATTTGAAGCAAGAGCTGGCGAAGGGGCGACGCTTCGATTTTGAACCCGGCTGTTTGGTGCCTAGCCTGTATCGCCCATTCACCAAGCAGTGGCTGTATTTCAACCGCCGCTTCAACGAAAGGGTGTTGCAGATACCGCGCATCTTCCCGCATTCGGAGGCGGAGAATCGAGTGATTTGTCTGACCGGCTTAGGTGAGGCGGCAGGATTCAGTTGCCTCATGTCGGCTTCTATTCCCAACTTCCACTTCGTCGCGGGCTCGCAATGCTTCCCGTTGTACCTGTACGACGAAGCGGTCGACGAGTCGGAAGCCGGCGGCCTGTTTGCGCCGCCATCCGGTGCCGCCACGGGCCACACCCGCCGCGATGCCATCACCGATGCCGGGCTGGCGCATTTTCAGTCCGCGTATCCTGGCGAATCTCTTACCAAGGAAGACCTGTTCTATTACGTCTACGGCCTGCTGCACTCGCCCGACTACCGCGCGCGCTACGCCGACAATCTCGCCAAGGAACTGCCGCGCATCCCCGCCGTGAAACAGGCGGCGGACTTCCGGGCCTTCGCCAAGGCTGGCCGCGCACTGGCCGAACTGCACCTGCACTACGACAACGTACCCATGTACGCCGGTGCCGCCATTGACACCGGCGGCAAGAAACTCGCCGACGCCGACTACCGCGTGGAAAAGATGTGCTACGGCGGCAAGGGCCGTGAAAAGGACAAGACCACCCTGATCTACAACGACCACCTCACCGTGCGCGGCATCCCGCTGGACGCCTACGACTACGTGGTCAACGGCAAGAGCGCGCTGGACTGGATCGTCGAGCGCCAGCGTGTAGAACCCGACAAGGACAGCGGCATCGTCAACGACGCGAACGCCTGGGCCATCGACACCATGCACAACCCCCAGTACCCGCTGGAACTGTTCCTGCGCGTCATCACCGTCAGCCTAGAAACCCAAAAGATCGTCAACGCACTGCCCGCGCTGGATATCTGACCTCAGCGGTCGCAGGTCATGCGACGATGTGACGGGACACTGCACCGCCAACGATTCACGCCGCGCCTAGGCTGATCCCCGAAGACCCAGACACCCTGCCGGGCTGGCGCGGCACCTCTCGACAGGGGCGTGAGGGTGCGCATGAGCGTGAAGGCATTTCTTGCCAAGGAAGATGGTGACTTTGTCAGTCTCGACGAGGTGTTGCGCGGCATGATGCGGGCGAACGATTGCAGTTACCAGGAGGCAGCCATCACGATACTGCGGCTGCTGGCGCGTGAAGACTTTCCACCCACCTTTCTATCCATGAGCAGGGTGTATGGGGTGCGAGAAGACGTTCGAGGTCGCGAGTTTGTGATGGATCTACTGCGTGTGGCGGCCATACACGGAGAGCCTGCCGACGAGAGTGAAATACCATTTTAGGAGCTCACATGGAGCACTTCAAAATTGACTACGAGGGCGTCGGTTTCCGCCCGAGCGAAATCCTTGCCCTTCTAAAGTTTCACGACATCCCTGTTGAACTTGAGGGCGATGTGCCAGCGGATACTTCACCCCAGGAAGCCTTCCCGGAGTGGAAGCGAGTCATGTCGCTGGATTCCACTTTCGTACTGTTCGACGTGGTTTGCGCGATCATCGGTATTGATCCGTATGACAGCCAATTTTTCCCCGACGATGCGCAGGCTGACTTTCGGCGCTACGAAGACCTGCTGCACAAGGCCATTGCCCGTGGGGAGTTGGCGGCGACAGAGGTCACCACGAAGCGGAACGATAAAACGTGGCAAATGGATGCCTCTGCGTTGCTGGCATGGTGCGAGGCAAAAGGAATTGTGTACCCGCTTCCGCTGCCTGCATCTCTGCCCATGCCGGTGTTGCCAAAGCCGAGCGCACTTGTGGCCGGTCGATGGCCATGGGGCGAGCACACCACGAAGGCACTGGCGCTTTTGGCCGATGCAGCCAGGCAGTGGTGGAGTACGTACGACCCTGCCGAACCCCAAACTGCGCCCACCAATAACGAGGTGGTCGAACATCTGGTTGCAAAGGGAGCCAGCACAAAACTGGCGGAGTCCATTGCGTCGATTTTGCGCGCCGATGATCTGCCGACAGGGCGTCGAAAAAGCAGCGCTGATTGAAAGGGTTCGCCCTCTTTCAGCGGCACTACAAAGCCATTTCTACCAGGTCAAGGTGACGAAAGGGCTGCCCTCTTTTCCGTGCCGTTGGCTGGAAAGGGGTGAATCGCTTCGGCTATTCACAACGCGAAACATGACCAAAATGGCGAACCATGTTCAACGACGGCCAACACGGGCCGAAGGAAGTCAACATGGTGAAGCCCCAACCCATCGCCAAGCTGGAACCCGGTGACCTTGTAACCGAACGCGAAGCCGCCGCCAGTCTCGGCGTTGCTGTCCGCACCCTGCGCAACTGGCGCGCCCTACGAAAAGGCCCGCACTATCGCAAGATCGGCACTCGGCTGGTGCGCTATCACCGCGCCGACCTAGCCGAGTTCCAGCGCATCATGGTAGGCGAATCCGGCGAGGCTGCCGCATGATCGCCACCACGCTCGGCACCGACCGGCAACCCGCACACCCGCTGCGGCTGGCCGTGCTCGCCACCGACGAAGTGCGCCAGCACCTGCGCGAGTACGCCGACGCTACCCACCGGCCCGCCTGGGAAGCCATGCACGCCGCCAACTTGTTGGACACCGTGGCTGATCTGCTGGACAAGGCGGTGGCCCGATGACCAGAACACGACGGAAGATGAAGGGCCGAGCCGGGGGCGGCGGGTTTCTCATGCTGCCGCACGCGGTGATGGATTCGCCGAGCTATGGCAGCTTGTCCGGCAGCGCCGTGAAGCTGCTAAATGATCTTGGGCGCCAGTATCGAGGCCACAACAACGGCGACTTGAGCGCGGCGTGGAACGTCCTGCGGGGGCGTGGCTGGAAGTCGCGCGATACGCTTGCGCGTGCACTGTCCGAATTATTGGAACTGGGCCTGATCGAGAAAACGCGGCAAGGTGGCTTGCACCTGTGCAGTCTCTACGCATTGACGTGGTACGCCATCGACGAATGCGACGGCAAGCTGGACGTACCGGCGACGCGCGTAGCGTCCGGCTTGTGGAAGCAGCCGAAGCGCTGCGACGAAAACATGAGCGCCAGCACGGAATCCGTGTCTACAAGGCCCGGAATCCGTGTCTACGGGAGCAAGGCGGCATGACCGTAGGCCCGGAATCCGTGTCTAAACGGCCTGTTTTTGCACCTGCTTAGACACGGAATCCGTGCACCTATCTAGATATCTACCAAGCGGGAGCGCACGCGGACGCTTGGGCTGTTGCTGGTGCTGTTGCCTTGGACTTGATCTTGAGGCTTTGGACGCTGGCGACGCGAACATCACGAATGAAGGCGACGAACGATGAAGGCGACACTACCGGGCGACGTGCTGCTGGCGCTGGAGCAAGCGAAGCGCACGGCAGGGTGGAACATGCGACGCGGCGACGTGCAGCGATTTACGCTTGCGAGCATGGAAGGGCACGCACCGTGCCGGTTGTATGTTGTGCCCGCACGACGCTGGGCCTATCGACGCTGGGAGCGCCAAACCGCTGAACTGCGGCAGCGAGGTAATGCGGCATGACCCGCAAGACGAACACCGACCCGATGCTGCGCGGCAGCGTCACGCACCGGCGCACGCAATCCGATTACCTGCGCACGCTGCTGGATCGCGTCACGCTGGAAACCTGGGGCGACGTGGTGGAAGCCACCGTTACCCACGCGAAGGAAGGCGATGCGCAGGCCCGTGCGTTCCTGGCTTCCTATCTTGTCGGCAGGCCCGCGATGGATGCGCCTTCGCCGCTGGCTGTCATGGTGCAGGCCATCGGTGGCGATGATCCGCTGGTGTCGGCACTGGCGGAGCCGGCCATTGATCGCTTCAAGTACCCGACACTTCACGCGGGCGACGAAGCGGAGGCCACGATAAAGGCCATGATCGCCGACGAGCTGCCCGACCACCTGCAAGGTAATCCGTGAGCTATCCCGGCGGCTGGCGACCGCACATCGAATCGGCCACCTGCCTGGACGTGCGGCGCATGCTCAAGCTGGGGGCGCTGGTGCCGAACTGCGAGATGCGCGGCAGTTGGCAATGGACGAACGGCGACGGCGAGAAAGTCGCCAGCGTGAACTACCACGCGACGCTCACCGAGACGGCGGGCCTGCTGGTGCTGGACTACACGTACCGCGAGCGCGACACCGGCGAGCGCCAGCCGGAGACCTGCCGCATTGCCTTGGAGTCGCTGCCATGCCATTACGGCGGGCGACGCTGGTATGCCCGCTGCCCGTACTCACTGCGGCTCGCGGTGAGGCTCTACAAGTGGAACGGCATCGCGCAGTTCTGCCACCGCGACGCGATCAAGCCCCGGCCCACCTACGCCAGCCAGCGCGTGAGCGGTGCGGAACGCATAATGGACCAACGCTGGGCGCTTCGCCGCAAGCTGGGCGACGAGTACAGCGACCTTTTCGGCCAGCCGTTCAAACCGAAATGGATGCGCCAGCGCACCTTCGACCGCTACGCCGCCCGCGATGCCGAACTGGCCGCCCGCGAGTTCGGCCATTTCGCCCGGTTGCTGGGCAGGTTCGGAGCGCCTGGCTTTGACGAATAAACGGGCGGTTAGCCATTGGATTTAGGTTTGCTGGGCGAGGCGCCAGACCCAGCATGTCGCCCAAGCCGCCCACATCGCGCGCGTACGCGCGCGAGGGAATGGCGGGAAACCTGATAAAACCTCACATCTTGGCTTGCGCTACCATTCCGGCCCCACCCTTATCTCGCCCACTTTCCAAGACCGATTGAATGACCACAACAGACCGACCGGCAGCCGCTGACCAGCCACCCCACACCGGCCACTTGCCCAAGCCTTCGCCGTGCGACCTGGACGCTGAGGCCACCGACTGCGCCGAGGCGCTGGCGCGCGAGGAAGCGTTGCGCGGGTCAACCCTTCGCGTGCCGCGATGAAGGGTGTCGCGCACGGGATGGGGTAACTTTGGGGAGAACTTTCAAAACGAGCCTTCGCAAGCCGCGCCATTGCTGGATTTTCGATGCCCCTCTTGCACCAACAACCGTGGATTCGATGCCGATTCATCCGGTATCCCACGAGCAAAAAAGCCGCCGCATGGCGGCTTTTTTGTGCGCAACATGACCCGTTCATCGCTTTCCACGGGGCTGGTACGACGCCCCTGTGCGTGGGCTAGAATGCGGTCATTGTTTCATCAGGGAAACGATTGTGACCGTACTCGATGGTGCGCTGCAGGATCTCAACGATCTGTACTTCTTTGCGGCCGTGGTGGAGCACGGTGGCTTCTCGGCGGCGGGGCGGGCGCTGGGCATTCCGAAGTCGCGCCTGAGCAAGCGCGTGGCCCAGCTGGAGGATCGACTGGGTGTGCGGCTGCTGCAACGGACCACGCGTCGCTTCGTGGTCACCGAGGTGGGTGAGCGCTTCTATGGACACTGCCGTGCCGTGCTGGAGGAGGCGCGCGCCGCCCAGGATGCCGTGGATGAGCTGCGTGCCGAACCACGCGGCGTGGTACGGATCAGTTGCCCGGTGTCGCTGACCCAGACGGTGCTCGCGCACGTATTGCCGGATTTCATGGCGCGCTATCCCAAGTTGCAGGTGCGCGTGCAATCCACCAATCGACGGGTGGACCTGATCGGCGAGGGGGTGGATCTGGCGATCCGCGTGCGCAGCAAGCTGGATACCGATGCCAACATGATCGTGCGCAGCTTCGGCATGTCGCGCGTGCTCGCCGTGGCCAGCCCTGCCTTGCTGAAGGCCGAGGGGCGCCCGGAACATCCTTCGGACCTGTCCCGCCTGCCGGCCTTGTCGATGCAGGAGCACGAGGGGGCGCAGATGTGGGAGCTGATCGATGGCGAAGGGCAGCGCGTCAACGTCGAGCTGCAGGCGCGCCTGGTCAGTGGCGACTTCGCGATGCTGCTGGAAGCCGCGCGCCGCGGCATGGGCGTGACCCTGTTGCCGGAGTTTGTCTGCGCGCCGGCCATCGCCGCGGGCGAGCTGGAGGTGGTGTTGCCGCAGTGGAGTGCGCCGGACGGTACGATGCATTTCGTGTATCCGAGTCGCCGCGGCATGCTGCCCGGGGTACGTGCGCTGGTGGACTTCCTGGCCGAGCGCCTGCCCGAGACGGCGTGGCAGAAACATGAAGAGTGCAAGCAGCGCCCGTTGTCCCCGGTCTGAGCGTGCTAGGCTTTTGGTTTGGCCATCCAAACGACTCCATGATGCGTATTGATACCAAGCTTCCGAAGGTCGGCACCACCATTTTCAGCGTGATGAGCCAGCTGGCGATGGAGCACAAGGCGGTGAACCTCGGGCAGGGCTTCCCTGACTATGAGCCGCCCCGGGCATTGCGTGACGCGGTGACCCGTGCGATGGGCGAGGGTTGCAACCAGTACGCCCCGGGCATCGGCCTGGCTTCGCTGCGAGAACAGATTGCGTTGAAGACCGAGCGCCTATATGGCCGTCGGGTCGACCCGGTTTCCGAGGTGACGGTCACCTCCGGCGCCACCGAGGCGCTGTTCTCGGCGATTGCCGCAGTGGTGCGCGCAGGCGACGAGGTGATCGTGTTCGATCCGGCCTACGACAGTTACGAGCCGGCGATCGAGTTGCAGGGCGCGCGTGCGGTGCACATTCCATTGACGGTGCCGGCATTCTCGATCGACTGGCAACGCGTGCGCGATGCAGTGACCGCGAAGACCCGAATGATCCTGGTCAACAGCCCGCACAACCCGTCCGGCGCGACGTTGTCGGCAGCCGATCTCGACGAACTGGCAGCGATCGTGCGCGATACGGATATCGTGGTGCTGTCCGACGAGGTGTACGAGCACATCGTCTACGACGGCGCCACGCACCAGAGCGTGCTGCGCCACGCCGAACTGGCCGAACGCAGCATCGTGGTGTCCAGCTTCGGCAAGACGTATCACTGCACCGGCTGGAAAGTGGGCTACGCGGTGGCGACGAAGGCGTTGTCGGCGGAATTCCGCAAGGTGCACCAGTACCTTACGTTCTGCACGTTCCATCCGGCCCAGGTGGCGTTCGCCGAATTTCTGGCCAGCGACCCGCAGCACTATCTCGAGTTGCCGGCGTTCTACCAGGCCAAGCGCGATCGCTTCCGCGAACTGCTGAAGCCGTCCCGGCTGAAGTTGCTGGATGTGCCGGGTGGCTATTTCCAGTTGGTCGATTATTCGGCCATTCGCGATGAGGACGATGTGGTGTTCGGCGAATGGTTGGTGAAGCAGGGCGGGGTAGCGGGCATCCCGCTCTCGCCGTTTTGCGACAAGCCACCGGGCACGCGCCTGCTGCGGCTGTGCTTCGCCAAGAACGACGCCACGCTGGAGGCCGGGGCGGAGCGTCTATGCAAGCTCTGACCGTTACGCTGGTGCAGGGTGCCACGCGCTGGCACGATGCGCCGGCCAACCGCGATTACTACGGCGGGCTGGTGCGTCAAGCCGCGGGGCAAAGTGATCTGATTGTGCTGCCGGAAACGTTTCTTTCGGGCTTCAGCAACGATACGGGTGTCAGTGCCGAGGTGATGGACGGCGAGGGCGTGACCTGGCTGCGTGCGCTGGCGGCTGAGGTCGGCGCCGTGATCTGCGGCAGCCTGGCGATACGCGAAGGCGGCACCGTGTTCAATCGCCTGCTGTGGATGCGTCCTGACGGCACGCACGAGCAATACGACAAGCGTCATCTGTTTCGCATGGCGAGCGAGCACACGCGCTACGGCGGTGGCGATGAACGACTGATCGTCGAGCTCAACGGCTGGCGCATCCTGCCGCAGGTTTGCTACGACCTGCGCTTCCCGGTGTGGCTGCGCAATCGCCGCCGAGAGGAGGCCGAGGGCGGGATGGATTACGACCTCGCCTTGTTCGTGGCGAACTGGCCGGCACCGCGGCGCCAGCCATGGCGAACCTTGCTGCGTGCGCGTGCGATCGAGAATCTGTGTTGCGTGGTTGGCGTGAATCGCGTCGGTGTCGATGGCAACGACTTGCCGTATGCGGGCGACAGCGTGGCCATCGATCCGGTGGGCGAGCCGTTGCTGGAGCTGGGCGCGCAGGAACAGGTGGCCACGGTGCGATTCGATCCGGCGGCCTTGCTTGCGCACCGCGAGCGCTTCCCGGCGTGGATGGATGCGGATGACTTCACGCTGGTTAACAAGTAAGCAGAAGGCACTTCGAGTGAAAAAAAATTACGAAAAGTGTTGACGCAGGCGCCTCTAATCTGAATAATTCCGCTTCTCGCTTCGGCGCCTCCGGGATTTCCGGAAAGCGATTGAAGAAAGACGGTTTCAAGTGCGCCCGTAGCTCAGTTGGATAGAGTACCAGGCTACGAACTTGGTGGTCGGGAGTTCGAATCTCTCCGGGCGCACCATTTTTTTGAACATGATGTTTGCGCATCATGGATGGGCCGCAAGCAAGACACCGCTTGCGGAGCCGGACAGAGTTTGAAGTTCGGTGTGCTTCGATACGGATTGACTGAGCGAGGTGTCACCCGTAACATTCGAAGGCTTCGGTGACCAAGTGTGATCGTTGCATTCGGAACGGGGTATAGCTCAGTCTGGTAGAGCGCCAGCTTTGGGAGCTGGATGTCGTGGGTTCGAATCCCTCTGCCCCGACCAGCAGGCGTTAAGCTTGATTCAAGCGCCTGTAGCTCAACCGGATAGAGCATCGGCCTTCTAAGCCGACGGTTGCAGGTTCGATTCCTGTCAGGCGCGCCAATCAAAATAGTTGTTGTTCTGGTGGGCGTAGCTCAGTTGGTTAGAGTCCCGGATTGTGATTCCGGATGTCGTGGGTTCGAATCCCATCGCTCACCCCAAATTCAAGTTTCAGGGCCGTTAGCTCAGTTGGTAGAGCAGTTGACTCTTAATCAATTGGTCGAAAGTTCGAATCTTTCACGGCCCACCAAACGGAACGAAGGCTCGCGGCAACGCGGGCCTTCGTTTTTTTATCGTCTGCATCACGCTGCGAGCTTGTGCTGGGCTGCCGGGCAACCGTAAAATGGCCCGCTTTCGTGCAAGGGAATCATCGACTTAGCGGGCGCGGATGTGGATGCACAAGCAGCCATGGCGAGGGCAGGCGGAAATGCCTGTCGGATTGCCCGGTTGCAGAGGCGCCAGTTGGGGTGTTGCGCGTGCGAAAGTGGCGGAACTGGTAGACGCACCAGATTTAGGTTCTGGCGGGTAACCCCCGTGCGGGTTCGAGTCCCGCCTTTCGCACCATTCCCTTGGGTTTTGTTTTTTTGATGAGGCGGCGGGGCCGCCGCGGCACCGTGACAGGGCCACTACAGGTCATTCCAGGAGACGTCATGCAGGTTTCGGTTGAGAACGTCGGCAAGCTCGAGCGCAAGCTCACGGTGAAGTTCCCGGCGGAGCGATTCGACACGCAGGTGAACGAGCGCATCGCGGAAATGGGCCGCACCGTGCGGTTGAAGGGCTTCCGTCCGGGCAAGGTGCCGAAGACGGTCATCCAGCAGCGCTATGGCGATCAGGTTCGCAGCGAGGTGCTCTCCGACCTGATCGGCAGCACGCTGCGCGAAGCCTTCGCGCAGGAAAAGCTGCAGCCGGTGGCCAATCCGTCCATCGACACCACGGGCAAGCCGGAGAACGGCGAGATTGCCTACACGGCCACGTTCGAGGTGATGCCGGAATTCCCCGAGGTCGACGTCTCCGCACTGGAAATCCAGCGCCCGGTCGCCGTGGTCTCGGATGCCGATATCGACAAGATGATCGAAACGCTGCGCCTGCAGCGCCGTAGCTTCGACCAGGTGGATCGCGCCTCGGCCGAGGGTGATTTCGTGATGTTCGAGTACAGCGCGGTTGCAGGCGACTATCGCTTCCCGGCCGAAGGCCTGGAGCGCGCCGGCAGCGTGCTGGGTTCGGGCAGCCTGTTCAAGGCCCTGGATGAAGCCCTGACCGGGCATGCGGCTGGCGATGAGTTCGAATCCGACGTGGCTTTTCCGGAAGATTTCCGCAACGAGAGCCTGGCGGGCCAGACGGCCAAGGTCAGCTTCAAGATCATCAAGGTGCAGGAGCCGAAGCTGCCCGAGGTGGATGCCGAGTTCGCCAAGCTCTTCGGCATCGCCGACGGCGACCTGGAGACCTTCCGCAAGGAAGTTCGTGCCAACCTCGAGCGCGAGCTGAAGGCAACGCTGCTGGCCCGCCTGAAGTCCGAAGTGGCCGAGAAGCTGGCCACTGCGCACGCCGAGCTGGATGTGCCGAACATGATGGTGCAGTCCGAGGCCCGCAATCTTGCCAGCGGCAGCGTGCCGCAGGGCCAGCAGCCGCCGCAGCAGCTGATCGAGGCCGCCCAGCCGATGGCGCGCAAGCGCGTGATCGCCGGCCTGCTGATGGGCGAAGTGGCGCGCAAGCAGGAAATCAAGCTGGACCGTACCCGCGTGGCCGAGCAGCTGGCCGCGATCGCCTCGACCTACGAGGAACCGGAAAAGGTCGTTGAACTCTATAACAATGACCCCCAACTCATGTCGGGTCTGCAGAACCGCGTGATCGAGGACCAGGTGGCCGAGTGGGTGGCGGAACATGCCAAGACCACCGTGCAGGACCTGAGCTTTGACGAAGTGATGCGACCGGTCGGCGCTTGAGGCCGTTCTTCCCCAGTCACCCATCGAGAGCGAGAAGCATGGCCACGGACCCGATCCAGAACCTCAACCTGATTCCCATGGTCGTCGAGCAGACTGCTCGCGGCGAGCGGTCCTACGATATCTACTCGCGCCTGTTGAAGGAGCGGGTGATCTTCCTGGTCGGCCCGATCGATGACAACGTGGCCAATGTGATCGTGGCGCAGATGCTGTTCCTGGAGTCGGAGAATCCGGACAAGGACATCCACTTCTACATCAACAGCCCCGGCGGCGTGGTTACCGCCGGGCTGGCGATCTACGACACCATGCAGTTCATCAAGCCCGATGTCAGCACGATGTGCATCGGCCAGGCCTGCAGTGCCGGTTCGCTGTTGCTGATGGCTGGCGCGGCAGGCAAGCGCTTTGCGTTGCCAAACTCGCGGGTGATGATCCATCAGCCGTCGGGCGGCGCGCAGGGCCAGGCCACGGACATCGAGATCCATGCCAAGGAAATCCTCTATCTGCGCCAGCGCCTGAATGGCCTGTATGCCCACCATACGGGCAAGCCGATCGAGGAAATCGCCCATGACATGGAGCGTGACCGCTTCCTGAGCGCCGAAGATGCCAAGACCTATGGCCTGATCGACCAGGTGCTCGACAAGCGTGCGGTCGACACGGTGAAATCGGCCTGATTCCGACTCTTATCCACCCGGGTTGCGAGCGGGCTCCGCGTCTGGATGCAGACGCGGAGCCCTGTGCTATTCTCGCGACGCAACCGATTTACAGCAGGGTTACAGCATGAGCGACGAGCGGCAGGGCCGTTCCAACGACGGCGGCAAGATTCTCTACTGCTCCTTCTGCGGCAAGAGCCAGCATGAAGTGCGCAAGCTGATCGCGGGTCCGTCCGTGTTCATCTGCGACGAGTGCGTGGAACTGTGCAACGACATCATTCGCGAGGAGCTGGAGGAGAAGGCCGCTTCCGGCCGCACCCAGCTGCCGAAGCCGAAGGAAATCATGGAGACGCTCAACCAGTACGTGGTTGGGCAGACGCGCGCCAAGAAGGCGCTGTCGGTGGCGGTGTACAACCACTACAAGCGCATGGAATCGCGCCAGAAGAACGAGGAAGTCGAGCTGGCGAAGTCGAACATCCTGCTGATCGGACCGACCGGTTCGGGCAAGACATTGCTGGCCGAAACGCTGGCACGCCTGCTGAATGTGCCGTTCACCATCGCCGACGCGACCACGCTGACCGAGGCGGGCTACGTGGGCGAGGATGTCGAGAACATCATCCAGAAGCTGTTGCAGAAGTGCGACTACGACGTCGACAAGGCGCAGTCGGGCATCGTCTACATCGACGAGATCGACAAGATCTCGCGCAAGAGCGAGAACCCGTCGATCACCCGGGACGTGTCGGGCGAGGGCGTGCAGCAGGCGCTGCTGAAGCTGATCGAGGGCACCTTGGCCTCGGTGCCGCCGCAGGGTGGCCGCAAGCATCCGCAGCAGGAATTCCTGCAGGTTGACACCAAGAACATCCTGTTCATTTGCGGCGGTGCATTCGCCGGCTTGGAAAAGGTGATCCAGCAGCGCTCCGAGACCACCGGCATCGGCTTCGGCGCCGAGGTCCGTTCCAAGGAACGCACCGAGAACCTGGGCAAGTTGCTGGCCGAGGTGGAGCCGGCGGATCTGGTGCGTTTCGGCCTGATCCCCGAGTTTGTCGGCCGCCTGCCGGTGGTTGCCACGCTGGACGAGCTGGACGAGGACGCGTTGGTGAAGATCCTCACCGAGCCGAGGAACGCGGTGACCAAGCAGTTCAAGCGCCTGTTCGAAATGGAAGGCGCCGAGCTGGAGTTCCGCCCCGAGGCCCTGTCGGCAATCGCCAAGAGGGCGCTCAAGCGCAAGACCGGCGCGCGTGGCCTGCGCACGATCCTCGAGCAGGTGCTACTGGACACGATGTACGAGCTGCCCTCGCTGGAACACGTCAGCAAGGTGGTGGTGGACGATGCGGTGATTGACGGGCAGGCCGAGCCCTACCTGATCTATCGCGGCAACCTGCAACAGCAGCGCATCGGTGGCGATGGCGGCGACGCCGCTGCCTGACTCCATCGCTTTCCGGCAATGTCGTCGGCCCCGGCGTTTCGCGTCGGGGCCGTTTCGTTTTTTGCGGGGGTGCGCGCACTTGAGTGCACGTGTCTTCGCCTCCACTTGACGTACTTGGGGCCCCGGCGCAGTGTCGGGGTCGAGCCCGTCCATACATCGCGAGAGAGCCCTTTCGATGGCAAAACATGCCGCATCTTCCGCAGCCACTTCCGCCACGCTGGACGCCTTGCCGGTGTTGCCGTTGCGTGACGTGGTCGTCTACCCGCACATGGTGATCCCCCTGTTCGTGGGGCGCGACAAGTCGATGCGCGCACTCGAACACGCGATGGAGAACGAGCGGCAGATCCTGCTTGTTGCGCAAAAGAGCCCGGATATCGACGATCCCGTCGTCGATGACCTGCACGCCATCGGCACGCTGGCCAGCGTCCTGCAGTTGCTGAAATTGCCGGATGGCACGGTCAAGGTGCTGGTCGAAGGCCAGGCCCGCGTCGATATCGAGGACTATCACGACGAAAGCGGCATGCTCAGCGCACGTTCGCGCGTGATCGAGCCCGTTTACAGCGGCAAGGAGCGCGAGCTGGACGTGGTTTCGCGTACGTTGATCTCGCTGTTCGAGCAGTTGGTCAAGCAGAGCCGCAAGCTGCCGCCCGAAGTGCTCACCACGTTGTCCGGCATCGAGGATCCCTCGCGCGTGGCCGATTCCATCGCCGCGCATTTGTCCGTACGCATGGCCGACAAGCAGAAGGTGCTGGAGACGGTCGACGTCGGCCAGCGGCTGGAGCTTCTGATTGGCCTGGTCGATGGCGAGATGGACCTGCAGCAGGTGGAAAAGCGCATCCGCGGCCGGGTCAAGTCGCAGATGGAGAAGAGCCAGCGCGAGTACTACCTCAACGAGCAGATGAAGGCGATCCAGAAGGAACTGGGCGAGGGCGAGGACGGCCCCAACGAAATCGAGGAACTGCAGAAGAAGATCGAGTCGGCCGGCATGCCCAAGGTGGTGCTGGCCAAGGCCCGGCAGGAGTTCGGCAAGCTGCGCCAGATGTCCCCGATGTCGGCCGAGGCCACGGTGGTGCGCAACTACCTGGACTGGCTGGTGGGCGTGCCGTGGAAGAAGCGCAGCAAGGTGCGCAAGGATCTGGCGCTCGCGCAGGAAGTCCTCGATGCCGATCACTTCGGGCTGGAGAAGGTGAAGGATCGCATCCTCGAGTACCTCGCCGTGCAACAGCGCGTGAACACCATGAAGGGGCCGATCCTGTGCCTGGTCGGGCCGCCTGGCGTGGGCAAGACCTCGCTGGGGCAGTCCATCGCCAAGGCGACCAACCGCAAATTCATCCGCATGTCGCTGGGCGGCGTGCGCGACGAGGCCGAGATCCGTGGCCACCGCCGGACGTATATCGGCTCGATGCCGGGCCGCATCGTGCAGAACATCAACAAGGTCGGCACCCGCAATCCGCTGTTCGTGCTGGATGAAATCGACAAGATGTCGATGGACTTCCGCGGCGACCCGTCGTCGGCACTGCTGGAAGTGCTGGATCCGGAGCAGAACCACACGTTCAACGACCATTACCTGGAGGTCGACCTCGACCTGTCCGAGGTGATGTGGATCGCCACGGCCAACTCGCTGAACATTCCGGGCCCGTTGCTCGACCGCATGGAGGTGATCCGCATTCCGGGTTACACCGAGGACGAGAAGCTGGCGATTGCGCAACGTTACCTGTTGCCCAAGCAGCTCAAGGCGAATGGCCTCAAGCCGGAAGAGCTGAGCGTGGGCGAGGACGCCATCCGCGATATCGTGCGTTACTACACGCGCGAATCCGGCGTGCGCAACCTGGAGCGCGAGATTTCCAAGATCTGCCGCAAGATCGTCAAGCAGTTGACGCTGGGTGAGATCGTGCCGGCCAAGGCGAAGAAGTCGCCGGCAAAGGCCGTAAAGACGGCCAAATCGAAAACGGTGAAGCCGGCAGCCGCAGCTCACGTCGATGCCGACAACCTCGAGCGCTACCTGGGCGTGCGCCGCTTCGATTTCGGTCGCAAGGAACAGCAGAACGAAGTCGGCCTGGTCACCGGCCTGGCCTGGACCCAGGTGGGCGGCGAGCTGCTCAGCATCGAAGCCTCGGTGGTGGCGGGCAAGGGACGCCTGGTGAATACCGGACAACTCGGCGACGTGATGAAGGAGTCGATCCAGGCCGCCTTGTCGGTGGTGCGCACGCGCGTCGGTCCGTTGGGCATCGAGCCGGATTTCCACGAAAAACTGGACCTGCACATCCACGTGCCGGAAGGCGCCACACCAAAGGATGGTCCCAGCGCAGGCATCACGATGTGCACGGCGCTGGTGTCGGCTTTGACCAAGATTCCGGTGCGCTCGGAAGTGGCGATGACGGGCGAGATCACCCTGCGTGGTCGCGTGCTGCCGATCGGCGGTCTCAAGGAAAAGTTGCTGGCGGCCCATCGCGGCGGCATCACCACGGTGATCATCCCGGACGATAACCGCAAGGATCTGGCCGACATCCCGGCCAACATCACCGACTCGCTGGAGATCCATCCGGTGCGCTGGATCGACGAAGTGCTCGATATCGCGCTGGAACGTCCCCTGCAGCCGCTGGCGGCCAAGCCTGTGCAAGCGGCGGCCAAGACGCCGAAGCCGCGCAAGGGTGGCTCCGAGGCGCAGACGCGCACGCATTGATCCTGGCGGTTCCGGATCGACCTTCCGGCCGGCGGCAATTGCGTTGCCGGCCGAAGGCGGTTTTGCGCATGTTTGCGGAGCTTTTCCATACGGCTTTGCGCAGTCCGGTGCAAGTGCTTCCCGGATATCACCTGAACCGTGGGAAGCCTTGGTATTCCTAGTGTTGCGGAGCCTGAGGGGCACTGGTATAAAGAGTCACCGCAACCAATGCACCGCCGTTCGAGGGTGTTGCGATGCGGGGCCGCGAGGCGGCACCTTCGAGGAATCAACCATTCGATGGTGGTGTCGTTTCGTCCCAGACTGACCATGCGGGCCGCACAAAAACGTTTAAGGGAGTGACTCAATGAATAAAACCGATCTGATCAACGCCATCGCCGAGAAGGCCGAGCTCACCAAGGCCGATTCCGGCCGTGCCCTCGAGGCTTTCTTTGAAACCGTCCAGAAGGCCCTGAAGAAGGGTGACGACGTTTCGGTGGTCGGCTTCGGCACCTTCACCGTGCGCAAGCGCGCTGCTCGTACGGGTCGCAATCCGCGCACCAACGAGACGATCAAGATCAAGGCTTCGAAGGTTCCTGCCTTCAAGGCTGGCAAGACGCTCAAGGACGCCCTAAACTAAGCGGCTTCCGCTTGGTTTTGGGTGCTTAGCTCAGCGGTAGAGCGTCGCCCTTACAAGGCGGTGGTCGTAGGTTCGATCCCTACAGCACCCACCAGAAATGCGGAGCGGTAGTTCAGCTGGTTAGAATGCTGGCCTGTCACGCCGGAGGTCGCGGGTTCGAGTCCCGTCCGCTCCGCCAGAGAACGCAAGGGCGCCCACGTGGCGCCCTTGTCATTTATGCTAGGGGTTCTTGTGCCCGGCCTTCCGGGTACCACCATCATTCGAATTGCGGGAAGAGTTCATGCTGCAGGCAATGAGTGAGAAGATGAAGGGGTGGCCAGCCATCATCGTGCTGGGCGTTGCCACCTTCGCGATGTCGTTTTTCGGCATCGAGGGTTATTTCAGTTCGCGCGTGGATACCTACGTGGCGAAAGTCGGCAAGCATGAGATCAGCCAGCAGCAATTCCGCGACCGGATGAACCAGATCCGCCAGCAGGCAATGGCCCAGGAAGGCGACCAGTTCGATGGTACGGCCTTCGAGAAACCCGCCAACAAGCGCCGTATCCTGGATGCGATGGTAGACCAGCAACTGCTGCTCAAGGCCAATGGCGACCTTGGCATGCGCGTGTCGACCCAGGCGCTGCGCGACGCCATCGCGAACGTGCCGGCCTTCCAGGTCAATGGCAAGTTCGATCCCGAGACCTATCGTTCGGTGCTGGCCGCCAATCGCATGACGCCGGAAATGTTCGAGGAGCAGCAGAGCTCCAGCATGGCGGTTGCGTTGTTGCCCGATGCGATCAACGACAGTGCCATCGTCACCGACGCGGACATGGACCGTTACCTCGACTTGCAGCTGCAGCGTCGCGACGTGCAGTACTTCACCTTGCCCCGTCCCGCGCCGGCAAACAGCAGCGTGACCGACGACGAGATCGCCAGCTACTACAAGGGTCATCAGGCCGATTTCATGCGGCCGGAACAGGTATCGCTGAAATACATCGAAGTGAACGACGCCGACCTCAAACTCGATGCGCAACCCAGCGAGGACGAGCTGAAGAAGCGTTACCAGGACGAAAAGTCGCGCTTCGTACAGCCGGAACAGCGACTGGTTTCGCACATCCTGATCAACGTGCCGAAGAATGCCACGCCGGCGCAGCAGAAGGCCGCACTGGCCAAGGCCGACAAGATCGCTGCCGAAGCCACGCCCGCCGATTTTGCCGAATTGGCCAAGAAGGATTCGGACGACCTGGGTTCGAAGAGCCAGGGCGGCAACCTGGGCTGGCTGCAGAAGGGCGTGACCAACGCCGCCTTCGACACGGCCATGTTCTCCTTGAAGAAAGGCGAGATTTCCAAGCCGGTGCTGTCGCCCGAGGGTTACCACATCATTTACCTGCGTGATGTCCAGAGCGGCAAGATCAAGCCGTTCGACCAGGTACGGGCCGAGCTGGCGCAGGAAGCCATCAAGGCGGACCGCGAGCACAAGTTCAATGAAGTGGCGGGCAAGCTGGCCGACGCGAGCTACCAGACCCCCGGCTCGCTGGACACGGCGGCCAAAAACCTGGACCTGCCGGTCAAGACCACCGGTCTGTTTTCCCACAGCGGTGGCACCGGGATTGCCGCAAACGCCAAGGTCATCGCCGCGGCGTTCTCGGACGACGTGCTGGCCCAGGGCAACAATTCCAGCCTGATCAACCTGGGCACGGATGACGCCGTGGTGGTGCGTGTGGACAAGCACGAGCCGAAGGCCGTGCGCCCGTTGGCCGAGGTCAGCGACAGCATCAAGCAGAAGATCCTCGATGATCGCGTGATTGCCGCCGCGAAGCAGCGTGCCGATGGCTTGCTTGCACGCCTGCGCAAGGGCGAGGACATCCAGGCCGTGGCGAAGTCCGCGGGGGCCAACGTGGTAAGCGTCAGCGATGCCATGCGCATGCCGCGGGCGCCGTCAGCCCAGAGCATGCCCGCGCAGGTTCGCAGCCAGGCCTTCCTGTTGCCGCATCCGGCCAAGGACAAGCCGGAGTTCTCCAGCGTGGCCGTGGGTGACGGGGTCTTCGCCATCGTGGGCGTGGACAAGGTGCAAGGTGGCGATCTCGCCAAGATCACGCCAGCCCAGCGTGAGCAGTTGCGCAATCAGATGGCTCAGGCATTCGGCAATATGGCGACGCACGGTTTCATCGACATCCTGAAGGCGAAGACGCCGGTCAAGATTGCCGAGGATCGGATGTAATCCCGACGAATACGGTGAATCCGTGACGGATTGAAAAGGGCAGCCCGCGGGCTGCCCTTTTTGCATGGGCGTTTGCGGTGTGGGGACGGGGTTGGGTGATTCGTGCGAGCGACCCGGGGACGGCGGTCCAAGACAAAAGCCATCGAGCGCATCATGGATGCATGCCGACGGGAGCACGGTGCCGGAATCAGTCGCCTGTGCTGTCCCTGGTTGCGCGTCGAATCCAGGCGCCCGGGGTCGTGCGAGACCGTGATCAGCCTGGTGCGCTGACCTTGAGCACCTGGCCGGGTTTGATCTTGTGCTTGCGCAGGTGGTTCCAGCGTTCGAGCTTGGCCACGCTTATCGAATAATGGCGGGCGATCGACCACAGGCTTTCGCCGGGGCGCACGGTGTGATGGCGCGTTGGCGTGGAGGATGCCGATGAATCCAGCGGTGGGGATTGCTCGACCTCGCTCTGCGACGTCGGACCGTTGTCTGGAGACGACAGCGAAGGCAGCGTGATCGGCTGCGGCATGACGCTGGCGGTCAGGTTGCCGTCTTCGGCCTGCCGGGCGCCATCGCGCCATTGCGTGGCGCGGTGGCGAGGAAGCAGCAGATGCGCCGGTGTGCTGGCTACCGCGATGTGTCCATTGCGGTAGGCCGAATTGAGGTGCTTGAGCTTGCGCAAGGGCATGTCCGCGCGCGCGGCTGCCTTGCTCAACGGCATCGGGTGTTTCACTTCGACCGTTTCCAGATGATCCCCTGCTGGCAACAATGGCAGGCTGACATGGAAGCGGGACGGTTCGCGTACCACGCAGGCGATCGCCAGCAGCTTGGTCAGGTGTTCGCGCGTCGTGCGTGAAACCGGCAGTTTGGGAATCACGGGCTCGTCTGCTGGCGCGCCATGCTGCTGCACCAACCGGCGCACTGCGAATTCGCCACGGTTGTAGGCATAGTCAACCAGCCGCCAATCGTGCAGGTCGCCATGGTAGCGACTGAGCAGGGCCATCACGCTTTCGGTGGCTGCGGGTACGTCATAGCGACCGTCATAATCATGGCCGACCTTCAGGCCGATGGCCCGGGCCGTGCTCGGTACGATCTGCCACATGCCGGCGGCCCGGTGGCGGCCGTGGCCCGATACTGGCTGGAAGTGGCTTTCCACCCAGGGCAGCAGGACAAACTCGCCGGCGACATCGTGCTTGGCGGCGACCTGCTCGACGTAGGCCAGGCGCGGCATGATCTGGCGAACATGGGCTTCAAAACGCTGCGGGTCGCGGGTGTAACGGCGGGCCCAGGAAAGAATCTGTGGGTCGGCATCGCAATCGGACATCGCGAAACTCTGTCGAAGCCTGCTCCAGACGTCCTCGGAATGAGTCGGAAGCAGGGCCTTGACGCGGGCGGGTGCCGTGGGCACGACAGGAGCCGGCAGAATGACCTGTGGCGCGTGACGGGGTCGTGGCGCCGTGGCACAGGCACCCAGCAGGGTGGCCATGGCCAGTGGCAACAGGGATCGCCAGCGCCGGTCGTTCATCCGAATGTGTCCTTGGCGCCGCGCAGCGCGGCGAAGCGGGCAATCCGGTCATCGGTGTGTACTTCGTGACGCCGGCACCAGTCGATCACCGCGTGGCTGTCGACGCGGAGGAACGGGTTGGCGGCGAGCTCGTCGGCCAGCGTGCCAGGCACACTGGGTCGGTTCGCCGCGCGAAGCGTCGCGACCTGCTGTACGCGGGCGGCAAGCGCGGCATTTTCCGGCTCGATGGTGCTGGCAAAGCGCCCGTTGGCCGCCGTGTATTCATGGCCACAGCACACCCGCGTGTCGCCGGGCAGGGCCGCGAGCCGGTCCAGCGACGCCAGCATCTGCGCCGGGGTTCCCTCGAACATGCGCCCGCAGCCCAGGCTGAACAGGGTGTCGCCACACAGCAGCACGCCTTCGCCCACGTATGCCACGTGGCTGGTGGTATGGCCGGGAACCGCGATGACCCGAAACCGTGCGGCGGGTGACGGGAGCATCACGGTATCGCCGTCAGCCACGCGTTGGGTGGCCATGTCGATGCGCTCGTCGGCGGGTGCATACACCGGCACGTCATGCGCTTCGCGCAATGCCGCCGCGCCGCCGATGTGATCGGGATGATGATGCGTCAGCAGGATCGCGCGAAGGGTCAGCCCCGAGGCGGCAAGCGCCGCCTCGACCGGAGCCGACTCGCCCGGGTCGACAACCAGTGCCGAGCCATGCCCGTCGTGCAGCAACCAGATGTAGTTGTCGGCAAGGGCCGGGATCGGTACGACGTGCAAGTGGACGCTCCGCGCAAGGGCCTGGAACAGTCGTCGTGACGGCCATGTCCAGGCGAAGTCCCCGACTATAAGGCCCGGTGTCCGCTCTCTCGTTAGGTGACGGTTAAATGCCCGTTCGGCCATTCAGCCTCGTGCGGTGGTTCGTCTTTGCATCGCCAACCAGTACACTGACCGGGTTTCCGCCCCGCGACGAGCCGTTCGACGCATGTCAAAGCGTGACCACGACATCTATGCCAGCGCGCCGATGAGGGGATTGCTGGCCGAGGAGATGGCCGCGCTGATGCCCATGCTGCAGCGCTGCGCGGGAACGCGCGGCCTGCTGGTGTCGGCCGCGCCCGATGACGCGCCGCCCGCCTTGCCGCTGCTGGGGCACTGGACCCGGCTTCGCCTGTCCGGAGAGCGACTTGGTGGTGATGTGCGCGCCAGCCCGCGGGAGCCGATGCCGTTCATCGACGACGCCTTCGACCTGGTGCTGCTTCGGCACGCGCTGGAAATGGCGCCGCTGCCGCCCGCCTTGCTCGGCGACATCATCCGATGCCTGGCACCGGGCGGCGTGCTTGCGTTGACCGGGGTGCACCCGTTCGGCGGCTGGTCGCCGTGGTGGCACTGGCGCATGCATGGCATCGAGGCTCACTTGAACACGCCATTGCAACTTGGCGGCTGGTTGCGGCGGGCCGATTTGCTGGTCGAGCGAGTCCAGCGCGTGGGCCGGTTGTGGCCGAGTCCGCAGGTCGATGCGCACGCGAACGTCCATCCGCTGGGAGGGGGGTACGTGCTGGTGGCACGCAAGCGCCGCTCCATGAGCCAGCCGATACGACTGCGCCAGCATTCCGTGCCGGCACGCGCCGGGACCAGCCTGGCTTCCGGCGCCAGGCGAAGCTCGGCCGCGTGATCCCGAGCATGGGCCGCAGAAACGTTCGAGGCGGGGTGCTTCACGACAGCGAAGCTGGCCAAGTACCTGCCTGCGAGGCCGGTTTTTCGACGGTTCGCTGGGCCATGATCACCCTTCTTTCCCCATTTGCAGGAGTTGCACCCGAGTGACTGATGTTGAAGCTTTTACCGATGGCGCGTGCCTGGGCAATCCCGGCCCGGGTGGCTGGGCCGCCCTGCTGCGGGCCGGCGGCAAGGAACGCGTCGTGGCAGGTGGCGAGCCGGATACCACCAACAACCGCATGGAATTGCTGGCCGCCATCAGTGCGCTGGAGGCATTGACGCGTCCGTGCCAGGTGGTGCTCACCACCGACTCCCGTTATGTCATGCAGGGGATCGAGCAGTGGGTGCCGAAATGGCGCGCCAACGGCTGGCGCACGGCCGGCCGCCAGCCGGTGAAGAACCAGGATTTGTGGGAACGTCTTTCCCATGCCACGGGCAAGCATCAGGTGCGCTGGCAATGGGTGCGCGGACACAACGGCCACGCCGAGAACGAGCGCGTGGACCAGGCTGCCCGTGAACAGGCCGAGCAGTATCGCGACGGCAAGCGGGACAGGGCATGAGACAAGTCGTACTCGATACCGAAACCACCGGCCTGGAAGTGCGCCAGGGGCATCGCCTGATCGAAATCGCCTGCGTCGAGATGGTCGGACGCCGCCCCAGCGGGCGCAATTACCAGACCTATCTCAACCCGGATCGTGCGATCGACGAAGGCGCGCGACAGGTCACCGGCATTGCCGACGAATTCCTGCTCGACAAACCGCATTTCGAAGATGTGGTCGAGGAGTTCCTGGCCTACATCGATGGCGCCGAACTGATCATCCACAACGCCAGCTTCGACGTTGGCTTTCTCGATGCAGAGCTGGCGCGCGCCGGTGCCCACTACGGCCGCATCGCCGACCATTGTCCGGTACTCGATACCCTGGCCATGGCGCGCGAACGCTACCCCGGCCAGCGCAACAGCCTGGATGCCTTGTGCAAACGCCTGGGCGTGGACAATTCCGCGCGCGACCTGCACGGCGGCCTGATCGATGCACTGCTGCTGGCCGAAGTCTATCTGTCGATGACGTCGGGCCAGGTCGCGATGGACCTGGGCTTCGAGGAACCCGAAGAGTCGCGCACCTCCGGGATCGTGCAACCCGTTGTATTGACCCGTCGCCCGCGCGTGCTGCGCGCAAACGCCGACGAAGCGGCCGCGCACGAACGCCTGCTGGATGCATTGGACAAGAGTGCCGGCGACGGCGGGAGCTTGTGGCGGAAGGACGAATCTGCGGCTTGATAAAGTACTGCGGGTGTCGTGCAGCCGAGCTCGGTAAAGCCAAAGGGCCTGCATGACGGCGAGGGTGGGATTGTTCGGCCCATCCTTGGGCCGAACCCCTTCGCGCGGTGCGCTACGGGGCCAGCCTGCGGCTGTCCAAATTCGCTCCCGGCGAATTTGTCGACCCGACGCGGCGAAGGCCATGCTGTTCGGGGGGCGTTCATCCCTCGCCAACCTCAGCGCCTACAGCGACGATGGTGGACACTGCCAGGCGCGTGCGCAGCGGAATACGCCGGATGGCACCGTCGGAAAACATGCGGTCGAACACGGACAGGCCGCGCAGGGATTCAAGGAACCCAGCGGCGATGATGCCGTAGCCGGCAAGGTCGGCAGCCCAAGCCGCGTCGGCCATGGTGCCGGCAGATACAGCGGAGCGCAGGGTGCGGGCCACGCGCTCATCGCCCGGCGAGGCCTCGGCGAAGTGCGCGGCATAGGCGAGCTTGCCACGTGCGCGACCTACAAGGCGAGCAAGGCGGACGAACTCGACGCCGCCAGCGGATTGATCGAGAGGCATAGGAAATTCCTTGGGCATGGTCACCGCACAACGCGATGGCGTACCGCAAGGCTGGCTTCACGCTGAGAGCGTGCTCAGTTGCCTGCGTGACGATCCGTGATGTCGTGATCGAGCAAAACTCGCCGCATGCACCGAGTTAATTTCTGCAACAATCAACACGAGCGTAACATCCTTAATCAACCGTCTGACTATCCTAAACAGATCGGGAAATAACATGAGCGGTAACAAGGGAAAGAAAAAGCGTGACAAGAAACACCGCCGGGCGAACTCGCCTTACGCTAATCACAATATTAGCGGAATAGACCAGCATCGCCGTGACGGAAATAAACTGTCGCCACCACTTAATCGTATGCCCAAGATGTCGCCAACCTCTTGGATGGATGACCATATGCCCGAGATGCTGTGGGCTGTGCTTTTGACCGGCAGTTTAGATCGAAAAACCTACCTTGCTTGCTTTAGGCTCGTGGCCAAAACATGTAGAGAATGGTTTTTAGTTAAAGGTGGAGAAGAAAAGGGCTCTCTCTCGATTCGTGTGGTTGACCTTTACCCGACCACCTGTTGAGCCGCATGCGTCCACGGGTTTTTCGGCAG
>NZ_JBGBPX010000002.1:252727-452942 GCF_041107475.1 Rhodanobacter sp. FW021-MT20 | reverse complement strand
TCCGCCAAGCGTGCACTCAGCACCGCATCCGAGGCAAGATCGCCGTCGTGTCAACCACACCAGACGCGAGAGAGCCCTCTTTTCCAGCTGACTGACATAGTTTCCTATCAAGTTCTTGCAGTAGATCCGCAATCATAGAGATTTCAGAGTCAGAGGAGCTCCATCATTGGTCATTAGGAGGCCACCTTCTGGCGAGTGACCGCTTCGGATCGACAAGCGGCCTTCGGTCGGACGGTCAACTGACTGACGATGGTAGTGCTGTATAGGGAGCTTGGTCAGGTGAGTTGGTGGAGATTGGTCAACAGGCTGGCAATCCGCGATAGGTGCCATGGCTGACGTTCTCAGCCAAAAATATGTACGTGCAGATAGCTCAGCGTTTTGTCTTGGCCTTCAACTCAGCAGCCATCCGCCGTTGCTCTGTTGGTGACATATCTGCTACCGCAAGAATGATGTCCGCGAGAGTGTCGTTATCGGCCAATAGGTAGGCCAGCGGGACGCCAAGCTCCTTGGCTAGCAGGCTTGCCGTCAGGAAGTCCGGCTCAGAAGTCCCGCGTTCGTACCTTGTAACTCTGCTGGACACGACGTCCTCCGAGAGTCCGATTCTTCTGCCAAGCTCGCGCTGGGAGATGTTCAAAGCCAAGCGACCCTTCTTCAGGCGCTTCATGAACATGCTGCGGGGATTGGGAGTTGGCATGAACCGAATAAAGCCGTTCCTGTACTTCCTTACAGAATGGCTCACTTGGTTCAAACCGTATGCTACATAAAATGTAGCTTCGTTTATGGAGATTTTTGCTGATCATGCTGACGTGCCTTCACAGGAGCGAGCGCTGGCGACGAAGCCATCGAGAGCCACCCAAGACCCAAGCTGCCGCGAGGGGCTGCGATCTTCCACATCACACGTAGTGGGATGCCGTAGACCGGCGGCTGTTCTTTCCCGGCCGGTGTGTGCAGGCAGCTCAGCGCTTTGTCTTCGCCTTCAGCTCAGCGGCCATCCGCCGCTGCTCTTCAGGCGACATGCTTGCTACTGCAAGAATGATGTCCGCCAGCGCGTCGTTATCTGCCAGTAAGTAGGCCAACGGGACGCCAAGCTCTTTGGCCAGCTTGCTTGCAGTTGCGAAGTCTGGCTCGGAAGTCCCGAGTTCGTACCTTGTAACCCTGCTGGACACGACGTCCTCCGAGAGTCCGATTCTCCTGCCAAGCTCACGCTGGGAGATGTTCAAAGCCAGGCGAGCCTTCTTCAGGCGCGTGGTGAACATGCTGCCGGGATTGGGAGGTGACATGAGCGGAAGAAAGCCATTCCTGTACTTGCCAACAGGATGGCTTGCTTAGCTCGAATCGTATGCTACATAATATGTAGCATATCCGTCTAACGGTCTTGGAGAAGGCAATGCTGAGGCGCTTCGTCCAGAACCGAAAGGCGTCACTTTGCCCGGAAAGCTACATTAAATGTAGCTTTGGATATTTCCCGCATCCCTACTCGGTGGAGATGGGGTGGTGGAGCGGGATAGCGGGGAAGGGACAACACAGACGGTGCGGAGGCGCGTGTACCACCGGTGGTGCGCCGGGACCTGCGCAAGCCGCACGCAAAACGATTTTGCCCAACGGCCTTGCCAGCTTCCGGATATGGCCGGGGCGGTAGGCGGAGAGGACTAACCAAGGGGAGGGACGCAGCATGAAGACAAGCACGCTACGCAACGCCATTTCCATCGCTTTGCTCGTCGTTGCCGCAGGCACGAGCGGGCTGGCACTGGCCGAGGAGGCCGCGACGGACACGACCGCGCCGGTCCGGACCTCGACGACCGGTCCGCAAGTAAAAACCGACTTCGATCTTCCCGCAGGCAAGCTTGCCACGGCTCTCGATGCGCTCGGTACGCAAAGCGGCCTGCAGGTGAACTATCCGCCCGCACTGGTCGCGGGCCGGCAGGGGAGGGCGGTCCACGGTCGCATGAGCTGGCGCGATGCGTTGACCCAGTTGCTCAACGGGTCGGGTCTGGACTACGCGGTGGTCGATAGCCGGACCGTGGCCATCCGGCGCGAAGCAGGGCAGGCGAGGGCGGCTGACTCCACGGCCGCTTCCCCCGCATCGGGTACGACGCACCCGACACCCCCAGTCACGAATCTGGAAAGCGTGCAGGTCACCGGCACGCGCATCCGCGGCGGCACCACGCCGTCGCCAGTCATCACCATCGGCAGTGAACAGATCCAGCAGGAAGGTTTCACGGATCTCGGCCAGGTGATTCGCAGCGTGCCGCAGAATTTCGGCGGAGGGCAGAACCCGGGAGTGATCGGTGCCGCCAGTGGCGTCGGCAACCAGAATCTTAGCGGTGGCTCCGCGTTGAACCTGCGTGGCTTGGGCGCTGACGCATCGTTGACGCTGCTTAATGGGCACCGTCTGGCCTATGACGGATTTTCCCAAGCCGTGGATATCAGTGCCATTCCGGTGGAGGCGATCGAACGCCTGGAAATCGTCCCGGATGGTGCATCGGCCATCTACGGCTCGGATGCGGTGGGCGGCGTGGCCAACGTGATCCTGAAGCCCGACTTCGACGGGGTGACCCTGGGGGCACGTTATGGCGGCGCGACTGAAGGCGGGCTGGCGACGCGGGAGTATACCGCGACCGCCGGCACCACCTGGGCGAGCGGAGGGCTGATCGCGACCCTGAAGGATACCGACGCCGATCCCATCTATGCACGTCAGCGAAATTACACCCGATACTTGTTTGAGCCGTACACGATCTACAGCGGCAGCGATTCGCGTAGCGGTCTTGTGAGTTTCCATCAGTCGATGGGCGATGTGGTTGAACTGAAGCTCGATGCGCTTAAGACCAGGCGTGATGTAACGAGCTATGCCGCCGTTCAGGCAGGGTCCTACTATCCTTCCGGATCGGAGGGTTCGATCACGCTGGTGTCGCCTAGTATCGCGTTCAGCCTTCACCATGATTGGACCCTCACTTTGAGTGGGGCATACGGCAAGGACGACGATATCTATGCGAGTCGTTTCGTGTCGTCGGCGGGGAACAATCTCCTGAGCCGGACTTGCTACTGCAACAAAAGCCGCTCCTGGGAGATTGGTGCCGAAGGCCCGCTGTTTTCGGTGGGAGGAGGGGATGCGCGCTTAGCCATTGGGGCTGGCACACGAAAGAATGAATTCCTGGCCGTGTCGTACATTTCCGGCAGCCGCTACGGTGGCGATGAGCGGGCGCGGTTTGCCTATGCCGAACTGAATGTTCCATTCGTTTCGCCTGCCTCGGGAATTCCAGGCGTCCATCGTCTGGAATTCAGCGCCGCGATGCGTGGCGAGGACTACGACAGCTTCGGTCGGGTGACCACGCCGAAATTAGGGGTGATCTACGATCCGTCCGCCGACTTCACGCTCAAGGCTTCTTGGGGGAAATCGTTTAAGGCACCGACGCTGCTGCAGCGCTACGAGAGCAAGACCGCCTACCTGTGGAGTGCACCGGCGGCGGGCGCGAATGGCGCGCCCCCCGATGCCACTGCATTGGAGTCTTATGGAGGTAACACCGACCTGCATCCAGAGCGGGCGCGTACTTGGTCGGCTTCGCTGGCCCTTCATCCGAAAACCCTACCGGGGCTGGACGCCGAGCTTACCTGGTTCAACATCGATTACTCAGACCGAGTGGTCCAACCGGTCGTTTACCAGCAGGCGTTAAGTAATCCGGCTTATGCGGACTTCGTAGATTGGTCGCCGACGCTCGAGAAGATTCAGGATCTTCTTGCTGTCTACAACAGCGTCTTCTACAACCAGTCCGGCGTTGCCTATGACCCAAGCAAGGTGGTGGCGCTCATCAGCAACCAGTATGTGAATGCGGAACGGCAACGGATCAAAGGCCTCGATCTGTCGGGTTCGTACCGCCTCGATCTTGGTGGCAATCAATTGATGGTGCGCGGATCGGCCAGCTGGCTCGACAGCGTGCAGACGACCAGTTCCGGGCAACCCGAACAGACACTCGCCGGTACCGTTTTCAATCCGGCGAGGCTCAAGGGCCGTGTCGGTGCAGTGTGGACATCGGGAGGCTTGAGCGCGTCGGGTTTCGTCAACTATATCGGCGGCGTATTAAACCGCTTCGCGCCGGTGACAGAGAAGACCGCATCGTTTACCACGCTGGATACCGCGATCAGCTACAACACCGGTGAGCATGCTGGCGTTTTCGCGGGGCTGACGATCGGATTGTCGGTGCAGAACCTGCTGAATCGCGCACCTCCACTCTATACCGCGGCAGTAGCCACCTACGTGCCATACGACGCCACCAATTACTCCGCGATCGGACGCTTCGTCAGTGTTTCGGTTTCCAAGCACTGGTAGGGGAGAGCAACATGAAACTTTTTCATCAATCGGCCCCGTGCGTGGCCGCGGTGGTACGCATGCGGCCATATGCCTCAACCAGAAAGCGCACCGCTTATTGGGTTTTGCTACTCGCACTTGTTGTGCAGGGGATGATTGCCGTTGGACCGCTACACGCGCAAACGATTTCGCCGCGGCGCTTGCTGGAGGTGACCGATCTGGGCAATCCGGTGATCTCGCCCGATGGGCGGTACGTGGCGTTTCGATCCGAGCGCGCATCGGTCGAACGCAACACGTACGACACCACGTGGTATGTACAAGCCCTGGATGGAAAATCTCTGCCGCTTCGTGTGGCGGACGGAGGTGTGCCGCTGCGCCAATATGTCAATGGACTCGTGTTGCCATCACCAGCCGTCTGGTCGCCGGATGGAAAGTGGATTTACTATCGCGCGCTCCTTAATGGCCGCGTCTCCGTCTGGCGCGCTGCGGCGGATGGTTCCGGGGCTCACGAGGTGACATCTGATCCGGCGGACGTACGGAATTTCGTGCTGAGCGACGATGGCCGAACGCTGAAGTACAGCGTCGGTGCGACACGGGAAGAGGTCAGCAACACGGAAGAAGCTGAGTACGATCACGGTATTCGTATCGACAATACAGTGGATATTGCTGCCGGGTTGTTCCGGTCGAGCAAGCTCAATGGGCGACCGACCACACAGCGGTTTCTGGGAGATTGGTTCACGACCGGCCCATTACTGGCGAAGATGCCGGACCGTTGGAAGGCCGTTGACCTGACGACGATGACGGCCAGGGACCTGCCGGTATCAGAGTCGCCGGCGCCCCCACTGACGCCGGCCGACCTTTCGCCTGATCTGCCGGCGTCACCGGTCAAGATCCTGGATGGCCTGCTGCCGCAGCGCTACCAGATAACCCGGAATCCAGGCGATGGACGTGTCGCGGTACTGCTACCTGGGCCCAAGGACAAAAAGCTGGCGGTGAGTCGATATGTCGAGCTGGCCATGCTGCCAAACAGGCATGCATCGCATCCGATCTACTGTATGGATGAGCTGTGTCGCTACAAACACATCACGGATATCCAGTGGCGACCCGGGAGCGATGAGGTCCTGTTCACGATCGACGATTATGACGAGGGGCATGCGCAGTCCATTTACGGATGGAATGTCGTAACGGGCAAGGTGCGGCCGATTGTGCTTTCCCACGGACTTGTCAGCGGAAGTCAACGCTATTGGGACATTCCCTGCGCCTTGTCGTCTGTCACACTGGTGTGCGTCGCAGCCGAGGCCGATCATCCACCGCGTCTTGAGGCGATCGATATAAAGACCAGCCATCGGCAAATCCTGTTTGCCCCGAACAAGGGGTTGGATGCAGATATTGCGGCTACGGTGCCGGCAAAACTGATCCGCTGGAAGGACGCGCAGGGGAGGGAATTCACCGGCCAGTTCTTCGAAGCGCGAGGCGCGCGTGTCGGCCATCCGCCGCCGTTGTTCGTGAATTTCTATAACTGTTATGGCTTTCTGCGCGGAGGGTTAGGCAACGAGTGGCCGTTTGCCACACTGGCCGAGGATGGCATCTCGGCGTTGTGCATCAACGCGATTCCGGAATATCGCCTTGATCCCACGGCGCGTTACGACCAAGGACGAGCGGCTGTCGACAGCGTCGTGAAGTTTCTGTCTGCCGAGGGACGCATCGATCGGACTCTTGTCGGTATGGGTGGGCTCAGCTATGGCAGCGAAGTGACATTGTGGACTCTGGCACATTCGAAGGTGGTGAGTGCTGCGTCCGTAAGTAGCCCTTCGGTGACACCAATCTATTACCTTTTCAATAGCTTGCGCGGCGCTTTCCGCTCCAGCTTTCGCAAGTCTTGGCAGCTTGGCGCACCAGACGAAACACCTAAACGTTGGAAGAAAGTGTCGCCTGCGTATCAGCTCGACAGGATCAAGGCGCCGATCCTATTCCAGATGAATGAGCAGGAATATCGGATGGCATTGGACTATGCGCTACCGCTGGAGCGCAGGCACCAGGCGGATATCTATGTGTTCCCGGATGAACCCCATATCAAGTTTCAGCCGCGACACAAGCTGGCTGTGTACGAACGCAACGTCGACTGGTTCCGCTTCTGGCTGCAGGGCTATGAAGACCCGAGTCCGGGCAAGGCCGATCAGTACCGCATATGGCGAAAAATGAGGGCGGAGACTACAAAGTCCCATTCTGGTGCTGTTGTTCATGGTGGATCATGACTTTGCTGGCGCACCCAGTTCTCGACTGCGCATAGGTCGAAAATGCGTAGAAACGAGATGTCGCGCGGCGCCAGTTTCCTTGCGAAGAAATCCGTTAGCGCGGATCGATCAATCAGGTCGTGGGCGCACAGCTGCCCATTCTCGAGGAACTGGCGCATCGCGAGCTTGTTGCGTGCGTAGACGGCGGCCAGGTAGCCAGTGTATGAACCCTTGCTGCGTCGATCGAGGATGCCGCGTGGCAGGAGGCTGGCAAAGGCATCGCGAGCGATGGCGCGATTCTGGCCGTTGTGTATCCACATCCAAGTGGGAACTTTCAGGCATGCTTCCATGACGGGTTGAGACAGCAGCGGAAAGTACATGAAACGATTTGTACGGTGAGCGCCTGCATCTCTGAATAGCTGGGTCCCGATAAGGTCGCGGATCTTTTCATGATCGCCAGGTAATGCATTAGTCGGGGCATCCAACCAGGGATGGTGTTCAGGCGTTGCTCTCAGACAGTCGGGATTGAGAAGGGTGGTGTTGGCCTTCCAGCTTATGGGTGATCTGTGTCGAAGTTTCCGGAAGACTAGTCTTCCCGCCTTCCATACTGTGCATCGATGAAGGGACGAAAGGTCTTGGATAGCGGCAATGCCGGTTTGCACACCACGTTCGATGAATGCATCCGCAGCAGGTGCTGCGGTCTTCAGGTAGCAGAAGATGCTGTCGCCGCCAGCTCCCGAAAAGAAGCTATTCACGCCATATCGATTGCTTACGTCTTCCCATGCCTCATTGATGACGTGTTGCAGAATTCCGGTCGCGGGTAAGACAGAGGAGGGCGGCACGGGAAATTCGAAACGAACATTTTCGAATCCGACTTCTACCGGGGAAAGTTTCTGATCTAGTTCGTCCGTCACCAGTTGCGCATATGGACGCTCATCCGTTCCGGGCACAGGCATGACCAGTGTGCAAAAAATGGCTCGTGATGACGTTCCGCGAAGGCACGCGGCGACGACAGATGAATCAAGTCCGCCGGATAACTCAACTACAAGTCCATCAGCCATAGCGGATAAGGCTTTGACCACGCCGGACACGGCAGCTTGGACATCTTGCGCGGCCGCATGAGGGTCTTGGTGCCGGACGCCTGATTCTACGAAGCGCCATGGCGACCATGCGGAACCGACGGAAACCTCTCTTGCTCGGCAGGCCAGCATGCTGCCAGGAAGTAATTCGTTGACATGCTTCAGTGCAGTGCGCGTCGTCTTTAGATATGGAAAATTGAGACCGTGTGCGATGAACGGCCAATTGATCTCCTTGCGATAGAGCCCAAGATCGACTGCAAGGCTGATGTCCGAAGTGATAAACCCTTCGCCATCGGCTAGCGAATAGACACATGGTACGGTGCCTGATGGGTCACGAAGCAATGTGATGGCATGGTTGTCGCCATTGGCAAGAACGGCAAGATAGTTGCCCCAGGTGTTTTGCAGCAGATGGTTGATGAGTTCGTGCGTCGGGCCATCGACATCCAGACGTTGTGGAATGGGCTGGCCGTCCTTGGTGAAAACTCGACCGATGAGCATGCCGTGCCGGGGTATGGCGAGAATAGGGACATCAGTGGAAACAAAGACCCTGAACGTGGCCGATTCAAGCTTGCAGACCATTCTCGCGACGCGTAGTAGCCTGTCCAGTCGGGGTTTGTAATCGGCATTCCGGTTCAATTTCTCGCCTAGCAAAATGATATAGCGGTGATTCATCAGACTATCCTGATGGGGACGTATGCATTCGCGTCGGTGAGTGTTTCATTCAAGGTCATCTCTCCGGCTTGTACCCAACAGTGCGCCGCGAATGGTTCCGGGGCTACACCGAAGACGATATTTGCCGGCAGTCCCCGCCGTGAAAGGAAGCGGAGCAGGGACAGGGAATCCAGAAGGCAGATCGGTTCGATGGGTACATAGCGGCGCGCACGAGCGAATTGTTCGTTTGCCCGCAGCAGATTGTCTTCAGGATCGGTAGATGCAGCGATCTCGTGTGTACCTGTTTTTCTGTCGCGGTAAGCGCCGGCTGTTTCGAGAATCGTTTTGAGTGCGCGAGTCTTCAGTTGATGGCGGACCCACCAGACGGTCGCCATGACTTCAACGACAATGGCCGCACTGAGCCGGCGATTCGAAGTTGCGGCGGGTTGCTCGATCGCGCTGCAGGTCGGGAGCTGGATGTTCGCTGTTGTGGCATGTGCTGCTGGGTCCGATGTTTCGACCAATATTTGCGCAGTTGCCAGGCTCCCCATTAGCGCAGGGGCGACATTTTCGTGTACCAGGAAGCGCCGCATGGCCTTCTCAAGCGCGCCGGTCAGTTTGAAGTACCGGTCTTGCGCGATGTCGAGAAAAATCAGGTGTCCGTCGACGTCACAGCATGAGATGTTCTCTCTGAGCCGATAGTGCATCGTCCGTTCCTCGGAATAGGGCGCGCACTGTGGTGCGCGCCCTAGAGTGATTACTCCTCGGAAATCCCGGGAATCACCGGGCCGCCGAAACCGACCGCTTCGTTGCTGCCAGGGCCGCCCTGGGTTTCGACGCTGGCGACGCCAAGCACGATGACGTCTTCCGAAGCGTTGTTGCGGATGTTCTCGTTCGTGTTCATCACAATCTCCTGCGTTTGCGTCATGGCTGTCCCATGACGCAGCCACCGTAGGAGTCGCAATTTTTGATCTTCAAATGATTATTGCGTTGTCACCCGGTGATTATTTCGGGAGTGTGATGGCTGTCACGTTGTGCCGGACTTTGCTGTAACGCTTTTTTGCCGGCGCGCGCTAGTGAAGGTGATCGCTGCGCTCGTTCAGCAGCGCCACGATGCACGGGACAAGTTGTTTGCGGCGTTCGTGGTAGTCGTGCAGTGCGGCTTTCAAGGCTGGCATGTCGCGCGCCTGCCAATGCCGGTTCAACTGCGCCAGCTCTTTGCCGCGGTGCTCGATCAATCCCAGTTTGGACCGGCGTATCGGCGCTAGCCGGTCGTTGGCCTGCTTCACGGCTTGCTGCAGGGACCGGTGGGCTGTGGCGCGGGCGATGGCGTCGAATAGTTGCCACGTCTGCTTGGGCAGGTCGTCGTCGGATGCAGGCTCCAGCGGCTCTGCCTTGCGGGCCGCTGGTGTTGCGCCGATGTCGCATGCCATCAGCAACAGGCGCTCCATCCAGTCGTAGAGGTCGCGCATGGCCACTTCAGTGAGCAGTGGGACGTGCAGTCCGCCGCGGGCTTGGTCGACGACCAGGGCTTCGCCGACCAAGCGGTAAAGGGCGAATCGAACCGGCGTGGGACTGGTGTTGAACTCGGCGGCGAGTGTGGCCGGATCGATTCGCTGCCCGGGTGCGTAATGTCCTGATCGCAGTGCGCGCCGGACCTGTCGATACACGAATGCACTCTTGGAGTGGGTCGCATCCATAGCTGATCCCCCTGTTTTGGATGGTGCCTCCTGAGCCGGATGGTACAAGCATGAGGTAGCTGGATCGGGCGCAATCTCTCAAAACAGAAAATATTTTGTCAGCTTTTTGTATTGCATCTCGAGTGCTGGAACGTAACGCGTCGACTGTTGGCCCGGTGCCTGACACGTTGCAGCCTATAGCGGTGTGAACAGTTCGCGCAGATCGCTCTCGTCGAGCCGCAGCCGTGTGCTTGCGCCACCGTTGTCGAGCACGGCCTGGGCCAGGTTGGCTTTGCGCGCTTGCAGGGCTTGGATCTTTTCTTCGACGGAGCCGGCGCAGATTAGGTGGTAGACGAAGACGAATTTGTCCTGGCCGCTGCGGTGGGCGCGGTCTGTGGCTAGGGTCACGACGGCTGGATTCCATCGTCGGTCGTAGTGGGTCACGGTGTCGGCGGCAGTGAGGTTCAGGCCTACGCTGCCGACTCAGGGAAGATCGGGGATGGTGGTATGTCGTCGCATCTGGATGCGCTTGACCCATGCGTTACCTCTGGTCGCAGAGTGGGTGGTTGCTTGTGAGCCTTGGTGCTTTGCTCCGGGCCACGAAACCGCGACAATGAATGGGATACGTGCGAACCGGTCACATGAGGCGGTCCACATATTTCTTGCGTCGCGTGGCCTTGTTTCCCGCCAGCGCAGCACCACTTCTCCCCGAATCTCCAAAGGGTCAACGCACCATGTCCAACACCCCCAAGATCATCTACACGTTGACTGACGAAGCGCCGTTCCTTGCCACGCAGTCGCTGTTGCCGGTTGTCGAGGCGTTCGTGCGCACCGCCGGCATCGCGATGGAGACGCGCGACATTTCCCTGTCCGGGCGCATCCTGTCGCAGTTCCCCGACTGCCTGAAGGACGGGCAGAAGGTGGCCGATGACCTGGCCGAGCTGGGCCAGTTGGCCACCACGCCGGAGGCCAACATCATCAAGCTGCCGAACATCAGCGCCTCGTTGCCGCAGATGAAGGCGGCGATCAAGGAACTGCAGGGCAAGGGCTTCGCGCTGCCGGAGTATCCGGACGAGCCGAAGGACGACAAGGAAAAGGACGTCAAGGCACGCTATGACCGCGTCAAGGGCAGCGCGGTGAATCCGGTGCTGCGCGAAGGCAATTCCGATCGTCGCGCGCCGCTGTCGGTGAAGCATTACGCGCGCAAGCATCCGCACAAGATGGGCGCGTGGAGCGCGGATTCGAAGACCCACGTGGCGCACATGGACGCCGGCGATTTCTACGGCACCGAGAAGTCGGCGCTGGTCGACAAGGCCGGCAACGTGCGCATCGAGTGGTTCGGCAAGGACGGCAGCCATGCCGTACTGAAGGAAAAGACCGCAGTCAGCGACGGCGAGATCATCGACGCGGCGGTGATGAGCCGCAAGGCGCTGGCCGCTTTCGTCGACGCGCAGATCGCCGACGCGAAGCAGCAGGGCGTGCTGTTCTCGCTGCACCTGAAGGCGACCATGATGAAGGTCTCCGACCCGATCATGTTCGGCGTCGCGGTGGGCGAGTTCTACAAGGATGCGCTGGGCAAGCACGCTGCTGCGCTGAAGCAGGCCGGCTTCAACCCGAACAATGGCATCGGCGACCTGTACGCGCGTATCGCCACGTTGCCGGAAGCGGAGCAGGCGGCGATCGAGGCCGACATCGCGGCGGAATATGCGAAGCGCCCGGCGCTGGCAATGGTGAATTCCGACAAGGGCATCACCAACCTGCACGTGCCGAGCGACGTCATCATCGACGCCTCGATGCCGGCGATGATCCGCGACTCCGGCAAGATGTGGAACGCCGAAGGCAAGCTGCAGGACGTCAAGGCGCTGATCCCGGATCGCAGCTATGCCGGCGTCTACCAGGCGGTGATCGAGGACTGCAAGGCGCACGGCGCGTTCGATCCGGCGACCATGGGCAGCGTGCCGAATGTCGGCCTGATGGCGCAGAAGGCCGAGGAATACGGCAGCCATGACAAGACCTTCCAGATCGCCGCCGACGGCGTGGTCAAGGTCACCGACGAGGCCGGCAAGGTGCTGTTGCAGCACGATGTGGAAGCCGGCGACATCTGGCGCATGTGCGAAACCAAGGATGCGCCAATCCAGGATTGGGTGAAGCTGGCGGTGAGCCGCGCGCGTCACACCCCGGCGGTGTTCTGGCTCGATCCGCAGCGTGCGCACGACGCCCAGATCATCAAGAAGGTCGAGCGCTATTTGAAGGATCACGACACCAGCGGCCTGGACATCCGCATCATGGATCCGGTGGCGGCCACCACGTTCTCGCTGGAGCGCATCCGCCAGGGCCTGGACACCATCTCGGTCACCGGCAACGTGCTGCGCGATTACCTCACCGACCTGTTCCCGATCATGGAGCTGGGCACCAGCGCGAAGATGCTTTCCATTGTGCCGTTGATGGCCGGTGGTGGCCTGTTCGAGACCGGTGCCGGCGGCAGCGCGCCCAAGCACGTGCAGCAGTTCCTGGAAGAGAACCACCTGCGCTGGGATTCGCTGGGCGAATTCCTGGCGCTGGCCGCCTCGTTGGAACACCTCGCCAGCCGCTACGACCACGCCGGTGCCAGCGTGCTGGCCAAAACCCTGGACCAGGCCAACGGCAAGTTCCTGGACAGCAACAAGTCGCCCTCGCGCAAGGCCGGTGAGCTGGACAACCGCGGCAGCCACTTCTACCTCACCCTGTACTGGGCGCAGGCGCTGGCCTCGCAGGACAGCCACGCCGAGATGAAGGCGACGTTCGCGCCGCTGGCCAAGGCGCTGACCGAGAACGAGGCAACCATCGTCGACGAACTCAACAAGGTGCAGGGCAAACCGGTGGATATCGACGGCTACTATCGCCCGGACATCGCCAAGGTGAGCGCGGCGATGCGCCCGAGCAAGATGTTCAACGATGCGCTGGCGGCGTTGAAAACGGGCGCCTGATCGGCGTATCGGGGCAAGCGACACAGGGCGTTGCGGCGCCCCGTGTCGCCTGTGGTGACCGGCGAGCGAAGTCCTGAGCAGCGACAAGGTTCGGCCGATACCTCACCGTTCGCCCTGGGCGCAGGTCCATAGGGCCGGAGTCGAAGGGTGATCGTCTGTGGACACTGCGCAAGCTACGCTCAGTGCGAACGGTCTTTTTTGCTGAGCTTCGTCGCTGATCGGGGGCGAGGTTCCGCGATGGCAGGCAGGCTGGCCATATCCGAGTCATCTGCCCGGCGGGAAAATGAGCCACTTCCCGAAGGAGTGCAATGATGCGCCTGCAAGCCGGAATCCTGCTGTTCGCACTGGGCGTGCTGTCGCCGGCGTTTGCCCAGTCGACGGCCGGCTCCGTACCACCACTGCCGCCACCACCAGCGAACGTGCCGCTGCTGGCACCGGTGGTGGTCAGTGGCGTGGTGCCGGGGCCGGGCTTGTGGAGGGTGAGCAAGGATGGCCACGTGCTGTGGGTACTGGGCACGCTGTCGCCGCTGCCGCGCGACATGCAGTGGGAATCGCACGATCTTGACCGGGTGATCGGCCAGTCGCAGCAGGTGCTGCTGCAGCCGAAGATCAAGCTGAAGGCGGACATCGGTTTTTTCGGAAAACTTTTCCTGCTGCCCTCGGCCTACGGCGCGCGCAAGAATCCCGACGGCAAGAAGCTGGACCAGGTGATGGACGCGTCGACCTACGCGCGCTGGCAGGTGCTCAAGCAGAAGTACATCGGCCGGGATCGCGGCATCGAGCGCTGGCGTCCGTTGTTCGCGGCGCAGGAGTTGTACAAGAAGGCGCTGAAGGCGAACGGCCTGAATACCAGCGGCGGCGTGCCGGGCACGGTGGAGGCGCTGGCAAAGCGCTACGGTGTGCAGGAAACCCCGGTCGACTATCACGTGGAGATCAAGCACCCGCGCGATGCGATCAAGGCATTCAAGGCCGCGGCACCCAGCGACCTGAAGTGCTTCAGCCGCACGCTGGACAGCGTCGAGCACGACCTGCCGGAAATGACCGAACGCGCCAATGCCTGGGCCATCGGTGACCTGGCCACATTGCGTGCGCTGCCCGACAGTCACCGCCGCGATGCCTGCGTCAGTGCAATCACGAATGCCGGCTTCGCCCATCAGCTCGGCCTCGATGACGTGTCCGAACAACTGGAGGCCAAGTGGCTGGCGACGGCGCGCGCTGCGCTGGCGAACGACCGCACCAGCTTCGCGATGCTGCCGATGGGCGAATTGCTGTCGCCCACGGGCTATCTCGCCAAACTGCAGGCGCAGGGCTACACCGTGGAATCGCCCGAGCAGCAAGACGCGGCGCCGGCCACCGCAGGCAGTGTGCCGACGCCGGCCGTGGCAGGCAGTACGGCGGCGCAGTGATCGGCTTGCGCCTGCTTGCCGCTGCCATGACTTTGCCCTTGTCGCGGCCGCAAAAGCCCAGCGTCATGTTGCAGGCTGCACTGATTCGAATCCTTTGCTCATGGAGTCCTGTGCATGCATCGTCGTGACTTGATCAAGGCCAGCCTGCTGGGTGCCGCGGCACTCGTTGTCCGCCCCCGCTTTGCGATGGCTGGCGAAACGGAAGCCATCGCCGGCGAGCTGGCCACGCTGGAACGCCAGCATGGCGGTCGGCTGGGCGTGGCCATGCTGGACATCGGCAGTGGTCGGCACGCGGGTCATCGCGCGGGCGAGCGCTTCCTGTTGTGCAGCACCGGCAAATTGCTGGTGGTGGGCGCGGTGCTGGCGCGGGTGGATCGTGGCGAGGAGCAACTGTCCCGCCGCATCGTGTTCGGCCCCGACGTCATCCTCGAATGGGCTCCGGTCACCCGCAAACACGTGGGCGCGCCGGGCATGACCGTGGCCGAGCTTTGCCACGCCGCGTTGACCATCAGTGACAACACCGCGATGAACCTGTTGCTGAAGGGCATGGGCGGCCCCGTAGCGGCGACGCGCTTCGTGCGCAGTCTGGGCGACGACATCACCCGGCTGGATCGCCACGAATCCGAACTCAACGTGCCTGACAAGGATCTCGACACCACCACGCCGGAGGCGATGCTGGCGAGCATGCGCAAGCTGTTGCTTGGGAATGTGCTGTCCGCGTCGTCGCGCGCGCAATTGATCGACTGGCTGCGCCACAACACCACCGGCGAAACACAACTGCGCGCCGGCATGCCGGCAAACTGGCAGGTGGGCGACAAGACCGGTAGCGGCCACACCCAGACCAACGACGTGGCGATCGCCTGGCCGCCGGGGCGGCAACCATTGCTGGTCACGGCGTATTACGAAGGCCCGGCGGACCAGGGCGACATGCGCAAAGCGGTACTGGCGCACGTCGGCAAGCTGGCAGCACGGATGGAATAAAAGCCTGCTCGAAATCGCGCTGTCGAACAGGAGCCTCGCATGCGTTCCCGCTCGTCATTCCTGCTTTCGCACACTGCTGTCCGGAATAATCCTGGGATGTCGTTCGAGAGTGAATACCCGCGCCGTTTGCGCGAGATGCAACAAGGGGGCGACTCCATTTCTGGCAGCGACCACCTCTCCGGCTCGTCATCCCGGCGCAGGCCGGGATCCAGTAGCGATCACGCCTGTCCAAGCCATACGGCTACTGGATTCCGGCCTGCGCCGGAATGACGAGCGAGGGTGCGGTATCGATACAAGTCATGTGGAACCACAGGGCTCAAAATTATTCCGGACAACAGTGTGCTTTCGCAGGAATGACGCTTCAGTAGGGAAGCTTGGAGGTTTTGAGCAGGCTCCAAGGCTCGGCCATCCTGCAGGCAGAAGCCTGGTGGCTCTCGTCGGCCGGGCTCACGCCGCGCTGGCACGATCCAGCGTGGCGATCTCCTCGGTACCGAGCTTGAGCTCGGCCGCGGCCAGCAGTTCGCGCAATTGCTCCACGCTGGTGGCGCTGGCAATCGGTGCGGTGAGACCTGGGCGCGCCATCATCCACGCCAGCGCCACCTGCGCCGGTGTGGCGTGGTGCGCGGTGGCGATCTGGTCCAGTGCGGCGAGCACGCCGAGACCCTTGGGGTTGAGGAATTTTTTGACCGCGCCACCACGGGCGGAGCTCTTGGCCAGATCGGCCTCGCTGCGGTACTTGCCGGTGAGGAAGCCGCTGGCCAGCGCGTAGTAAGGAATCACGCCGAGGTTCTCGCGACGTGCCAGCGGTTCCAACTCGGCTTCATAGCCGGCGCGGCTGACCAGGTTGTATTCCGGCTGCACGGTTTCGTAGCGCGGCAGGTGGTGCTGCTTCGACACGGCAAGCGCGTCGGCGAGCCGGTCGGCGCTGTAGTTGGACGCACCGATGACGCGCACCTTGCCTTCCTCGATCAACCGTCCGAACGCGCCCAGCGTGTCGGCCAGCGGCACGCTGGCGTCGTCTTCGTGCGCCTGGTAGAGGTCGATGTGGTCGGTCTGCAGGCGCTTCAGCGAACCTTCCACCGCCTGGCGGATGTTCATCGGCGACAGCCCGGGATGCTCGGCCCATTTGGCCACCTTGGTGGCGATCACCACCTTGTCGCGGCGACCGTCGCCCTGCGCCAGCCACTTGCCGATGATGGTTTCCGACTCGCCGCCGCGATTGCCCGGCACCCAGGCCGAATAGACGTCTGCGGTGTCGACCAGGTTGAAGCCGGCATCGACGAAAGTGTCGAGCAATTCGAACGAGCGCTTTTCGTCGGCGCTCCAGCCGAACACGTTGCCGCCGAAGGCAAGCGGGGCGACGGAAAGTGGCGAGTTGCCAAGGGGGCGAATGTGCACGGGATACCTCGGATGACGGGAGACGGGAGACGGGAGACGGGAAGTCTGCACGCGTCTGGGCAAACGGCACGTGACGTATCCGAAGTGGCTGCGTGTCGGCGGGATTCAAGCCCGCCAGGTTTCCATGCGGCGCTCAGCGCGGCCCCATGATGCGTGGCCACACGGTCGCGCAGCAGGCCGCTGCGGCCCGCCTGGCCTTGCGGCCGTGCTTGTCCGGTTGCTGTGCCGATGGCGCATCCGGGCGCCAATCCAGGTTTTCCTTGCGCAACATGTGACCGTGCAGGAACAGCAGATCTTTCCAGAGCGAGAACATGGGGGCCTCCTGAAGGAGTGCATGGACTTGGGGTGTGCTCAAGGTACGCGCGTCGGAAGCCGCCAAAAAGCGATATATTCGCAAGCCAGACTTGAGGGATATTCAAGATGGGCAAATTGCCGTTGGGGCTGTTGCAGCAGTTCGTGCTGGTGGCGCGCACGGGCAATCTGTCGCGTGCGGCGGAGCAGGCCAATCTCACCGTCAGTGCGTTGAGTCACCAGATCCGCCAACTTGAAGAACGGCTGGAGCGACGCCTGTTCGAGCGCGGTCCGCGCGGGGTGACGCTGACGGTGGAAGGCTGCAGCCTGCTCGATGCGGTCGGCGAACATTTCGACGGCATCGAGCATGCGTTGTCGCGCTACCGCAAGCGACGCCACGGCGCGCTCACGCTCAGCGCCAGCCCGGGCATCATGTCGAGCTGGCTGATGCCGCGCCTGCCGCGACTGGTGGCGGCGCATCCGGAGCTGGAGTTGAGTTTCCAGTCCACCTCCGCGCTGGTGCAGTTCGATCGCGAGCCGGTGGATTGCGCGTTGCGCTACGGCCGCGGTCAGTGGGAAGGATTGGCGTGCGAGCGCCTGTTCGGCGAATGGCTCGCACCGGTGGCCGCACCGGAGTTGGTGGCGCGGATGAGTGGCGCCAGCCAGGACGATCTCACCGGCTGGCCGTTGCTGGGTGATCCGAACCCGGCCAATCGCTGGCTGGACTGGTTCAAGCGTTTCGGCGGCACCCCACCCAAGCGTTATGTGGCCAGTTTCGACAGCGTGGATGCGGCCCGCCATGCCGCGATCGAGGGTCTTGGCGTGGGGCTGGGACGGATGGTGACTTCGAAGTCGCTGCTCGACGCCGGTCGCCTGCGCGTGTTGGGACGGCACTACATTCGCGTGCCCGAGGCGTACTGGCTGGTCTATCCGCCGCGCTCGCAGGATCACCCCGGCCTGCAACTGTTTCGCGCGTGGCTGCATGCCGAGGCGAACGATTATTGTCGCCAGTTGCCGGTGCTGCAGGAGGATGCGGCGTTGGAAGGTTGAGGCTCTTGGCGCGCTGGGTGCAATGCTCCGAACTCTGCAGAATCGTCATCCCAGCGAAAGCTGGGATCCAGTGATTCCAGCTCTGAAACGCACAAAGGCGCTGGATTCCAGCTTTCGCTGGAATGACGAGCTCTCGGGGTGTTGCCAAAGTTTGGAGCATTGCTGCGCGCAGGAGGAGGTTGGGAGGGGGTAGGCGGGCTTGCCGCGAGGTTGGCTGACCCCTCCCCAACCCTCCCCTGCGAACAGGGAAGGGAGAAAAGCCGGGTGTCCGATGCGGGGTGCTTTACCGGCCAGCGGCGCCGGGACTCCATGCTGTCAACGGTTTCGCAAATGACGACGACGCGCCATCATCACGGGCATTCATTCGTCGATGCGAGGAAACCACCATGAAATCACGTGCCGCCGTTGCCTGGGGAGCGGGCCAGCCGCTGTCGATCGAGGAGGTGGATGTCGAGGGGCCGAGGGCGGGCGAGGTGCTGGTTCGCATCGTCGCCACCGGCGTCTGCCACACCGATGCGTTCACGCTCTCGGGTGACGATCCGGAAGGCGCCTTCCCGGTGATTCTCGGCCACGAAGGCGGTGGCATCGTCGAGGAAGTGGGCGCTGGCGTCACCACGCTGAAGCCGGGTGACCACGTGATTCCGCTGTACACGCCCGAGTGCGGCCAGTGCGAATACTGCCGCTCCGGCAAGACCAACCTGTGCCAGGCGATCCGCAGCACCCAAGGCAAGGGCCTGATGCCGGATGGCACCTCGCGCTTTTCGTGTCGCGGCAAGCCGATCCTGCATTACATGGGCACCAGCACCTTCAGCGAATACACGGTGCTGCCGGAGATCGCGCTGGCGAAGATCAATCCCGCCGCGCCGCTGGAGAAGGTGTGCCTGCTCGGCTGCGGCATCACCACCGGCATTGGCGCGGTGCTGAACACGGCCAAGGTCGAGCCGGGCGCCAGCGTGGCGGTGTTCGGGTTGGGCGGCATCGGGCTGTCGGTGGTGCAGGGCGCGGTGATGGCCAAGGCCGGCCGCATCATCGTGATCGATACCAACCCGTCCAAGTTCGAGATGGCCAAGGCGCTGGGCGCCACCGATTGCGTCAACCCGAAGGATCATCCGGACACGCCGATCCAGGACGTGATCGTGGAGCTGACCGGCGGTGGCGTCGACTATTCGTTCGAATGCATCGGCAACGTCAACGTGATGCGCTCGGCACTGGAGTGCTGCCACAAGGGCTGGGGCGAGTCGGTCATCATCGGCGTGGCCGGCGCCGGGCAGGAAATCCACACGCGGCCGTTCCAACTGGTCACCGGACGGGTCTGGCGTGGTTCGGCCTTCGGCGGGGTGAAGGGGCGTTCGCAGTTGCCCGGTTACGTCGACCGCTACATGGCCGGTGACATCCACATCGACGAAATGATCAGCAAGGTGCTGCCGCTGGAACGCATCAACGAGGCGTTCGAGCTGATGCACGATGGCAAGGCGATCCGCTCGGTGATCCACTACTGATTCGCGGGCCGGGCCTCGGCGCATGCCCGGGGCCCGCTGGGAAATATCCCAAAAAGGGTTCCGGCGTGCCCCTCGCCGCCGCGCGACGGGCGTGCAATGGCGTAAAATGAACGAGGCCAGCCATGATGGCGCTGGCCATCCATACGTTCATTTATTCATTGCTGCACCATGCGGGACATCCTATGAGCAACACCGCCATCCTCGTCGACGGCGCGTTTTTCCTCGCGCGTTACCGCAAGGTATGGAGCGAGCGCGACGCCAATGACGCCCGCACCGTGGCCAAGACCGTGTTCGGCATGGCACTGGAGCATCTCAAGGCGCTCGACCGTCCGCGCGAATCCTTGTACCGCATTTTTTTCTACGATTGCCCGCCGCTGGAAAAGCGCTTCGTGCGACCGATCAGTGGCGAGAGCATCGATTTCGGCCGCACCCCCGCCGCGGACTTTCGCCGTGACCTGCACGACCAGCTGCGCCGCCAGCGCAAGATGGCGCTGCGCCTGGGCCGGCTGGCCGAGCGCGGCGAGTGGAAACTGAAATACCACGCCCTGCAGCAGTTGCGCGACGGCACGCTGGATTCGGACCAGCTCGGCGACGAGCATTTCGAACCGGACATGCGCCAGACCCAGGTCGACATGAAGATCGGCGTCGACATTGCCGCGCTGTCCTACAAGAAGCTGGTGGACCAGATCATCCTGGTCGCCGGCGATGCCGATTTCATTCCGGCGGCGATGCTGGCCCGCGACGAAGGTATCGATTTCATTCTCGATCCGATGTGGCAGGGTATCGCGCCGGATCTGCACGAACACATCGACGGCCTGCAATCGGTGTGTCCGCGGCCGTTCTGAAGCGCGCTTGCGGGTTTGCCGAAACGCTTGTCCACCATTTCTGCACGTTGGGGTCGCCACCTTAAGTGGCATCAGGTTCCAGGAGTCGTCCATGAAAAGCTTGTGGGTTGCCGCGGGATGTGCGGTGTGGCTGGCCGGCGCGCCGGCCTTGGTGCAAGCGCAGCAGGATCAGCCGGATGGCGAGCTGGTGCCGCCGACCAGTGCCAGCGATTTCACCGCCAGCCAGCTCGACACGGTGCTGGCCGGCACCTGGCGGCCAGCGGCCGATCGGGCGCGTGACGCCTATCGCCATCCCAAGGCCACGCTGCAGTTCTTCGGCATCCAGCCCGACCAGACCGTGGTGGAGATCAATCCTGCCGGCGGCTGGTACAGCGAGATCCTGGCGCCGTTGCTGCGCGACAACGGCGACTACGTGGCCGCCGAGCCCGCGCCATCCGGCGGCGCCGAGGCGAAGCGCAGCGACAGCACGCTGCGCGCGAAATTCGCGGCCAATCCGGCGGTGTACGGCAAGGCGCACATCGTCGAATACGATCCGAAGGCGCCGGTGTTCGGCCCGCCCGGTTCGGCCGATGCGGTGCTGACCTTCCGCAACGTGCACAACTGGGTGCAGGCCGGCACCGCGCCGGCGATGTTCAAGGCGTTCTTCGCCGTGCTGCAACCCGGCGGCGTGCTGGGCGTGGTCGACCACCGCGCGCCTGCCGGCGCCACGCTGGCCGCGGTCAAGGGCAGCGGCTACCTGCCCACCGCCTACGTGGTGAAGCTGGCCACGGCGGCCGGCTTCAAGCTGGATGCACGCAGCGAGATCAACGCCAATCCGAAGGACACCAAGGATTACCCCAAGGGCGTGTGGACCTTGCCGCCGACGCTGGCGCTGGGCAGCAAGGATCGGGCGAAGTACCTCGCCATCGGCGAATCCGATCGCATGACGCTGCGCTTCGTGAAGCCGGGGGCGCCGGCTGCGGCCGCTTCCACTGCCGTTTCCCCGCTCTGAGCATTCGCTCGGCATGCGCATGCTGATCGCGCTGAACAAGCCGTACGGCGTGTTGTGCCAGTTCACCAGCGACGAGGGTCGTCCGACTCTCGCCGACCATGTGCGGCAGAAAGGCGTTTACGCCGCTGGCCGACTCGACCACGACAGCGAAGGCCTGTTGCTGCTTACCGACGATGGCCGCCTCGCGCATCGTCTGACCGACCCGCGCCACAAGCAGCCCAAGACCTACCTAGTGCAGGTGGATGGTGCGGTCACCGATGAAGCCGTGGCGGCGTTGCGTCGCGGCGTGTTGCTGAAGGATGGCCCCACGCTTCCCGCCGGCGCCGAACACGCGGCCGAGCCGGACTGGTTGTGGCCGCGCGATCCGCCGGTGCGCTATCGCAAGAGCATTCCCACCAGCTGGCTGTCGATCACCCTGCGCGAAGGCCGCAACCGCCAGGTGCGGCGGATGACCGCTGCCGTGGGGTTTCCCACCTTGCGGCTGATCCGGGTGCGAATCGGGGCGTATGCGCTGGATGGCTTGGCGCCGGGGGAGACGCGGGTGCTGGCCGGGTGAGGGTTTGCCCGTGAAGCAGGTGTCTCACTGGATTCCGGCCTGCGCCGGGATGACGAGTCGGAGAGGTGGTCGCTGCCAGAAATGGAGTCGCCCCCTTGTTGCACCTCGCGCAAGCGGCGCGGGCATTCACTCTCGAAGGACATCCCAGGATTATTCCGGACAGCAGTGAGCCTGCGCCGGAATGACGGTGGAGAGAGGGCGTTGCGTAGCATCGAGGATCGCCGCAACCGCCGTCACGCCAGTCCGAAGAACGCCTCTGCCGTGACCGTGCTGTTCGCCGCGGTGACCTCGACAGCCTCACCCCGATCGCGGGCGATTTCCTCGCAGATGTGCTTCAGGTACATGGGTTCGTTGCGGCGGTGGCTGGGCTGCGGGCGTACTGTGCGCGGCAACAAATAAGGGGAGTCGGTCTCGATCATCAGCCGGTCGGCAGGAATCTCGCGCACGAATTCGCGCAGATGGGAGCCGCGGCGTTCGTCGCAGATCCAGCCGGTGATGCCGATGTGGCAGTCCAGCGCGAGGTAGTCGTGCAGGGCTTCGCGGGTGTCGGTGAAGCAATGCACCACCATCGCCGGCACGCGGTCGCGCCAGCGGCGCAGCAGGGCCAGGAAGTCCTCGTGGGCATCGCGCTGGTGCAGGAACAGCGGCTTGCCCAGTTCTGCGGCGATCGCGAGCTGCCGTTCGAACGCCGCCAGCTGCGCCTCGCGCGGCGAGAGATGGCGGAAATAATCCAGCCCGGCTTCGCCCACCGCGCGCACTTCCGGCTCGTGCGCCAGCTCGCGCAGGCGTGCGTCGACGGCGTCGTCGTACTCCGCCGCATGGTGCGGATGCACGCCGGCGGTGGCGTACAGCAGGCCGGGATGCGCGCGCGCCAGCAGCAGCGCTTCCTCGCTGCCTTCGCGCGAGGCGCCGGTGACGACCATGCGCGCCACCCCATGGTTCCGCGCACGCGCCAGCACATCGTCGAAATCGTGACGGAAGGATTCGTGCGTGAGATTGGCGCCGATGTCGATGAGCTGCATGGGGAACCCAATGAAAACAGGTATTGTCCCAGACCCATGGCTGTCGGCAAGCCTGGCGTCCAGGCTGAACGCCAGGCGGGTTGGGGGCAATTGCGTGTCACGGTTGCGATGTCGTGCTCGCCTGCCGCTTGGCCAATGTGTTACCTATGATGGTTCGCCGTGGCACGTCGGGGGGCGGGCACGGTCGGGGAAGTGTTTTACTGGCAGTCGCGATTCACAAGCGGGGTGGCATATGTCGGCAGTCGTGCAGCCGGCGCAGGATGGGGGACGGGCGGTCGTGGATGACCGCGAAACGGCAGTGTGCGCGCTGCTGGTTGCCCGTGGGCGCCTGAAGGACAACGATCTGGCGCGTGCGCGTCGATTGCACGAGGAATCGCCCGACGGCACGCTGACCGCGCTGCTGGCGCGCCTGGGGCTGGTCTCCGAGCGCGACCTGGCCGAGGCCTGGTCGGAATTGCTCGACGCACCGCTGCTGGTCGCCAAGGAAGCACCGGAGTTGCCGCCGGCCGAACTGGACCTTTCCGTGCGTTTCCTCAAGCAGCAGCACGTGGTGCCGCTGCGCGACGGCGACGACGGGCTGGCGCTGGCGGTGGCCGATCCGGCCGATCCGTATCCGCTGCAGGCGGTGTGCCTGGCCGCCGGCAAGCCGGTGGCGCTGCGCGTGGGCCTGCGTTCGGAGATCGATGACCTGATCGAGCGCTATTACGGCTCCGGCCGCTCGGCGATGGGCACCATCGTGGAGAACCTCGACGGCAGCGCCAGCGTGGAAGACGACGTCGAGCATCTGCGCGACCTCGCCTCCGAGGCGCCGGTGATCCGGCTGGTCAACCTGATCCTGCAGCGCGCGGTCGAACAGCGCGCGTCCGACGTGCACATCGAGCCGTTCGAGAACCGGCTGAAGGTGCGCTACCGCATCGACGGCGTGCTGCATGAGGTGGAAGCGCCGCCGTCCAGTTCCACCGCGGCGGTGATCTCGCGCGTGAAGATCATGGCCAAGCTCAACATCGCCGAGCGCCGCCTGCCGCAGGACGGGCGCATCCAGTTGCGCGTGCAGGGCAAGGAACTGGACCTGCGCGTGTCCACCGTGCCGACCAGCTTCGGCGAGTCGGTGGTGATGCGTATCCTCGATCGCGAATCGGTGGTGTTCGATTTCGCTTCGCTCGGCTTCACCGACAATTTCCAGCAGCGCTTCGTCGACGTGCTGGATCGGCCGCACGGCATCCTGCTGGTCACCGGCCCCACCGGCTCGGGCAAGACCACCACGCTGTACACCGCGCTGTCGCAGATCAATACGCCCGACGTGAAGATCATCACCGTCGAAGACCCGGTCGAATACCAGATCGAGGGCATCAACCAGATCCAGGTGAAGCCGCAGATCGGGCTGGATTTCGCCGGTGCGCTGCGCTCGATCGTGCGCCAGGATCCGGACGTGATCATGATCGGCGAAATGCGCGACCTGGAAACCTGTCGCATCGCGATCCAGTCCGCGCTGACCGGCCATCTGGTGTTGTCCACGCTGCACACCAACAGCGCGGCCGGCGGCATCACCCGCATGCTCGACATGGGCGTGGAGGATTACCTGCTCGGCTCCACTGTCAACGGCATCCTGGCGCAGCGACTGGTGCGCCGGCTCGATCCGGAAACGGCGATTCCGTACGAACCGTCGCCGGAAGTCATCAAGCAGTTCGAGCTGGAGAAATACACCGACGAACGCCCGATCCGCCTGTGGAAGCCCGGCAGCAGCGCGGCCAACCCCACCGGCTACCGTGGCCGCCGTGCGATCATGGAATTCCTGGTCATGAGCGATCCGCTGCGCCGGCTGGTGATGCAGAAGGCCGACGCCGGCGAGATCGAGAAGCAGTCGCGCGCCGAAGGCATGCGCACCATGTACGAAGACGGCATCGCCAAGGCCGTGGCCGGCGTCACCACCCTCGAGGAGGTGCTGCGTGTCACGCAGGAAGGCTGACGTGTTTTCTCCCTCTCCCCGCCGGGGAGAGGGCCGGGGTGAGGGGCGGGTGCTCGCGAGAGTGTCTGTTCGTGCGGCATCGCTCTTGGCGAGTTCATCGCGAGCACCCGCCCCTCACCTCAATCCTCTCCCCAAAGGGGAGAGGAGGTTAAAGGCGTGAGCCAGTTCCGCTACAAGGCCGTCAGTGCCGCCGGTGAAACACTGCAAGGCCAGATGGAAGCGGCCAGCGTCGAGGAAGTGATCGGCCACCTGCAGGACCAGGGCCACACCCCGCTGGAAGCACAGCCGGCGGATACGGCGGGTGGCGGTTCCGGCTTTGCCGCGCTGTTTGCGCGTGGCCCGTTCACGGGCGACCAGCTCGCCCAGTTCACCCACCAGTTGGCGACCCTGCTTGGCGCCGGCCAGCCGCTGGATCGCGCACTCGGCATCCTGCTCGACCTGCCCGAGGGCGAGCGCGCGAAGAAGCTGATCGAACGCGTGCGCGATCGCGTGCGCGGTGGCACGCCGTTGTCGCAGGCGCTGGAAGAGGAGCACGGCGTGTTCCCCAAGTTGTACATCTCGCTGGTGCGCGCGGGCGAGGCGGGTGGCTCGCTGGAAGAAACCCTGCGCCGGCTCGCCGATTACCTGGAACGTTCGCAGCAATTACGCGGCACCATCATCAATGCGCTGATCTATCCGGCCTTCCTGATGGTGGGCGTGCTCGGTTCGCTGGTGTTGCTGCTGGCTTACGTGGTGCCGCAGTTCGTGCCGATCTTCCAGGACATGCAGGTGCCGATCCCGTGGATCACTCGCGCCGTGCTGGCGTTGGGCAACTCGCTGCAGGCGTGGTGGTGGCTGATCCTGATCGTGCTGGTCGGTGGCGTGTTCGTGTGGCGTGCGCGCATGCGCGATCCGGCCTTGCGGCTGGCGTGGCATGCCCGCCTGTTGACCATGAAAGTGGTCGGTCCGCTGTTGCTGAAGGTGGAAACCGCGCGCATCGCGCGCACCCTGGGCACGCTGCTGAAGAACGGCGTGCCGTTGCTGTCGGCGTTGGGCATCGCCCGGCAGGTCACCTCCAATCGCGCACTGGACCAGGCGCTGGTGCAGGCCGCCGAGCAGGTGAAGGACGGCGGCGGCCTGAGCCTGGCGCTGGCGCAGGCGAAACACTTTCCGCGGCTGGCGATCCAGATGGTGCAGGTGGGCGAGGAAGCCGGCCAGCTCGACACCATGCTGCTGAAGGTGGCCGACACCTTCGAACTGGAATCACGCCGCAGCATCGATCGCCTGCTGGCCGCGCTGGTGCCGGCGCTGACCATCGTGATGACCGTGCTGGTGGCGATCATCATGGCGGCGATCCTGATGCCGCTGCTCAACCTCACCAACAATATCCAGTGAGCCCGACCACGGGACACACCACCCTTGCGCACCGAAAGGATGCGCACCGAACGGAGAAGCGATCCATGCAGTACCGACAACCGGGTTTCGGAAACAGGCGTCGCAGCCGCGGCTTCACCCTGCTGGAGATGCTGGCGGTGATCGTGCTGATCGGCATCATCGGCACCATCGTGGTGCGCCAGGTCGGCCACAGCGTGGACAAGGGCAAGTACGGCGCGGGCAAGGCCCAGCTCACCACGCTGGGCCAGGACATCGACAGCTATTCGCTGGACAACGGCAGCCCGCCGCAGAGCCTGGACGCACTGGTGACCAAGCCGGCCAATGCGCCGAACTGGCAGGGCCCGTATGCCAAGGAATCGCAGTTGAAGGATCCGTGGGGCCACGCATTCGGTTACCAGTATCCCGGCCAGCATGGCAATTACGACCTGATCTTCTACGGCCAGGACGGTCGCCCGGGTGGCACCGGTTACAACGCCGACGTGGGCAACTGGCAGTAAGCATGGCGTCGATGCCGCCCCGCGTATCCTTGTTTCTCCCTCTATCTACACGGGGGGATCGGGCGCGGTTGTGGCTTTGCGGCAAGACGGCCCCCCTCTCCAGTCCGATGTTCCGTCATCCCGGCGAACGCCGGGATCCAGCGACTTCAGGCTCTGAAGTGCGCAAGGCGCTGGATTCCAGCGTTCGCTGGAATGACGGGCTATTCGCCATGTCGCCAAAGTTCAGGGCATGGCTCTCCAGCCCTTCTTCCGGATTGAGTCCGAAGCAGGCTCGGCGAGCAGAGAAGGGAGCGAAAACGCGGCATTTCCAGCACGGCTTCACCCTGCTCGAAATGCTGGCGGTGATCCTGTTGATCGGCATCGCCGCTTCGGCCGTGGCAATTTCGGTCACGCACGGACTGGCCAGCGCGCGCATCAACGCCGCCAGTGGTGAATTGGCCGCCGCATTGCGCGCCACGCGTGCGCAGGCGATCGTGCACGGTGCACAGCGCAACTTCGTGCTGGACACGCGCGATGCGCGTTATCACGGGGCGAGTGGGCGCGAAGTGCAATTGCCGCACGGCATGCGCGTGGGCATCACCAGCGCCAGCATGGACCAGGGGCGTGATGGCACCGCGCGCATTCGCTTTTTCCCCGACGGCAGCTCCACCGGCGGGCGCATCACCTTGCAGAGCGGGCAGCGGCAATGGCACGTCAACGTGTCGTGGCTGACCGGCGCGGTGAACGTGGTCGATGTGGTGAAACAGCCATGACGGCCATGCTGCAGACCACGGGCTGGCGACATGATGATTCGCCATGGGCGGGAAGGCGGCTTCGCGCCCGCCGCCAGGGCGGTTTCAGCCTGCTGGAGGTGATCGCCGCGATCCTGCTGCTGGCGATCACCTTCGCCGCGCTGATGCAGGTGGCCGGTGGTGCGATCGGGCTGACCCGCCGCGCTGCGGCGCATGACGAAGCGGCGATGTGGGCACGCAGCAAGCTGGACAGTGCCTTCGTGCTGGACGGCCCGAAGCCGGGCGTCACCGCCGGCCGTTTCGACAAGGATTATCGCTGGCGCCTGCAGGTGACGCCGTGGACCGCGGCAGGGGTATCGCAAGGCGGCATGATGCGGCTGTACCGGCTCGACCTGGAAGTGATGTGGGGCACGGCATCGCATCCGAATCGCGCGCGCTTCACCACCTTGCGCGCGGCGGTCGTCACGCCGGGAACGTCGTCATGAAGCGCATGGCCGGCTTCACCCTGCTCGAAGTGCTGGCCGCGCTGATGCTGCTGGCGTTCCTGCTGGTGGGCGTGTATTCGGGCATCCACACGGCCACGCGCACCGTGCATGCGGGACAGGCGCGGATCGAGCAGTTCGACCAGATCCGGGCGGCGCAGCACTTCGTGCGCAGCGAGCTGGCACAAGCCCTGACGCAACCGATTGCGCACGACGAGCATGGCTTGCCGCTGTACTTTTCCGGCGATGCGCACGAGATGAAGTTCGTGGCGCCGCTGCCCGGTTATCTGGGCCGGCTCGGCCCGCAGTTGCAGCAGTTGAAGCTGGTGCCGGGCGACAACGGCAGCCTGCAACTGGAGGCGAGTTTCGCGATCCTGCCGCCGGATGGCAGCGAGCCGGAGCCGTTGGGCGACGCGCAGGTATTGCTGTCCGGCATCACCAGTGGCGGTTTCGATTATCGCGGACGTGATCGCCAGGGCCACCCCGGCGATTGGCAGGGCGACTGGAAGGACGGTCATCGCCTGCCTTCCCTGGTGAGCATCCACCTGGAACTGGATGGTGGCCGCGACTGGCCGACGCTGCAGACGCCGTTGCGGGTGAACGCCAGCGCCACGCGTGGCGCCAACGATCCGTTGCGTGGCTTGCGTGCGCAGGGGGTGGTGCGATGAAGCGCCATGTGCCGGCACGTTCCCAGCGTGGCGTTGCGCTGCTGGTGGTGCTGTGGGCGTGCACGCTGCTGGCGATCCTGCTGGGCGGTTACGCCGCGATGGCGCGCACCGAAGGTCTGCAGGCGCGTTACCAGTTCGAGCAGACCCGCGCGCATTACGCGGCCGAGGCCGGTTTGATGCGCGCGGTTTATGCGCTGCAGGCGCCGGACATGGCCAACCGGTGGACCGCCGACGGACGCAGTTACCCGTTCCGTTTCGATGGGGCTTCGGTGAGCGTGTCGGCCACCGACGAAGGCGGCAAGGTGGATCTGAACACGGCCAAGCCCGAGGTGCTGGTCGGCCTGTTCCGCGCCGCCGGCGAAAACGACAGCCAGGCTGCCGCGCTGGCCAAGGCGGTGGTGGAGTGGCGCAGCTTCGCGATCAGCAACGAACAGAAGGCGCAGCGCAAGGCCGCCTATGTCGCAGCGGGGCGCAGCTATGGCCCGCGCAACGGTGCGTTCGCCAGCGTGCAGGAAGTGCAAATGGTGCTGGGCATGACGCCGGCGCTGTATGCCAGGGTGTCCCCGGTGCTGACGATCTGGTCCGGACGACCCAGTCCCGATCCGGCCACCGCGCCACCGCTGGCGCTGGCTGCGCTGGGCATGACGCCGGACGCCGTGCGCGCGGCGCTGGCCAAGCGCGCCGCCGCCGATGCGCACGCGTCGGGCTTGGCTGGCGGTGGTGGGGTAACGCATAGTATTCGTTCGGTCGCGGTGCTGGCCGATGGAACACGCGCCGTATTGCGCGCCACGGTGCGGTCGCAGGTGGCCCAGCCCGGTTCGTCGGGCTTTGCCGTGTTGCGCTGGCAGGAGGGGAATGGAGAATGAATGCCGCATCGCAATCGCTGCGTCCGCAGCTCGATCGCTTGCGCCGGGCCTGGCGCGGCTCGCCGCTGCCGGGCTTTTTCGCCTGGTGGGGCGGCGAGCTGCGCAACCTGTTGCCGGTGCGCTGGCGCATGCTGTTCGGCGGCGGCGCGGTTTGGCATCTGCTGCAACACGACGACGGGCAGTGGGTTCTGCGTCGTGCCGGTGATCCCGCGCCCTTGGCGCGCTGGGATGACAGCCTGGATGCCCCGGCCCAGCAGGCGGCATTGAGCGGTGCCACCGTCGGCACCGCGCCGCAGGATCTGCGCCTGGCGTTGTGCCTGAGCCCTGACGCGGCGCTGCGTCGGCGCCTGCCGTTGCCGCTGGCGGCGCGCGACAACCTGCGCCAGATCGGTGCCTTCGAGATGGACCGGCAGACCCCGTTCCGCGTGGAGCAGGTGCATTACGACATTCGCGAATGTGTCGGTGCCGCACCGACGGGGCGCTTCAACGCCGAGCTGGTGGCGGTGCCGCGCGGCTTGCTCGATGCGCAGTTGCAGCGCCTGCGCGAGGCCGGTATCGCGGTCGATGCGGTGGATCTGTCCGAGGGCGCGAGCCGGCTTGGCGTGAACCTGCTGCCGCGCGAAAACGCGCGCGTGCGGCACGATCCGCGACGTCGACTGAATCTGGCGCTGGCCGCTGGCATCGTGCTGTTGCTGCTGCTGTGCCTGGGCCAGTGGTTGCACAACCGCGAGGATGCGCTGGCCAGCATGCAGGCGCAGGTCGACAGCATGCGCGGCCAGGCACAACGGGTCGCCTTGTTGCGCCGGCAATTGCAGGACAACGCGGGCGCCGCCGGTTTCCTGGTCCAGCGCAAGGCGCAGACCATCACCGTGCTGGATGTGCTGCAGGAGCTAACTGCGCGCCTGCCCGACGACACCTGGCTGGAACGCTTCACCCTCGACAGCAGCGGACACATCGGCTTCCAGGGCCAGAGTGCAAAAGCGGCGAGCCTGGTCGATGCCCTGCAAAACAGTCGCCTGATCGCCAATCCCGGTTTCCAGGGCGTGATCCAGCGCGATCCGTCCACCGGCAAGGAACGCTTCTACATGGTCGCGCAAGTGCAGGCGCCCGCCGCCACGAAACCCGCCGGGGCGACATCGACCGCGCCGAAGGCTTCGCCATGAAGCTCAAGCCGCTCAAGCCCGTCGAAAGTCGCATCGCGGCGATCCTGCTGTTGCTGGTCGCGCTGGCGCTGGCTTATCTGGTGTTGTTGCACTGGTGGTTCGTGGCGCCGCTGCAAAGCGTGAGTGGGGCGATGGACGACCTGCGCCTGACCCAGGCGCGCTACGCCGCCACGATCGCCGAGCAGCCGCAGTTGGAACAACGACTGGCCTCGCTCGGCCAGGGCCAGGCGGACAGCCACGCCTTCCTGCCCGAGCGCGATCCCAGCGCGGCGGCGGCCGGGCTGATGCAGCGCGTGGTCGACGATGCCGCGGCGCATGCGCAGGACGGCAGTTGCGAGGTCACCCAGAAGATGCCGGTGCCGGATTCGCCGAACCAGAACGATGGACCGTATCGCCGCGTGTCGGTGAGCATCAGCCTGCGTTGCGGCATGCGTCCGCTGGTCGACCTGCTGTACACGCTGGAACACGGCACGCCGTACCTGTTCGTGAGCGATTTCAGCCTTTACCGCAACCCGGTGGCGGCCCAGGACAAGGCCGCTGGCGGCATGCTGGAAGTGCAGTTCACGCTGTACGGCTACGTGCGTGGCGCGGCGCCTGCGGGAACACCCGCGACCCGCAGCGAACCGGACGGGGAGGACGCGTCATGAACGCTGCCACCCAACGTCGACTGACGCCGTGGCTGATCGGTGGCGTGGTGATCCTGGGCGCGGTTTTGCTGGCGTTGCTGTCCGGTGTCGGGCGCGACGTGCGCTGGAGCCCGCCGCACCGCGCCGCGCCGCTGCCGCCCGCGCGCAAGGTGGCGCTGCCGGCACCGCCGTTGCTCGACAGCTATGCCGCGGTGTGGCAACACCCGTTGTTCAACAGCGACCGCAAGCCGATCATGGATGATGCCGGTGGCGCGCACGTCAGCCTGGGCGACCTCGAACTCACCGGCATCATTCTCACGCCCGAGCTGCGCATGGCGTTGCTGCGCGACAAGAGTGCAGGCGACAAGGCCGATGCGACGGAAGTGCGCGTGCGCCAGGGCGATTCATTGCCCGATGGCAGCTGGAAACTGATCGGGCTCAAGCCGCGCTCGGCCGTGTTCGCCTCGGCCACCGGGCGTACCGTGCTGGACTTGCCGGCGGGTGCGCCGATCGACGCACCGGCTGCCGGTGCCTCGGCCGCGCCAGCGTCACCGGGTCGCCAGCCGCAGGCGCACGCAGCCGAGCACATGCATCAGGTCAACGCGCCGATGTCGATGCGTGGCCCGCATGCCGCTCCACCCGCCATTCCACCCCCGCCGCAGGGCGCGCAACTGCAGCGCATGCTCAAGCTCAAGGCCGCCATTCTCAAACAGCGGGCCCGGGAACACCGGGCCGACGACGGAGTACATTGATTCATGCCTCGCACGCCCATGCATCCGCTTCTTCGTGTCGGCGCCGTCGCGCTGGCTGTCCTGCTTGCCGGCTGCGCCAGCATGCCCCGGCCTCATGACGACGGTGCGCTGCAGCGCGAGGCCATGGCCGGCACCGAGCTGCCGCCGCCGGCACCGTTGCCGCTGGACCACAATCCGCCAACCTCGGGGGCGGCGCCCGCGCCGCAGATCAGCCGCGGCAGCGGCCGGTTCATCCGTCCCACCGCGCTGGCGCATCCGCGCAAGGCGGCCAGTGGCAGCGGTGCGGTTACTTTCAACTTCGAGAACCAGCCGGTGCAGGCGGTGGTGAAGGCGATCCTCGGCGATCTGCTCAAGCAGAACTACACCATCGTGCCGGGCGTGCAGGGCAACATCTCGTTCTCCACCTCCGAACCGGTGGAGTCCAGCCAGGCACTGCCGATTCTGGAGACGCTGCTGTCGTGGACCAACAACGCGCTGGTGCGCCGCGACGGCGGCTACGTGGTGATGCCGGAGAAGGACGCCACCGCCGGCAACCTGGTGCCCAGCCTGGGTGCGCCTGCGCCGATGGCCGGCCTGCAGGCGCGGCTGTTTCCGCTGCACTACATCTCGGCGACCGAGATGCAGAAACTGCTGAAGCCGTTTGCGCGACCCAGCTCGATCCTGCTGGCCGATACGGCGCGCAACCTGATCGTGTTGTCCGGTACGCCCGATGAGCTGGACAACTATGCGCGCACCATCCGCACCTTCGACGTGGACTGGCTGCGCGGCATGTCGGTGGGCGTGTTCAACCTGCAGCATGCCGGCGTGGACGAGGTGATGCCGCAGCTGGACAAGATGTTCGGTCCGAAGGGTGACACGCCGCTGGCCGGCATGCTGCGCTTCATCCCGATCAAGCGCACCAATGCGCTGGTGGTGATCAGCACGCAGCCGAACTACGTCAACGAGGTCGGCCAGTGGATCACCAAGATCGACCAGGGCGGCGGCAACCAGCCGCAGCTGTATGTGTATGACGTGCGCAACATCAAAGCCTCGGACCTGGCCAAGTACCTGGCGCAGATCTACACCAACAGCGGCGGTGGTGGTGGCGACAACGGTGGCAAGGTGGGCCCCGGGTTGGCGTCCGGTTCGCTTGGCCTGGGCAACAATGCGAATGGCTCGGCCAGCGGCATGGGCAGCAGCGCGGGCAGCTTCGGCAGCTCCACCACGTCAGGCGGTTTTGGCGGTTCGTCGGCGGAGGGCGGCAGTGGCCTGGGTGGCCGCACCGGCGGTTCGGGTAGCAGTTTCGGGGGCGGTGCCGGCGGTGGCATGAGTGGCGGCATGCCCGCGATGGGCAATGGTGGCAGCGGCAGCAGTGACCAGCAGTACGCCTCGTCCGACGGCAGCATCAAGATCAGCTCGGTGGACAGCAACAACCAATTGCTGGTGCGCGCGCGGCCCTCGCAATGGGCCGAGATCGAGGAGGCGATCAAGAAGCTCGACAACGTGCCGCTGCAAGTGCAGATCGAGACGCGCATCCTGGAAGTGACGCTGCAAGGACAATTCCAGTTCGGCGTGCAGTGGTATCTGGAAGGATTGACCGGCAGCACGGGTACGCCAGGCAGTTCCAATTTCACGCCCGGACAGCCTTATCGACACCGCCAGATCGCCTTGGGTGCCGGCGGCAATGCGTTCACTGGCCAGCCGTTCTTCTATTCGTTCCTCAACAGCAAGATGCAGGTGGCGGTCAATGCGATGGAAAGCAACGACAACACCAAGACCTTGTCTGCGCCCTCGCTGGTGGTGCTGAACAATCAGGTAGCGCACATCCAGGTGGGCGACCAGATTCCGATCAACGAAACCTCGTTGGTTGGATTGGGCGGCGATGCCACCACGACCGCGAGCCAGGTGCAGTACATGGATACGGGCGTGATCCTGAACGTGCAGCCGCGGGTGAATCCGGGTGGCTTGGTGTACTTGAACGTGCAGCAGCAGGTGAGCACGCCGGGTGCCCAGAATGCGCAGGGCAACTACACCATTTCGCAGCGCGCGATCGGTACCCAGGTGGCGGTGCAGAGTGGCCAGACGGTGTTGCTGGGTGGTTTGATCGAACAGAACAATGACACCAACGACACCGGCATTCCCGGGCTGAACCGCATCCCGGTGCTGGGGCGGCTGTTCGGCTCCACCAACCGGACCCGCAAGCGCACCGAGCTGATCGTGCTGATCACGCCGCGGGTGATCCGCAACAGCAGCGAGGCACGCGAGATCACCGACGATTACCAGCGCGAGTTCGAGTCGTTGGCACCGTTGCGTGCGGCCAGGGCGAAGGACGCGGCGCAGACCATGCCGGTGCATTGAGCCAGCCGCTTTGCCTATAGGAGCGCACCCTGTGCGCGATGCTTTCAAGAGCCATCGCGCACAGGGTGCGCTCCTACCTCTGACCCCTCTCGCAGGTGCCGCTATCATGCGAGCACATGACACGCTCCACCCCCATTTTTCCGATTACCCCACTGCTGCCGGAAATCCGCGCCTCACTTGCGGCCAATCCGCGGCTGGTGCTGGAAGCGCCACCCGGCGCCGGCAAGACCACCCAGGTGCCGCTGGCCTTGCTCGATGCCGAGTGGCTGGCGGGGCGCAAGATCGTGGTGCTGGAGCCACGGCGCATCGCCGCCCGTGCCGCGGCGCAGTTCATGGCGCGCCAGTTGGGCGAAGAGGCGGGACAGACCGTTGGTTATCGCATCCGCTTCGAATCGAAAGTGAGTGCGGCGACTCGCATCGAGGTGGTCACCGAAGGCATCCTCACCCGGCTGATCCAGGATGATCCCGAGCTGACCGGCATCGGCGCGATCCTGTTCGACGAATTCCACGAGCGTCACCTGGCCGGTGATCTTGGCGCCGCGTTGGCGCTGGACGTGCAGGCCACGTTGCGCCCGGATCTGCGCCTGCTGGTGATGTCCGCCACGCTGGACGGCGAGCGCATCGCGCAGTGGCTGGATGCGCCACGTATCACCAGCCCGGGGCGCAGCTTCCCGGTCCGCATCGAGCATCCGCCGGCACGCACGCAGGAAAGCCTGGAACACCAGGTCGCCCGCGTGGTGAAGCAGGCCCTGGCCGAGAACGATGGCGATGTGCTGGTGTTCCTGCCGGGGCGCCGCGAGATTGCGCGTGCGCAGGCGGTGCTTGAAGAAACCCTCTCCCTCCGGGAGAGGGTGGCCGGAGGCCGGGAGAGGGTACGGGCGGAGCGTGACGTCGAAGCTTCGCCGAACCCTCACCCTCGATCCCTCTCCCGAGGGGAGAGGGAAGAACATCTCGACATCGTGCCGTTGCACGGCGAACTCTCGCTGGCTGATCAGCAACTCGCACTGTCACCCGCCGATCCGGGTACGCGGCGCATCGTGCTGGCCACCAACGTGGCCGAATCCAGCGTCACCTTGCCGGGTATCCGCGCCGTCATCGACAGCAGCCTGGCACGCGAGCCGCGCTTTGATCCGAATTCCGGCTTCACCCGGCTGGAGACGGTGCACATCTCGCAGGCTTCGGCCGACCAGCGCGCCGGTCGCGCCGGTCGCGTGGCGGAAGGCACGGCGTACCGACTGTGGCCGCAGAGTCGGCGACTGGATGCTTCGCGCACGGCGGAAATCATGCAGGCGGAACTGTCCGGCCTGGCGCTGGAACTGGCGGCCTGGGGAAGTGCCGAATTGCCATGGCTCGATCCACCGCCTGGCGGCGCAATGGCGCAAGCGCGCGAGCTGCTTCGTGCACTCGGCGCGCTGGATGCGGACCAGCGCATCAGTACACTGGGTCGGGGCATGCTCGCGTTGGGCACCGCCCCGCGGCTCGCGGCCGCTGCGTTGCGTGCGCCACTCGAACATCGCGCGCTGATTGCCGACCTGCTGGCACTGATGGACGCGCGCTCGCCGTTGCGTGGCGAGCAGGCGCGCAGCGACGATTTCCGGGTTCGCGTCGCCGCCTTGCATGCCTGGCGTGATCGTTGCGCTGCCGGTGCCCGCGGCCATGCGGCCGACAGCGGCGCGCTGGCTGCGATCGAGCAGGCGGCGAAAGGCTGGCGTCGACGCCTGGACGTGCGCAGCGCCGCCAGTGGCGTGCCGGACAGCCATGCCGTCGGTGACCTGCTGTCGCACGCGTTTCCCGATCGCATCGCGCATCGCGACGAAGCCAATCCGTTGCGCTACACGCTGGCCAACGGCCGCGGCGCGCGCCTGCACGAACAAACCGCCTTGCTCGGCGAGCCGTGGCTGGTGGCGCTGGACCTGCGCTTCGAAGCGCGTGACAGCCTGATCTTGGCCGCTGCGCCGCTCGACTCGCGCGCGCTGGAACGCGACTTTCCGCAACGCTTCGTCACAGCACGCACGCTGCGCTGGAACGACGCGCGCGATGCGGTGGAAGCGTTCGAGGAACGCCGTTTCGGCGCGATCATGCTGGCGCGCCACAGCGTCCCGGTGCGGCCGGAAGATGCCTTGCCCGCGATGCTGTCGGCGATCCGCAGCAAGGGACTCGATGTGTTGCCGTGGAGCGAGCACGCGCGGCGTTTGCGCCTGCGCATGCAGGCCTTGCGTACATGGATGCCCGAGACGGATCTGCCCGATGTCTCCGACGCCGCGCTGCTGGCCACGCTCGATCACTGGCTGGCGCCCTACCTGCACGGCAAGCGTCGGCTGGATGCGCTGGACGGGGAGGAACTGACGCAGGCGCTGGCCAGCCTGTTCGATCACGAGCAGCGTCGCCTGCTGGATGCGCAAGCGCCGGACAGCCTGCGTGTCCCCAGCGGGCAGACACGTTCGCTGGACTACGTGCCGGGCGAGCCACCGGTGCTGGCGGTGAAGTTGCAGGAACTGTTCGGCCTGGCCGATACGCCGCGTGTCGGCGGCGGTCGCATTCCGGTGACCTTGCACCTGCTGTCGCCGGCGCGGCGGCCGATCCAGGTCACGCAGGACCTCAAGGGCTTCTGGGAGCGCACCTATCCGGAAGTGAAGAAGGAGCTGAAGGGGCGCTACCCGAAGCATCCCTGGCCGGATGATCCGTGGACGGCCGTGCCCACCCATCGCGCCAAGCCGCGTGGTACCTGATCACGCGCCGGCTTCAGGCTTCGGCCTTGAACGTGCGACCGAGCTCGGCACCGCGACCGAAGTAGTGACGAAACACGTAGAACAGTGGCTGGTAACGGCGGGTGTCGATATGCGAGGTACCGGGAATCACGATGTTGGCGTGGGCATGCACGCGGCGGATTTCCAGCTTCAGCGTGACATAGCCGCCGGCATTGTCGTGCCATGCAGGAATCGACTGTGGCGTGGCGCGATGCAGGCGCGCCTCGAGTTGTAGCGGCGCCTCGGCAATACGCGGCGGCGCCACGTCCAGCGACGGCACCGCATGCCAACCCGCCAACGCGAACTTGTCCGCTGCGTGGCGATAGCCGGTGGCCTTCTTCCATGCCGGCACGGGGTTGCGGCCACTGGTGGGTGCCAACCGCTCGACCGCAGCATGCATGTCTTTCCCGGCCACGTTCAATACGCACTCGCGCTCGCGCAGCAGGTTGGCGAGTCCTTGTCCGCCGTCGGCCAGACCAATCACCACGTGGTCTGCCAGTGCCCAGGCTGAGGACATCGGCGTGATGTTGGTCGAGCCATCCGGATTGCGCGTGGTGATCAGCAGTATCGGCGTGCCGAAGTAGAGGATCGACGGCTGGATTACGAGAGTGTCGGGGATGTGGCGGATGTCCATGCATCCAGTGTCGCGATCGGCTGCATTTGATGTTTCGCTGCATAACGAAACGGCACGCGCACGCGCGGGGCTAGACTGTTGCGCATGACGGAAGCTGCCTCGCTCAATCGTTACCAGTTGGCCGAACTCGGCGCGTTGCTGGCCGAGCCGGCGCGTGCGGCCATGCTGCTGGCGCTGATGGATGGGCGTGCGCGTCCGGCCGGCGAGCTGGCGCGTGCCGCCAGTGTGGGCGCGGCCACCGCCAGTGCCCATCTCAAGCGCCTGCTCGATGGCGGTCTGCTCGGCGTGCATGCGCAGGGGAGGCACCGGTATTACCGCCTGGCCGGCGATGAAGTAGCCGCGTGGCTGGAAGCGATGGCGCTGCCGCAGATTGCGCGTCCCCTGCGTCCAGCCTCCGCCGATGCCGCGATGTGCCGCGCGCGGACCTGCTATCGCCATCTCGCCGGTGCACTCGGCGTGGCGTTGTGCGACGCATGGCTTGGCCGCGGCTGGCTGCACTCCAGCGCCGATGGCTTGCAGCTGTCGCAGCCCGCAGTCGAGGCGTTGTGCCAGGCCGGTTGGCCCGAGCCAGTCGCCCGCCGCCTGCCGCAACTGCGCGGCCGCAGCTGCCTGGACTGGACCGAACGCCGCCTGCACGTCGGTGGCCCACTCGGCGTGGCACTTACCGCATCCATGCTTGATCTGGGCTGGCTGCGGCGCGCCGAACGTGGTCGTGCCCTGTTGCCCAGTGCCGACGGATTGCGGCGACTGGCCACACTGGGTGTGCGGCTGGACTGAGGACGCGTTCCAAGCCATCGCATGCCCATGCCGTTTTGCCGGGGCCATCAGCGCATGGCAAGTGGTGTGCGCCAGCCTGCCGCTTCTGGCATCTCGAAACCTGATTGGCGACGAAGCTCGGCTAAAAAAGACCGTTCGCGCTGAGCGTAGCTTGCGTTGACAAGCGTACGCGGAGAGTAGCCATGGATGGCTACGGCTTTGAGGAGCGAGGAAGTCGAAGCGCCTGCAGGCGATCACCCGTCGACTCCGGCCCTACGGGCCTACGCTCAGGGTGAACGGTGAGGTATCGGCTGGACCTCGTTGCCTATCAGGTTTGGGGGAGCTCTGAACAAACGGCTTTATGTTCGTCATTCCTGCGCAAGCGGGAGGCGCTTTTCGACAGATGTTCGTCTGTTGAAACCCCTGCTTGACCAGCCCTCCGGTGGTTGAAAAGCGTCCCGCGGGAATGACCGGAAAATGGCGTTATTCGAGATTCCATTATGTGTTTGAAAGTCGGATGTTTTTAATCCGAGGCTTGCACGAGGCTTTCGAGATGATTGTGTCTTGTTTCGTGTACTTCGTAGTTTTGGCGGTTGTCAGCACAGGTATCGATTTATATTGCGATTCATTTGGCAAGCCAGGCGAAAGAAAGCATTCACAAAGCGGCGTTTTGACCGTCCGCCAAGGCACCTTTTGCGTGCGCATGTATTTACTATAACTGCAGTAAAAACAACTTATTGCACGATGCTATCGGAGCGTGATTACCGCCTGTTCGACAAGGTCGGCAGAATGACATGAGAATCGAAATATATTACGAAAATGGACAATTTGGATCGATTCTTGTGCCTCCGTTCATTTGAATGAAAAAAATCGGTTTGTGATCGCTGTCACTCTAATTCAAAGACGTAATTGACGATGTCTTTTTGCAGATCTATTTTCAAATGATCCACTGAGGGGATCGACCGGTGGATGATTCCGCAGCGGCGCATTGATCGGGGGGTCAACGCTGCTTGGGCCAGGCCTACGTACTGTCCATTCCAAGGTGGTCGGGGGGAATGGTGGTTTCGGGCGTCCAGGGAATCTGCTTGGCACTTGCTACATGGAGCCGTGCATGAGCACGGCATGTTATTGCCACGGGGTCTTTGCGGCCGCGTAAGGTCCGCTCGCCCCGAATTTGTTGGGGAGTTACAAATGTCGAATCATTTTCGTATCAAGACGCTGGCTGCGGCCATCGGCATGGCGGCTGCCGCCACCCTTTGCGCGGCACCTGCCGGCAGCGTCGCGACGAACAACGTGTCGTTGCACATCGTTCGCCAGGCCACCAAGCTGCACACGGGTGACAAGGTGCTTGGCCTGCTCGACCAGAGCAAGCCGATGAACGTGGCCGTCTCGCTGAAGCTGCGCAACAAGGCCCAGCTCGACGCGTTCGTCGCCAACCCGCACCACCCGAACCTGACCCCCGCCCAGTTCCGCGCAGAGTACGCGCCGACCCAGGCGCAGGCGCAGGCCGTGGCCAGCTTCCTGAAGCAGCAAGGCTTCAGCAACGTGCAGATCGCACCAAACCGCCAGTTGGTGACCGCCAGCGGTCATGCGGCCACGGCCGCGCATGCGTTCCACACGTCGTTCGTGCATGTGCATACGCATGACGGGCGCGATGCCTTCGCCACCTCCAGCGCGGTGAAGATTCCCGCTTCGTTACAGAGCACCGTGCTCGAAGTCATCGGCCTGCAGAACGTGCACACCTTCCACGTGCTGAAGCCGGTGCATGTCGAGGCCAGCGGTTCGGCCACCGGTCACGCGATGACCGACTTCGCCAAGATCTACAACGCCGGCAGCACGGCGACCGCCTCGACGATCAACGTCGGCGTGATCACCGAAGGCAGCATGAGCAACGTGCAAAGCGATTTCAGCTCGTTCCTCAGCCAGAACCCGAGCCTGGGCAACATCCCGTTGAACGTGGTGAAGGTGGATGGCGGCAGCAGCGACACCAGCGGCGACGGCGAGTGGGACATGGACACCCAGTCCATCGCCGGCATCTCCGGCGGCGTGAAGGGCCTGTACCTGTACGCCACGTCCAGCATGAACACCCAGCCGCTGGTCGATGCCTTCAACAAGGCCGTGACCGACGACGTGGTGCGCGTCATCAATGTGTCCATCGGCGGTTGCGAGACCGGCTCGGAAACCAATGGTGCCGCCACCGGCGACAACATCTTCGAGCAGGCCGCCTCGCAGGGCCAGACCTTCTCGATCTCCTCCGGCGACAGCGGTGCGGACGAATGCGGCGACGGCGGCGTGACCCCGAGCTGGCCGTCCGACTCGCAGTACGTGATCTCCGCGGGCGGCACCGAGCTGTACACCTCGGGTACCACCTGGACCAACGAGACGGTGTGGAACAACCTGAGCTCGAACGAAGGCGCCACCGGCGGCAGCCCCAGCACCTTCGAGGCGCAGCCCAGCTGGCAGAAGAACGTGGGCCAGAACGCGGGCAGCAACTACCGCGGCCTGCCTGACATCGCCTTCGACGCCAGCCCCGAATCCGGTTCGCTGGTAATCGTGGACGGCCAGCAGGAGCAGATCGGCGGCACCAGCCTGGCCTCGCCGCTGTTCGTCGGCGTGTGGGCACGTACCCTGGCGGCCGATCCCTCTCTGGGTTTTGCCGCGCCGCTGATCTACGCGGACGCCAAGACCAACTACGCGTCGGATTTCCACGACGTCACCTCGGGCAACAACAGTGGCGAAACCGCGGCGACCGGCTGGGATTACTGCACCGGCTTCGGTTCGATCAACATCGCCAACTTCATCAGCCATGTCGCCGGTGGTGGCAGCACCCCGCCGCCGCCGAGCGGCAGCACGCCGACCGCCAACTTCACCTACACGGCGAACGGCCTCAGCGTGAGCTTCACCGATGCCTCCTCGGACACGGGCAGCACGATCAGCTCGTACTCGTGGAACTTCGGCGACGGCGGCAGCTCCACCTCGGCCAGCCCGAGTCACACCTACGCTGCGTCCGGCACCTACAACGTGGTCGAGACGGTGACCGACGGCAATGGCAACACCGACAGCAAGAGCGAATCGGTGACCGTGTCCAGCGGTAGCACCCCGCCCCCGACGGGCGGCGTATTCAGCAACAATACCGCCAAGACGATTGCCGACAACGCCACCATCACCAGCAGCATCAAGGTGACCGGCGAGCCGGGTGCGGCACCGTCCACGCTGAAGGTGCACGTCAGCATCACCCACAACTGGTCGGGCGACCTGGAGATCGTGTTGTATGCCCCGAACGGCGCCAGTGCGGTGCTGCAGCAGCCCGACTACAACGACGACGGCAATATCAACGCCACCTGGACGGTGAATGCGTCGTCGGTGCAGGGCAACGGCACCTGGAAGCTGAAAGTGATCGACAACGATCCCTGGTACTACGGCGATTACGGCAAGCTCAACAACTGGAGCCTGACGTTCTGATGACATGGGCGCGCAGGGACGCGCGCCAGTCGTTATCCCGCAGTGGGCCCGGCCAGTATGGCCGGGCCTTTTGGCGGCCTGATTCCAGGAAGATCCGGATTTTCCTCGTCACTCCTGTGAAGGCAGGAAACGCTGTTCAACAGCCGAATCCACAGGGCGGGCACTACCCGCTGGCTCTCACCCCATAGATGTGAAACAGCGCATCCCCGCGCGCCGGAACTTGCCCGGCATGCGACCATGCGCGGATGATCGACACATCTTCGAAACGGCTGGCGGTTGTCGGTGGCGGCCCGGCTGGGTTGATGGCGGCCGAAATGGCATGCGCTGCCGGGCTCGCGGTCGACCTCTACGATGGCATGGGTTCGCCGGGGCGGAAATTCCTGCTCGCCGGCAAGGGTGGCCTCAACCTCACCCATGGCGAACCCCTCGGGCACTTCGTCGAGCGTTATGGCGCGCGGCGCCGCGACGTTGCGCGCTGGCTGCAGGCCTTCGGCGCCGACGAACTGCGTGCCTGGGCGCGCGAGCTGGGCGTGGAAACCTTCACCGGCAGTTCCGGTCGCGTGTTCCCGCATGACCTGAAGGCCGCCCCGCTGCTGCGTGGCTGGGTACGACGACTGCATGCGCAGGGCGTGGTTTTTCACATGCACCATTGCTGGCTGGGCTGGCGTGACGACGGCGCGCTGCGTTTCGCCACGCCCGCCGGTGAGCGCATAGCGCACGCCGATGCCCTGGTGCTGGCACTGGGCGGTGCGAGCTGGCCGCAGCTGGGTTCGGACGGTGGCTGGTTCGCCGTGCTGCAGGCGGCCGGCGTGGACCTGGCGCCGCTGCAGCCGGCCAACTGCGGTTTCGAGATCGACTGGAGCGAGCACTTGCGCACCCGCTTCGCCGGCTCGCCATTGAAAGCCGTGGTGGCGCACTGGATCGACCGCGATGGCACGCCCCGTTCGCGCCAGGGCGAATGCGTGCTCAGCGAATACGGTATCGAAGGCAGCCTGATCTATGCCATCGGCGCGGCGCTGCGCGAGCAGGTCATGGCGCAAGGCGAAGCCCGACTGCAGCTGGATCTCGCTCCCGGGCGCAGCGAGCCGGAACTGGCCGCGCGACTGGCCGCGCCGCGCGGACGGCACAGCTTGGGCGATTGGCTGCGGCGCCGTGCGGGGCTGGACGCCGTGAAATGCGCGCTGGTGTTCGAGGCGGTGGACAAGGCGGTGCTGGCCGACCCGACGGCGCTCGCCGCGCGGATCAAGGCGTTGCCCTTGCGCCTGCGTGCGCCGCGCCCGCTGGCCGAGGCGATCAGCACCGCCGGCGGCGTGCGGCTGGAAGCGCTGGATGGACACCTGATGCTGCGTGATCGCCCGGGTGTGTTTTGCGCTGGCGAAATGCTCGATTGGGAAGCCCCCACCGGCGGCTACCTGCTCACCGCCTGTTTTGCCAGCGGGCGGTTGGCCGGCGAGGGTGTCGCTCGCTGGCTTGGCCAACGGTAGGAGGCCGCTCGCGGGCGATGCTTTTGTTTTCTTTTCCCGGGGAAGGTCTGATCAATCGGCTTCTTGCTCGTCATTCCTGCGGAAGCAGGAATCCAGTGCCTTTGCATTCAACGGCCTACAGGCACTGGATCCCAGCTTTCGCTGGGATGACGAGCAAAATCAGATCTTGCCCAGGTGCGCCACAGCAGAAGTATCGCCCGCGAGCGAGTTCCTACACGTCGCCGGCAGGCTGTTGGAGGGCCTCAGCCCAGCGAGCGCACGCGGAAGTTGCGGCCCTTGATCTTGCCGGCGCGAAGGCGTTCCAGTGCCTTGTTCGCCAGCGCGCGGGTGATCGCCACATAGGCGCGGGTGGCGAACACGTCGATCTTGCCGATGTCCTTCGCGTCCAGGCCGGCGTCGCCGGTGAGGGCACCGAGGATGTCGCCGGGGCGCAGCTTGTCCTGCCGTCCGGCATCGATCACCACGGTTTTCATCGGCGCCAGGTTCAGCGTCTTGCCGCGTGGCGGCGCCAGCTTCAGCGGGCGCCACGGCAACGGGGCGCCTTGCATCTCCTCGATGTTGGCGGCCTTGGGGCGCTCGCGCGGCGTGCACAGGGTGATCGCCATGCCCGCCTGTCCGGCACGGCCGGTGCGGCCGATGCGGTGCGTGTGGGTGTCCGGGTCATGCGCGATGTCGTAGCTCAGCACCAGCGGCAGCGCGGCGATGTCCAGCCCGCGCGCGGCCACGTCGGTGGCCACCAGGATGGCGCAACTGTGGTTGGCGAAGCGCACCAGCACTTCGTCGCGGTCGCGCTGTTCCATGTCGCCATGCAGCGGCAGGGCAGAGAAGCCGCGGCGATCCAGTTCCTGCGCTACCGCATCCACGTCGCGGCGCATGTTGCAGAACACCAGCGTCTGCTGGCCGCGTTCGCCAGCAAGCAGTTGCGCCAGTGCGTCCAGTTTGTGCGCCGGTTCCACTTCGATGAAGCGCTGTTCGATCGCGGCTTCCGCAGTGGCAGGTGCTTCCACGGTGACTTCCACCGGATCGCTCTGCAGGCGCTTGCTGGCCGCGCGGATCGCTTCGGGATAGGTGGCCGAGAACAGCAGCGTCTGATGATGCTTGGCGATGCGGCTCACGATGTCGTCGATGGCGTCGGAAAAGCCCATGTCGAGCATGCGGTCGGCTTCGTCCAGCACCAGCACCTTGATGCCGCCGCCGTGCAGGCTGCCGCGCTTCAGATGTTCCTGCACGCGACCGGGCGTGCCGACCACGATGTGCGGGTCATGCGTCAGCGAGGCCAACTGCGGACCCAGCGGCATGCCGCCGCACAGGGTCAGCAACTTCACGTTGGGAATGTTCGCGGCCAGCTTGCGGATCGCCTTGCTGACCTGGTCGGCCAGCTCGCGGGTGGGGCACAGCACCAGCGCCTGCAGGCGGATCGTGTCGGCGTCCAGCGCTTGCAGCAGGCCCAGACCGAACGCGGCGGTCTTGCCGCTGCCGGTCTGCGCCTGCGCGATCACGTCGCGGCCGGCCAGCAGCGGCGGCAGGCTGTGCGCCTGCACCGGCGTCATCTCGGCATAGCCAAGGGTTTCCACGCTGGCGAGCAGCGCGGGTTTGAGCGGAAGCGTCTGGAAAGCGGTCATGCGACATGATCGCATGTCCGGCTGCTGGCGGTTTCGATAACGCAGTGAAGCCTCGGTATGGCACGTGTAGGAGCGCACCCTGTGCGCGAGTGCTTTGGCCTTGATCAACGCCAGAGCATACGCGCACAGGGTGCGCTCCTACAGGTGGCTAGGAACGCAGGCCCACGCCACGCTTCAGCAGGTGCACGGCCAGCACGCCCAGCGCGATCACGAAGCCCACCATCACCAGCAGGGCCGGGCCGACGGACACGTCGCTGATGCCGAGCACGCCGTAGCGGAAGGTGTTGACCATGTACAGGATCGGGTTGGCGCGTGAAATCGTCTGCCACGGCTCGCTCATCATCTTGATCGAATAGAACACGCCGCCGAGGTAGGTGAGCGGGGTGATGATGAAGGTGGGGACTAGGGCGATGTCGTCGAATTTCTTCGCGTACATCGCGTTGATGAAGCCGGCCAGCGCGAAGATGATGGCGCCCAGCGTGACCGAGACCAGCGCGATCAGCGGGTGCACCAGGTGCAGGTTGGTGAAGAACAGCGCCACCACCAGCACCAGTACGCCCACCGCCAGCGCGCGCGCGACTGCACCGGTGACATAGCCGGCCAGGATCACCCAGTTCGACATCGGCGCCACCAGCATCTCTTCCACCGAGCGCTGGAATTTGGCGCCGAAGAACGAGCTGGAGATGTTCATGTAGCTGTTGTTGATCACGCTCATCATGACCATGCCGGGCACGATGAACTGCATGTAGGTGAAGCCTTCGATGGTGCCGATGCGGCCACCGATCAGCTTGCCGAAGATCACGAAGTACAGCGTGATGGTGATCACCGGCGGGATCAGCGTTTGCGTCCAGATGCGCAGGATGCGCACGATCTCGCGGCGGGCGATGGTGCGATAGGCGACGAGGTTGGCGGACAGGTTGCTCATGCGGCCTGCTCCTTCGCGCCATTGCGGCCACCTTCGACCAGTCGCACGAACAGTTCTTCCAGACGGTTGGTCTTGTTGCGCATCGAGGTCACCGTGATGCCGTGCGCGGACAGCGCCGCGAACAGCGAGTTGAGGTCATGCGTGCGCGCTATCTCCGCTTCCAGCGTGCGCTCGTCCACGCGGCGCAGGGTGATGCCGTCCAGCACGGGCGGGGTGGAAACGGGCTCGGCGGTATCCAGCACGAAGGTTTCCACGTCCAGCTTGGCCAGCAGGCGCTTCATCGTGGTGTCTTCCACGATGGTGCCGTGGTCGATGATGGCGATGTTGCGACACAGCTGCTCGGCTTCCTCCAGGTAATGCGTGGTGAGGATGACCGTGGTGCCGGCGGCGTTGATGCCGCTGACGAAATGCCACATCGAACGGCGGATCTCGATGTCGACGCCCGCAGTGGGCTCGTCCAGGATCAACAGGCGCGGCTCGTTCATCATCGCGCGGGCGATCATCAGGCGCCGTTTCATGCCGCCGGAGAGCTCGCGCGCCTGGTGATACGCCTTGTCCCACAGGCGCAATTCCTTCAGGTACTTCTCCGCGCGCACGGCGGCGATCTTGCGTGGGATGCCGTAGAAACCGGCTTCGTTCACGCAGATGTCGAACGGCTTCTCGAACTGGTTGAAGTTGATCTCCTGCGGCACCAGGCCGATCAGCTTCATGGCCTCGTTGCGTTGCTGGTTGACCGAGATGCCGAAGATGCGCGCATCGCCACCGGTGGAGCTGACCAGCGAGGAGAGAATGCCGATCAGGGTGGACTTGCCGGCGCCGTTGGGGCCGAGCAGGGCGAAGAAGTCGCCTTGCTGCACGGTAAGGCTGATGCCCTTGAGCGCTTCCACGCCGTTGCCGTAGGTCTTGCGCAGATTGTCGACCACCAGGGCGGGGGCTGTTTCGGGGTGTTGCGGGGACATGGGCTGCACCAAGCGGGGCGAGCCTCTTATTATAGCGAGCTAGCCTCCATCGTCTGGCCCTGCCAGAAGTACACACTGTTTCAGTACGCATCGTTAATCAGGACCCCCATGGCCGACCATTTCCAGCTCCGTCTCGTCGAAAGCCACATGCTGGCGCCCACTGTGCGCCATCTTTCGTTCGAACGCGCCGATGGGCAGCCGCTGGCCTTCGTGCCCGGGCAGTTCCTGCAGGTCCACTTCCACTACGACGACGGCACCGCCACCAAGCGCAGCTATTCGGTGGGCACCGTGGGTGACGGCGCTTCACCGGTGCAGCGCGTCGAGATCGCGGTGAGCTACGTCGAAGGGGGCGCGGCCACCAAATTGCTGGGCGAACTGCCGATCGGCGGCATCATCGACGCCAGTGGCCCGTACGGCCGCTTCTGCCTGCAGGACGCCGACACCCACCCACGCTACCTGCTGATGGCCACCGGTACCGGCGTCACGCCATATCGCGCCATGCTACCGCGCTTCGAGAAACTGCTCGCCGCCGGCGGTCGCGAAGTGGTGCTGCTGTACGGCGCCCGCAACGAAACCGAGCTGCTTTACGGCGAGGAATTCGAAGCCTTCGCGCAAAGCCACCCCGGCTTCACCTTCCACGGCTGCCTCAGCCGCCAGCCGCGCACCGTGCCGCGCCCGCACGATCGCAATGGCCACGTGCAAAACGTCCTTGCCGAATTGCAACCGCATGCCGACCGCGACATCGCCTACCTGTGCGGCAACCCGAACATGGTCGACGCGGCCTTCACCGCGCTGCAGGAGTTCGGTTTGCCGGTGAAGCAGATACGGCGCGAGAAGTACGTCTCGTCGCGCTGAGGCGGGTTCACAGAGAGTATTTTCGCGGGCCTTGGCGGCCTTCACGCAGGCCCCGTGTCCGGCCAAATCGAGCCCGAATGCGGGGCTCGGATGCGAAATCAGCCGGCTGGAGCTGCTGGCCACGCCCTGCCATGCAAAGCGGAAAGCCGGAACCTTGAAGAGGGCAGGCTGACTTCGGCTCCCTTGCCGCGCGCGCCTTGGGCGTGGCCGGCCATGCCCGTGCCTTAGCAAGTCGGCAGAGCGGTCACGTACTTGAAGTGGTGCTGATTCCGCGCGGAGTCGGGTTATTGCCGGCAAAAATGTGATTTACATCACATTTTTGCACTCTTCGAGCCGCAACACCCCGCCCCGTGATGCCGACCTCACATTGTCGTGACATGCCCCCCGGTATTTCGGAGTCGGCGCATGACAGCGCTGTCCGGGTGTTCCTTCGCATGATGCGGGTGGAACGTCCTGACGGGGGCAAGGGATCTTGCGTGGTCAAGACGTATTTCCTGGGAACTCGACGTTTCCAGCCACGGAAGTTTCAACGCCACTGCCGTTACCACGTTTGACGCCGTCGCGGGCAATGCCGCGACGGGAGGCAGCATGAATGGCTGGATTCAGCGGATGGTCGTGGCAAGTCTGCTCTGCGGTCTGACCGGGGTCGGGTCAGCACAGGCCGAGGGTGGGCGGATTATCTTCAGCGGGGCTGTCGTGGTGCCGACTTGCGCAGCGAGCAATGATCGCGCGGATCTGATGGCAGCGAATTCCGAGTCCGCTACACGGCAACTCAGCTGTGACGGCAAGCGACAGGTGGTGCGCGGCGATACCGACGTCGCTAGCTATGGGCTGTCCGTGGTGCCATTGAGTGGTGCCCAGACAAACGGTAACCCTTTGTTGGAATATTTCACGGGTTATCTCTCCCCTGCTCACGCCGTCGCAGCGAAGATGATTACGCGCACTTATGAATGAGTGCGTGATTCGTCGGTTTCGTATGGAGCAGCTAAGCAACCAAATGTCGGATCAGCGACAGGCGCCCTGATCAGGCCCGCGCTTGTGCGTCATGGACGTCTGCTATTGATAGTTCAGCGTGTAAGTGGCTACCGCCTTGACTGTGCCGCCGGAGATGGGGGTGCCGGTCTGGTAATAGCGGGCGTTGAGATTGATATCGTAGGTGCTGCCCGAGATGGTGCCAGTCTGGAAGGTAGTGCCGAAGGTGACGGGCGTGCTGCCCTGAAGGATTTGTACCCCGACTCCGCTGGCGTAGCCAGCCCCGGAAGGTGCAATCACGCCGTTGACGCCCGGCTGCGCACTACTGCTGTCCAAGGTGATGAAAACGCCCCGGTTGCTGGGGCAGTTGATCAGGTGCAGGTTGAATGGGGTGTTGCCCGCGGTTGAGCCTTGCCCGGTGAACTGGGATGTCGTTACGTTCGGCAAGGTTACCGTCTTGCTGACTGAGCCCGGGTCAACGTTGCAGGTGGGAACCTGGATCAGGATGGTGGCCTGGATGTTGAAGATTTCCACAGGCTGAGGTGAGACAGGAGCCGGCTGAAAAAAGCCTGTGTAGCATTGGCCACCTATCACATAGCCACTACAGACATCGATCTTCCACTGCGACAGTTGCCCGGTCAGCGTGCTGTTGTTGGGTGGCAGGAATGGTCCTGTATAGACCAACTGCAGGTTGGTCGTGATGCTGTACGTGGAATTTCCGCTTCCCACGGTATTGTTGGGATAGGCCGCCAACAATTTGCTGGCATCGGGGTGCAGCAGGCGGTAGGAAATCCCCGGAATACCAGTTGGGAAAAGAGTGTTGTCACCGCCTGTCGGTGACCCGGCGATGGTGTTGACGATGCCGCCGCTGGTGTTGCCGTCGCAGTTTAACTGTGGCGGATTGGCAGGGGTGGCCGCGTTCGAGGTCCATAGGACGGAATTGAGCTGGGTGCTGGGTGTGAGCGTGATGGTGCCTGCGTTGAAGGTGACGGTGGTCGCCGATCCGCTGGTAAACCAGCACGTTGCCCAGACCGTAGATGGCATTACGCCCAAGCCGACCAGCAACAGACCGGCGAGCAGTAGATTGAGCAGGCCAGGTCGCTGACGCGATGCCGGGCCGCTCGGCGCTGTGCCATTCTGACGCTGGTTGCAGCATGGCGTGTTCATTGTCCACCTCGTTGTGGCGGTGTGACCGGGCCGCTGGTGTCGCATGTGGCGTCGATAAAGGGCTGACCATGTTCGGATGGGCTCGGCGCGGGAACAGTGTAGGCAAACGAGCACGAATGCGTGGCGCCGTGCGTCCCCTGCCACTGTGCCCCGAGTTGCCCCGACTTGCTGGCTACGCGAAGCAAGGCTAGGCCGCCTTGACCCACCGTGCCCACCGCTTGGCCATGGGCGTCGAGCACTTCGGTGCCAAAAGGCAGCAACGAGCCGTCTGCACGCTGGATATGGGCAATCAGCGAGCGACCGCTCTTGGTCTTGAAATCCACCATCACCACGGCGCCGGCATAGGGCGCTACCTGTGCGCTGGTCGCGTCCAACTGCACGCTCAGAGGCAGGCCCTGGGGATCGATCTGGATCGTATTGAGCTGGTACGGCGTCAGGTAGGGCACTAGTGCGTAGCCGGAACGGCCCACGCTTACGCCTGGCGCGCCGTTGATGCTTGCGCCCGCTGCGTCGGGGACGTGCACGATGGCGATGGTGTCGCCGATGGGCTGGCCGAAGGTGATGCCACCGGGGTGTGCGACGATGGCGCCGCTAATTCCAACCGACGACTGCGAATAACCCTGGCCCTTGCCGTAGCTGGCACTGTAGATGGCATAGGGGCTGCGGTAGCCAGCGTTAAGTGTGCCGGCGTTGCCGTTGCCATCGCTGCCATGTGTAGCTGTGGCGCCGTAGTTGAACTGGCTATTTGCGCCCAGGGTGCCGCTCACCATGGCCTGATCCTGCGAGCCGCCGCTGTCGCTGCGATTCACGTTGAGAGAGAAGGTCGGCGCGTGCGCGCTGTCGCCGAGCGGCAGGTTGAAGCTCAGCATGTACTCGTTGTCGTAGTGGCCGAACGGGTCACGGGTACGCGCGGCCGAGAGGTTGTAGCTCAGCCGATGAAATGAATTGTTGTAGCCGATCTGGAACTGGGTATCGGTGCCGTTGCGATTCCAGTAGTCGCTGATCGAGCCATTGGCGTACAGCGATCCCGCACTTTGGCCGAGGCGTTGGCTGAGCGTGAGTGTGAAATTGTTGCGACGGCGCTGCAGCCCCACGCCAGCAAGGATGGGATTGGTGGTGAAGGCGCTGCCCGACAATGCTGCCTGCTGTGCCGGCGTGAGCAGGCTCTTTACGGGAAGACCGTCGATCATCGGCACGGTGGTTGGCGGCACGTACTGGAGCGCATCGAGCCCGCGACGCGCGTACTCGCGTGCGATGGCGGCGTCGCCCAGGCTCAGGTAGCCGCTGGTGGAGTAGCGGTAGGCGGCCACCGACAACGAGGTCTGCGTGGAAGGGATGATCTTGCTGTAGGTCAGTCGAATGCTCTGGCCGTCTTGCGCCTTGTAGCCCGGGATGCGGGTGCCCGCTTGGGTCACATCCAGCGCCAGCGCGCCATAGCGTGTGTTGATGGCGCCGCCAAGCAATGCGGCGGCGTAACCTTGTGAACCGACAAGCCCGGCATAACCGGTGAAGAAGTTGTTGAAGCCGTGTTGCACGGTGGCCTGCACCACATTCGGCTTGTGCTGCAGCGACACGTTGCGCAGCTGGCCGATGGCGATGTCGTAGCGGGTGATGCCCGGGCGCAGCAGTTGCGCCACAGACGCGTAAGGCACGGAGAAAGTGCGCACATGGCCATCGGCCTCGGTCACGGTCACGTCGAGATTGCCGCCGTAGCCGGTCGGGTAAAGATCCTTGATCGTGAAGGGGCCGGGCGCCACCGTGGTCTGGTAGATCTGCACACCGTTCTGGCGCACGGTGACCTTGGCGTTGGTATTGGCCACGCCGCGGATGATCGGCGCATAACCACGCAGCGAGTTCGGCAACATGCGGTCGTCGGTGGCCAGTTGCACACCGCGCAAGCCATAGCTGTCAAACACCGAGCCGTCGGTGTAGCTGTCGCCGATGGTCAGCAGCGAGCGCAGCGATGGCAGGTCGCGCTGCACGTAGGCGTCGATATTGTGCCACTCGCGTCGTGCCGGAGCATGCGCCGTGCCAGATTGCCAGTTCACCGTGGAGTCCTGGCGAACATGCCACAGGCCGATGTTGAGGCCGGCATTGAGGCCGAGATAGGTGCTGGTCTGGCTCAGTCCGTGACTGCTGTTGTGGTAGCTGTTCAAGTTGTAGTTGAGCAGCGCGGCTGGCACACCCTTGTCCCAGTATTCCGGGCTGACATAGTCACGAGGTGTCTGGCCGAGATAAGCCTGCGGCACGCTGGTGTCCAGACGAAGGGTGGACATGTCGAGCGTCATGGTGGAACCCGAAATCACCTCGCCGATGTTGACGCAGGCAGCCGGGTCCTGCAGTCGGGACTGAAGGGTTTCGGCAAGCTTGGCCGGGCGCAGGCCAAGCTGATCCAGCAATTTGCGCGTCACGCAAGCCGTGGCGCTGGCTTTGGGCGACGCGGCGGCAAAGCGTACGTCGGTACGTCCCACCCAGGTGTTGTTGAGATAGACGTCTAGGTTGTAGATGCCCGGCAGCACCGGGTTGCCGTGCTCGAAGCGTGACAGGTCGGTGGTGTTGCTGCCCGCGCCAGCGAGCAGGCTACGGTCGAAATCGGCGAAATTGGCATTCGCGTCGGCTTCGGCGCCACTGGCTGCCGCCGGGCCGGCGGCGCTGGCAGCGGCGCCATGCGCGGTAACCGAGCCCGCCCAGCCGCAAAGCGCAGCGGCAATGCCCGCGCACAGCAAGGCGCGCCGGCACGCCACGTGCCAGCGTGTTTCGCGCTGGTGCATGGCGTGCAGGGAATTCACGGCGAGACGGCGCTCTTCGACGCAACGTTCGCGCCGTAATCATTGATGGTGTTGAACTGGATCGCGCTACCTGCGGAAGGCGCTTGCTGCAGCTTGGGTATGTCCAGACGCAGGTCGGACATCGGCGCCACCATGCCGGTCTTGCCCTCATACGCCTTGCCGCCGACATTCACCGAAAGCTGGACGATGGTGATGTAGTACGGCGTGGGGTTGTGGATCTGCAGGGCATGCCCGGTGCCATCCATCGTGGCCTTGAAGCTGAGCTGGGCGGGCGCTTTCATGGGATCGCCAGCCAGGCCGGCCGGGCGATAGAACAGCTTCAGCCGCGAACGAATCGCCAACTGCAGATAATTCTTGTCAACAGCCTGCGGGCCATTGGGCTTGGGTGGAATTTCCAGCACATTGAGCCAGAACACCGACTCGCGATCGGTCGGCAGCGGCTTCGGGCTGTGGGTGAACAGGATGCGCAGGCTCTGGTCCTTGTGGGCATCCATGCGGAACAGGGGCGGCGTGATCAGGAACGGGGTTTCAACCTTGTCCGGCGTGGAGCGTGGATCGCCATTGTCGATCCATGCCTCGACCAGCGCAGGCTTGGCGTTGTCGTTGGTCAGCCGCACCGTGACTTCGCCGTCTTTCGCCGGAAAAATCACACGGGTGCCGGCGATGATGACATTGGCCCGGGTTGGGGCAATGGACAACGCGCAGCCAAGGGCTACCAGCGCCGAGACCAGCACGCGGATGGGTTTGTTCATGGGATATCTCGACTGCCGGGTGACTCGCCTGGGGCACCGCGACCGAAACCCGGTCGCGGTGCCCCAGGGAAATTGACGCGATTGCTTACGGGTACACGACCGAGTACGTCACGGTGGAGGTGACTGTGCCGGCAGTGACGGTAGCGGCGCTGGCGTAGTACTGCGCGTAGTAGTTCAGCGTCGCCGACGTGTCGCCCGTGGCCACGGTAGCGGTGCTGCCGTTCTGCGAGCCGGGTGCACTGTTCAGGGTCATGACGCCCTGCGTGCCGTTCAGCAACTGGATTTCGACACCGTTGCTGGCGGCGGTGTTCTTCAGGTTGCCATCGGCCAAGGTGTTCGGGCCCGGTTCGAAATACAAGCCGACAGTGCCGGCGGGAGCGAAAGTGCAGGCGGTGAGTTTGACCGAGAATGGCGTGGCCGCAGCGACCTTGCCAATAGAGCCGGACAGTGCGCTGGTGGCCACCGTCGGCAGCGTCACGCCGTTGCTGGCGCCGCCACCATTGACACCGATGGTGCAGGTGGAAGCCGTGACCTTGCCGTTGAAGGTGATGGTGCCGTCGGACGCGCGGGCGACCTGCGGGGCGAGCGCGGCGGCACCGAAGGTGGCGACGAGCGCGGAGGTGAGAAGCAGCTTGTTCATGGTGTTTCCTCAGGTTTCCACAGTGGTTGGTAGGTACAGCGTTGGTGGTGCAGGTACTTGCGACGGGCCAGCCGGTCCCGCTTCCCAGCGGACGATCAGGCCGCGCCGTCGGAGAAGGAGGGAGCAATCATCGTGCCAATACGTGATCTACATCACATTTAAGGCGCGCGCGCGGCCGTCATCTGGCCGCAGGTCCAATGGACGTGAGCCGTTTTGATGTGCTTGGGGCGTCGCATACGCGTGCGTATTGTCTGGAAATGACACGCAGCGTCGAATGTCTTATTTATCATTGGACGCGCGCCCCCCTTTTTTCCTTCTCCCTGTGCAGCCGGGGTGGGCATCTGTCGCCACGCCGCCGGATGTGAAGTGTGCAAGGTGACAGTTGACCAACAGGCCAACTGTAGGTCCGGATTCTCCGATCCGTGTCAGTCCAGTGCGCGAGCAAGACTGGACGCGCGCCATGATAGAGCGCCGTTTTGGCGCCGGTATTAGGACGATTCCCAAAAATGCGCATGACAGCGCTGGCAACCGGGATTACTCGTTCACCGCCCATGCGATGTAAAGCTTGCTTTACATAAAAAGACGTGTAAAGCTTGCTTTACATCGCACTGAATGCACGGGAGGGTGTCATGGGGAAGCATCGCGGTTGGGGGTATGTCTTGATGGTGGCGCTGGTCGGTTTTGCCGGGGCGGCGATGGCGACGGAAAGTGCGCCGGTGGAACGTGTCGGCACGTTGCAGGTGCAGCGCCATGGTGACCATGGTCGGCCGGTGATCCTGATTCCCGGCCTGGAATGCGGGCCGTGGGTATGGCAGCGGACCATTGCCGATCTGGAAAAGAACCACGTGGTGTACGCGGTGACCCTGGCCGGCTTCGACGGCGTGCCGCCGCCGGCACCGGACGCGAAGGCCGGCACGCTGCTGGATCGCGCCGACGCCTCGTTGCTGCAGCTGATCGAGACGAAGCACATCGACAAACCGGTACTGGTGGGTCACAGCATCGGTGGCACGTTGTCGCTGCGCTTTGCCGGCGAACACGCGAAGCTGCTCTCGGGCGTGGTGGCGGTGGATGGCTTGCCGGTGTTTCCGAACATGGACCGGATGAGTGCAGCGCAGCGACAGGCCGCTGCGGCGCAGGTGCAGGCGCACGTGGGTGCGATGACGCCGGCGCAATTCAAGGCGGCAGCGCTTCCCTACATGCAGCACATTGGCGTGATTGACCCGAACGAGGCCGCCCGCGTGGCGCCATTGGTTGGTCGCAGCGATGCCAAGGCCACCGCGGAGTACATGGCGGCCGACATGGCGGCCGATTACCGCCCGGGCCTGAAGCAGGCGAACGTGCCGATCATGGAAGTCGTGCCGTACTACGCGTCGGATGCCCGCCAGTACGCGGCCATGCGCAAGCAGCCGGTGCCGGACGCGGCGCAGAAGGCGGCCTATTACCAGAGCCTGCTGGCCAACGCGCCGAATGCGAAGGTGGTGTCGGTTTCGCCATCGCGGCATTTCGTGATGCTCGACCAGCCGGTGAAATTCCAGCAGACGCTGGATGGCTTCCTGAAGGCGTTGTGAGGTCGTTGCAATGGCACGTCTGACCCAGAAGCACTACGAACAGCGGCTGATGCTGGTGATGCTGGTGTACATGGCCGTGCTGTTCGCGGATGGCCCGTTGTTGCGCGCTGCCACCAACCTGCCGTTGAAGGCCTTGCTGGCCGTGGCACCGGTATTGCCGATGCTCTACGTGATCGCGCTGATGTGGTGGCGCGTCCGCGACAGTGATGAACTGGAACAGCGCACCCATCTGGTGGCGCTGGGCATGGCGACGGCGTTGGTGTCCGCGCTCAGTATGGTGGTGGGGTTCCTGGTGGCTGGTGGCGTGTTGCACTGGGGCGGCGGTGTGCTGATCTGGGTGTTTCCGATGCTGATGGCGGGCTATGGGATTGCCTACAGGCAAGTGGCCCGCCGCTACGGCATGGGCAATTTGTGCACGGGCGAAGGCAGTGCGTGGATGCCGTGGTACTTCGTGCTGCTCGCCCTGGTGATGGCGGGGTTCGGATTCAACGCATGGTGGCATCACCTTCGCGGCGACGCCCTGGTCTTCATGGCCACGGCCGTGTTCTTCGTGGTGGTGGCGATCCGGGCCCGCGTGCGGCAAGTGCGTGCACGGCAGGAACGGGAGGACTGACATGCAGGTACCTTGCGCATGGCTGGACCACTTTTCCATGCGGGTGCAGCGTGGAGCGGGGCGGCGCTGCGCATGAACAATCGGGTACGCGAATTGCGTAGCGAACGGGAGTGGTCGCAGGCCGACCTGGCCGAACGGCTGGAGGTGTCGCGGCAAACCGTCAATGCCATCGAGACGGGCAAGTACGACCCCAGCCTGCCACTGGCCTTCAAGATTGCAAAACTGTTCGAGTTGGCGATCGAGTCGATTTTCGAACCGGGCGAATGAAACGGGAGAACGCAATGAGGAACAAGCCGGTACGGCGCTATCTGCGTGATGCATCGGTGCCATTGGTGCTGACCCTGGTGGTGGCGGCATTGATGATGCATTTCGGACCGTCGCTGGGTGCGCCGGGAAAAATCGCTTTCCTGGTGGTGCTGATGTCCTGCTATGGCTGGTGCGGCTGGGTCGAGTTCCGTCATTTGAGGATGTGCGACGAGTTGCGTCGGCGCTTGGCACTGGAGGCGCTGATGCAGGCCTTTATCGCCGCCTTCGGCATCTTTCTTGTCCTGCTTTTCGCCCATGCCTTGAAGCTGCTGACCGTTTCGATCGACGTGGCGCCTCTGGTGATGATCGGTTGTTACGTGGTGTGCGAGATCGGCGCGCGCCTGCGCTATCGCTACTGGGCGCTGCTGTAATGACATGGAGTGACTACGATGAAACACGAAAGGCAAAAAAGGGGAGTACTGGCCGCATGCGTCGTGACACTGGCGTTGCTGGCATTGATCCGCGTTCCCGTGGTCGTATCGGCGCACGGCAGCGCAGGCACGTCACGAAATACGGCCATGGCCGTGCCGTCATGGCATCTTGCCGGCATGGGTCTGCATCTGAACGTCGAGTGCGATGCTCCATCCAGTTGCGCGGTGGCGCGCGTACTGTGGCAGACGCTCGCGCCATTCATAGCGGGAAACGGGGGGTAACCGGAACATGAGCATGTCAGGACGCAATGTGTTGCGCATCGTGGTGGTCGTGGCGGCGCTCGGCTGGTTCGGGTGGCGTTATATCCACTCGCACGAAAAGCCGCCGGCACAGGCAGACACGGCATCGGCTCCGGCAGCCGCCGCCAGCGCACCGGCGAAGCCGTTGCCGCCGGCGAAGCCGAAAACCTGGAAGGTCGGTTCGCTGACGTTGCACGATTGCGAACTGGGCCGACCAGGCAGCGGCATCACCAAAGAGGCGTGGTGCACCACGTTCAAGGTGCCGGAAAACCGTGCCGATCCGCACAGCCGCATCATCGGTCTGAAGCTGGCATTGGTACGCAGCGATGCCGCCGTGGCCGACAAGGACATGGTGGTGTTGCTGGCCGGCGGTCCCGGCGAAGCAGCCACGGAGTCGTGGCAGATGGTGGCGCCGGCGTTCGACGGCGTGCTCAAGCACCACGATGTGGTGCTGCTCGACCAGCGCGGCACCGGCGGCTCGAATCCGCTCAGCTGCACCTCCACCGACAACGATGGCGACGACACCCGTGTCGCCGGCCCGGATCTGGACCAGTTGCGCAAGGAAGTGCAGTCCTGCCTGGCCGAGGTGAGCAAGCGTGCCGACCCGCGTTACTACACCACCACCGTGGCGGTGCAGGATCTGGAAGACGTGCGCAAGGCACTGGGCGCGCCTACGTTCGACCTGGTGGGCGTGTCCTACGGCACGCGCATGGCGCAGCAATACCTGATGCATCACCCCGATGCGGTGCGCAGCGTGGTGCTCGATTCGCCGGTGCCAAACCAGACCGTGTTGGGCGAGGATTTTGCGGCGAATCTGGAGCACGCGTTGAAGCTGGACTTCGCGCAGTGCACGGCCAATCCGGCATGCAAGAAACGCTTCGGCGATCCGATGCAGACGCTGTACCAGTTGCGCGACGCACTGCGGGCCAATCCGCACACGGTCAGCTTCCGCGACCCGCAGACCTGGGCCACGGTGACGCGGCCACTCAATGAGTATGCGCTGGCCGGCGTGGTGCGCATGTTCGCCTACACGGCGGAAACGGCGGCGCTGCTGCCGTTGTCGATCGACGCGGCCGCGCACGGCGACGTCGCGCCGCTGCTGGGCCAGGCCAAGCTGCTCAGCGGTGACTTGAGTGGCGACATGAACAACGGCATGTCGATGAGCGTGATCTGCAGCGAGGACGCCGACTTGCTCAAGCCGCGTCCGGAAGATGCCAACACCATCCTCGGCAACCATCTGATCGACGCGATCAAGACCGAATGCTCGGTGTGGCCGCACGGCACGCGCCCGGCGAATTTCCATGCGCCGTTGAAGAGCGACAAGCCGATCCTGATCCTCGACGGCGAGCGCGACCCGGTGACCCCGCCGGCCTACGGCAAGACCATTCTTGCCGGCCTGGGCCATGCACGGCAGTTGCTGTTCAAGGGCCAGGGTCATAGTGAGTTGAGCCGCGGCTGCATGCCCAAGTTGCTCACCCAATTCATCGACAAGGCCGACCCGAAGGGACTGGACGCCAGCTGCCTGGATCGGCTCGGTCCCACCCCGACCTTCATCGACTTCAGCGGAGCCACGCCATGATCGAGGTAAGCGACCTGCGCAAGACGTTCGGCACGGTGAAGGCCGTGGACGGCGTCAGTTTCATCGCTCGCGATGGCGAGATCACCGGACTGCTCGGCCCCAACGGCGCCGGCAAGACCACCACGCTGCGCATGCTCTATACGCTGATGAAGCCGGACAGCGGCCAGGTCAAGGTGGATGGCATCGATGCGGCGGTCGACCCGCTCGGCGTGCGCCGGCTGCTTGGCGTATTGCCGGACGCGCGCGGGCTGTACAAGCGCCTCACTGCGCGCGAGAACATCGAGTATTTCGCGCGCCTGCACGATATCGAGCCGGCGCGGATGCGTGCGCGTAGCGATGTGCTGGTCGATGCGCTGGAGATGCGCGACATCCTCGACCGTCGCACCGAGGGCTTCTCGCAGGGCCAGCGCGTGAAGACCGCGATTGCCCGCGCGCTGATCCACGATCCGAGCAACGTGATCCTCGACGAACCCACCAACGGCCTCGACGTGATGGCCACGCGCGGCCTGCGCCAGTTCATGCAGGCGCTGAAGGCGGAGGGCCGCTGCGTGCTGTTCTCCAGCCACATCATGCAGGAGGTGGCGGCGCTGTGCGACCGCATCGTGGTGATCGCGCACGGTCGCGTGGTGGCCGATGAAACCCCCGACGCGCTGCGTGCGCAAACCGGCGAGACCAACCTGGAGGATGCCTTCGTGAAGATCATCGGCAGCGAGGAGGGCCTGGCCGCATGAAAACGCTCACCGTCTTCCTCAAGGAAGTGAAGGAAAGCCTGCGCGACAAGCGCACCGTGCTCAGCGCCCTGCTGTACGGTCCGCTGATCGGCCCGATCGTCATGGTGATGCTCATCAGTACCACCATCAACCACCAGATGGACAGGGCCGACCAGCCGCTGAAGGTGCCGGTGATCGGCGCGCAGTACGCGCCGCACCTGATCGATGCATTGAAGCAGCAAGGGCTGGTGCTGCAGCCGCCGATGGCCGATCCGGCAGCCGCCGTGCGCGACCAGGATGCCGATGTGGTGTTGCGCATCCCGTCGAATTACGGTCAGGCGTGGACCAAGGGCGAAGTGGCGCAGGTGGACCTGATCTACGATTCCTCGCGACGTGATGCCAGCGCTGCCGAAGAGCGCCTGGCCGGCATGCTCAAGTCGTACGCGGGCACCCAGGGTGCCATGCGGCTGGTGGCGCGCGGTCTGTCGCCGGAGATGATGATGCCGTTGCGGGTGGACGCGCGCGACCAGTCCACGCCGCAGTCGCGGGCCGGGATGATGTTCGGCATCCTGCCGTACTTCTTCGTCATCACCGTGCTGGTCGGCGGCATGTACCTGGCGATCGACTTCACCGCTGGCGAGCGCGAGCGGCAATCGCTGGAGGCGCTGTTCGCCAATCCGCTGCCGCGCTGGCAGATCCTGCTGGGCAAACTGGGGGCGATCTGCGTGTTCTCGCTGGCCAGTCTGTTGATCTGCGTGGTCGCGTTTGCCGTGGCGGGGCGTTTCCTGCCTACCGACAAGATGGGCATGACCTTGAATCTCGGCATCGGGTTTGCCGGCCAGGTCTTCCTGCTGATGCTGCCGCTGGTGCTGCTGTTTTCGGCGTTGCAGACGCTGGTGGCGGGCTTTGCCAAGACCTATCGCGAGGCACAGACCTATCTGTCGCTGCTGATGGTGGTGCCGATGCTGCCGTCGATGCTGCTTACCTTCATGCCGGTGAAAACCGTCGGCTGGATGTATGCGGTGCCGCTGCTCGGCCAGCAGGTGGGCATTACCCAGTTGTTGCGCGGCGGTGCGGTGGGCATGCCCCACGTCATGATGTGCCTGGTCAGCGGCTTCGTGGTGGCGTTGCTGGTTACGCTGGCGACAGTGTGGGTCTACCGCTCCGAGCGACTGGCGATCTCGGCGTGATGCGGATGCAGCCCCTTGTACGCAAGGGGCTGCATCTTCAGGCAAGCGTGGATGCTTGCGGAGCGATGTGTTGCAGCATCCACGCCGCCACCGCCTGCGGATGTTCCAGGTGCAGGTGGTGGCCGCCGTCCATCGATGCGATATTGATATGCGGCACGCAGGCGGCGCGCCCACGCATCATGGCGTCGGGCAGGTACGGCGTGGACGGTCGCGCCAGCAGCAGCGACGTGGGCGCCGTGATGCCGGCGAGCAGGGCATGAATTTGCGTTTCCGCCAGGCGGATGGCGGTGGGGCGGGTCAGGCGCGGGTCGCTGCGCCAATGCCAGCCATCGTCGGTCTGGCGCAGGCCGCGTTCGACGATGGGACGGGCCAGTTCGGCGCGCAGGCCGCTGGCGATGGCGCGTGCGCTGACGGCCTGGTCGATGTCGCGGAAGCGGCGCAGCGACTTGTCGCTGGCGGCCGGCGCGGCGAGTGCCTTGCGGAAGCGTGCGAGGGTTTGCGTACCGTCGTCGCCGAGCGGGCCCAGGCCTTCGATCAGGTACAACTGTTCGATTCGCGCGGGCGCAGCGGCCGCGGTCAGCGAGGCAACGCCGGCGCCCAGTGAGTGGCCGAGCAGGGCGAAACGCTGCAGCTTCAGCGCGTCAGCCACCGCCAGCACGACACGCACGTAGTCGGGAAAGTGGTAATGCGTGCCGGTGGGCAAGTGGTCAGCGTGGCCATGGCCGGGAAGATCCAGCGCGATCACGTGGAAATACGTGGCCAGCAACGGTGCGAGCTTGGCGAAGCTGGCGGCGTTGTCCAGCCAGCCATGCACGGCCAGCAGCGGCGAGGCGGCCGGGTCGCCCCAGCTTTGCGCGGCGAGGGTGAGCGGGCCCAGCGCGATGCGTTGCTCCGTCGGTTCGATCATGCGGGGGCGTCGCTGCGCAGGGTCTTGGCACGCTGCTGTGCGGCGGCCTGTTGCGCTTGCGTGGTGGCTGCGTCGTAGTCGATGGCGAATTCCGGCCAGCCCTGGGTGTGGCGCAGGATCAGCGCGGCGAGGCTGGCGACCTGTTCGGTGCTGTCGTTGAGCGCCGGGATGTAGCGCAATTCGCGGCCACCGGCGGCGGTAAAGAAATCGCGGTTCTGCATCGCGATTTCCTCCAGCGTTTCCAGGCAATCGACCGCGAAGCCGGGGCAGGCCACGTCGAGCCGCTTCACACCTTCGGACGCCAGGCGCCGCACGGTTTCGTCGGTATACGGGTGCAGCCAGCGCTCGCGACCCACGCGCGACTGGAAGCTGAGCACGACCTCGGATTCGTCCAGCCCCAGGCGCTCGCGCAAGAGTCGCGCGGTGGCGTGGCACTGGCAGAAATACGGATCGCCGGCATCGCGGTAACGTTCGGGGATGCCGTGGAACGACAGCAGCAGTTTGTCGCCGCGGCCGTGCGTTTCCCACCAGTGCCGGATGCTGTTCGCCAGTGCGTCGATATGCCTAGGGTCGTCGTGGTAATCGTTGACGATGCGCAATTCCGGCGGCCAGCGCAGCGTCTTGATCGCATCGGCCACGGCATCGAGTACCGAACCGGTGGAGGTGGCCGAGTATTGCGGGTACAGCGGCAAGACCAGCAGTCGACGCACGCCGGCGCGCTGCAATTGCGCGATCTGTTGCGCGACGGACGGTGCGCCGTAACGCATCGCCAGTGCCAGCTTGATCGGTCCCGGTCGCTGACGTCCCAGTTCGGCTTGCAATGCATCGGTCAGCGCCTCGCTGCCGAAGCGCAGCGGCGAGCCGCGTTCTTCCCAGATGCGCGCATAGGCATGCGCCGAACGCGCCGGGCGTGTGCGCAGGATGATCCCGTGCAGCACCAGCCACCACAGCCAGCGCGGGAGTTCGATCACGCGCGGATCGGAGAGGAATTCGGCCAGATACGGGCGTACCGCCTTCGCCGTGGGCGCCTCCGGGGTGCCCAGGTTGACCAGCAGTACGCCTGCCTGAACGGCGGGCGCATGCGCGTCATGAGGCAAATCGGCAAGGCCGGTATAGTGGCTGCGTGACATGGAGGTGCCGGCGGCTGGAACGATCCGCAAGTCTGCCATAACCTGCCGTGGATGCCGCGGGATGAACTTGCGACCGCTGGTCGCATCCAAGCCATGCCGGCCTTCCGTTTGCCCATCATTTGCCTGGAGACATCCATGATCAAAGCCTCCCTGCGTCGACTTTTGCCCGTTGCCATGCTCCTGCTGTTGCCCGCGATGGCCGCGCATGCCGAAGATCCGCCGCTGGTGCGCGCGCAGAACGCGGTGCGCGTGCTTAACGACATCGAGCAGGCGCCGGACAAATCCATTCCCACCGACCTGCTGAAGCAGGCCCATGCGATCGCGGTGATTCCCGACCTGGTCAAGGCCGGTTTCGTCTTCGGTGGCCGGCGTGGCGAAGGTCTGATCTCGGTGAAGCGGCCGGATGGCACCTGGTCCAACCCCAGCTTCATCAGCCTGACCGGAGCCAGCGTGGGCTTCCAGATTGGCGTGTCCTCCACCGACGTGGTGCTGGTGTTCACCACCCAGCGTGGCGTGGATTCCATCGTCAACGGCAAGTTCACCATTGGCGCCGATGCCAGTGCCGCGGCCGGCCCGGTGGGACGCAATGCCAGTGCCTCGACCGATGGCAAGCTGCATGCGGAGATCTATTCCTACTCGCGTTCGCGTGGCCTGTTCGCCGGCGTGGCGCTGGATGGCGGCGTGATGCGCATCGATTACGACGCCAATGCGGCGGTGTATGGTGCGGGCATTACCCCGAGGCGCATCTTCGAGGGCGGCGTAAGCAACGTGCCGGCGCCGGTGGTGAGCTTCCGCGATGCGCTGGAAGAGTACACTTCCAAGTGATCGCTATGTGCGAGTATTGGCGTTCCCGCGGGCGGAGCCGTTTCCGCCCGCGCATGCCTCGAGGGTAATCATGGGTTTTGACAGCATCTGGCATTGGCTCATCCTTCTGGTGGTGGTGCTGCTGATCTTCGGTACCAAGAAGATCACCAACCTGGGACCGGATATCGGCAATGCCGTGCGTGGCTTCAAGAAGGCCATGCACGGTGATGACGAGGAAGAGGCCAAGGCGAAGGCGAAGGCGGCGGCCGAGAAGCTGCAGGCCGATCCGCCGCCGGCTTCGACCCAGTCCACCACGCAGGAACAGCGCGACTCCACCGAGTCGAAGTAAGAGTCTGCGCATGGTCTCCACGCATCCCGCAGAGGGGTGGAGCAGGCGATGATCGAGATCAGCTTCGGCAAACTGGTGTTGCTGGCGTTGATCGCGTTGATCGTGCTCGGCCCCGAGAAACTGCCCGGCGCGGCGCGTACCGCCGGCGCCTTGCTGCGTCGCGTGCGCAATGGCTGGGACAGCGTGCGCGCCGAAGTGGAGCGTGAGCTGGAAGTGGAAGAAATTCGCCGCACCGCGCGTGAGGCTGCGGCGCAGGCCGAGGCCGTGCAGAAGGAAGTCGAGGCCGGCGTGAAGCAGGTGCGCGAGCCGCTGGATGAAGCCGTGGCCACGATGAAGTCTGCTGGCGCGCCCGCGGTGGATGCGGCTTCTGGCGGGACGCCGGAGTCGCCTGCGGCGCTGGTCGCGGACGGCGTCGCCGGCACCGACGAGGCGCAAGCCCAGTTGCCTTTGGGCGAGCCCGCCGCCGAGCCCGTCCCTCAGCCCGCCGCGCGGGAGCCGGAGTCATCGCATGGCCGAGCCTGAATCGAACCTGGGCGACGACCTGCAGCAAGGCCTGTTTTCGCACCTGCTGGAACTGCGTTCGCGCTTGATGAAATGCGTGGCCACCGTGCTGATCGTGCTGGTGGCGCTGGTGCCGTTCGCCAACCGTCTCTACAGCGAGCTGGCCGCGCCGTTGGTGGCGCGCCTGCCGCACGGTGCGCACCTGATCGCAACGCAGGTCACCAGCCCGTTCCTCACCCCGCTGAAGCTGGCGTTCTACGCCGCGTTGTTCATCGGCATGCCGGTGATCCTGTACCAGCTGTGGGCCTTCGTCAGCCCCGGTCTGTACAAGCATGAAAAACGATTGGCGCGGCCGCTGCTGGTGGCCGCGATGGCACTGTTCTATCTCGGCTGCGCCTTCGCGTATTTCCTGGTGTTGCCGGCGGCGTTCCGCTTCCTCACGGCGGTGACGCCGCAGGGCGTGGAGATGATGACCGACATCACGCATTACCTCGATTTCGTGATGCTGATGTTCTTCGCCTTCGGCCTGTGTTTCGAGGTGCCGGTGGCCGTGGTGATCCTGGCCGCAGTGGGTGTGGTCGACCTGCCGAAACTGCGCAACGCGCGGCGCTACGCCATCGTCGGCGCATTCGCCATCTCTGCCCTGATCACCCCGCCGGACATCACCTCGATGATCATGCTGGCCATCCCGATGTGCCTGCTCTACGAGCTGGGCCTGCTGGCCGTGCGCTGGCTGGTGCCGGCTCGGGTGGTGGGGGCATCGGACGAGATGGAGTGAGTCTGCGCCGGGTTTGATCGGATGGGCCCCGTGTACCGTTCATGCTGAGCGTAGCGCCGCAGGCGCGAAGTCGAAGCACTGAGGCAATACCCTTCGACTCCGCGCCTGCGGCGCTACGCTCAGGGCGAACGGGAATCGAGGACTCCGGTCGAGCGGATGGTGATGGCTTTCCCTTCTCCCTGTGGGAGAAGGTGGCGCGCAGCGACGGATGCGGGTACGGGCGGGGCGAGTCCTTGCAGGCTTGGCGGACGCCTCATTGCCGCGCTCTGGCCGAGCCCTCACCCCAACCCCTTTCACCGCCAAGAGGGTTTCCTGAGAGGCACCGTGGGAGGACTGTTCGTGACGGGGCCACGCGTTACCGCGAGCACCCGCCCCTCACCTCAATCCTCTCCTCGCTCCTCAAAGCCGACGCCATCCATGGCGTCTCCCCGCGTACCCCATTGGGGAGAGGAGGCGAATGCGGGAAGCGCTTTTACTTGGTTGAAGCAGCGTGATTCAGCGCCAGCCCCTTGAGGATGTTCAACGCTTGCGACAGCGCGTAGTCCTGCGTGGCCAGCTTGGTGCTCTGCGCGCTGCCGTCGTTGTCGATATTGCCGTTGCCATCGGCGTTCTGGTTGGCCAGGTGGTGCGGCAGGTCAGCTTCGGAATTGATCGGCATGGCGGGGGTGTCGGCCACGCTGGCGGTGAGGTCGCCCAGGGCGATGTCGGGCTTGATGCCTTCGGCCTGGATCGAGGTGCCGTTGGGCGTGTAGTAACGCGCAGTGGTGATCTTCACCGCGTGGTCGGCGTCCAGCGGCAGCACGGTCTGCACCACGCCTTTGCCGAAGGTGCGCTGGCCCACGATCAAGGCGCGGTGGTTGTCCTTCAGGGCGCCGGAGACGATCTCGGCCGCCGAGGCGGTGCCGTTGTTGACCAGGTCCACCATCGGTGCGCCGTTCAGCAGGTCGCCCGGATGGGCCGAGAAGCTGAGGTTGGCGTCGCGCAAGCGGCCGCGCATGGTCACGATGGTGCCGGAATTCAGGAAGTCGTCGCTGACCGCCACGGCGGCGGTCACCAGGCCGCCGGGGTTGTTGCGCAGATCGAGGATGGCGCCTTTCTGCGGGCCGTTCTTGGCGATCAGCTCACCCAGCTTTTTCTCCAGGTCGGTAGCCGTGTCGTCCTGGAACTGGCTGATGCGGATATAGGCGTAACCCGGTTCCAGCTCGCGCACCTTTACGCTGCTGACGGTGATCAGCTGGCGGGTAAGCGTCATGTCCACCGGCTTGTCGCTCTTGGCATGCAGGATCGACAGCGCGATCTTGCTGCCGGGCTTGCCGCGCAGTTCCTGGAACAGGTCGTCGATATTGTCGGCGTCGACCAGTTTGCCGTTGACCTTGAGGATGATGTCGCCCGGCTTGATGCCGGCGCGGGCGGCGGGCGTGTCGTCGATTGGCGTGACGATGCGCAGCACGCCGTTGTCCTCCAGCACCTCGATGCCCAGGCCGCTGTACTGGCCGCTGGTGTCCTCGTCCAGATCCTGCAGGCCCTGCTTGTCGAGATAGGCGCTGTGCGGGTCGAGGTTGGCCAGCATGCCCTTGATCGCGTCGTTCATCAGCGCCTTGTTGCCCACGGGTTCGACGTAGGCCTGGCGGATGATTTCGTAGACGCGGGCGAAGCGGCGGATGTCGTCCGTGTCGACCTGGTTGCCTGTCGCGCTGGAGCTGGCGGATGCCGGGGCATTGCTGCTGGCGGCGGGCGCCGGGCCGGTCTGTGCAAACGTGAGCGGCGAGGCCAGCAGCAGGGCGATTAGGCTGAAGGGGGAAAACCGCATGGAACGACTCCGCGAACTGAAGGGGGCAGCATCCGGCTTGGACCACCGGCAAGCGCTGAAATTCAACGGGCCGAAGGATGGGGAGCCGAAACTACGCCATCCTAGCCGGTGATGGTGCTGGCGTGGCGTCAACGTTGTTGTCGCAGCCACGAACGCGGGTTGACCGGCTTGCGGTTGTGACGCAGTTCGAAATACACGCCGGTGCTGCTGCTGGTGCTGGGCAGGGCGGTGCCCAGCACGGTGCCGGCCTTCACCGCGTCGCCCACGTTGTGCAGCAGGGTTTCGTTGTTGCCGTACATGCTCATCCAGCCATTGCCGTGGTTGACGATGATGAGCAGGCCGTAGCCGCGCAGGAAGTGCGCGTAGACGACGCGGCCGGCGGCCACCGCGTGCACTTCGCTGCCGGCCGGCGCCGCGATCAGCACGCCGTTGCCGTAGTCGTGCACCGGGCCGGATGCCGGCCATGGCAAATTGCCGCGGGTGTTGGCGATCTTGCCCGCCGGCACGCCGGTTTCGTGGCGGCCTGCCTTGGCGGCTTCCGCGGCGGCGCGGGCGGCCTCGTCGATGGCCTTCTGCAGTTTGTCGAGCAACTGGTTCAGCGATTGCTCGTTCTGCTTCATCGCCGCCAGTTTCTGGCCCTGGCTCTTGTATTGCGCGTTGACCTCGCTGGCCAGCTTCTGCTGCGCGGCGCGTTGCTGGCGCAAGGTCCTGGCCTGTGCCTCGCGCTGGGCGCGGACGGCTTGCAGCGCCTGCTGCTCGGCGGTGATGGAGGCCTCCAGCGCCTGCAGTTTGGCCAGGTCATCCATCAGCTGGTTGACCTTCTTCACGCGATCCTGCTGGAAGTACTTCGAATACGTCAGCGCGCGCGCGATGCGGGCAACGTCCTCGCCACCCAGCAGCACCCGCATGTCGGTGCCGTGGCCGAGGGCGTAGGTGGCGCGCAGCAGGTCGGCGATCGCCGCACGCTGGTCGTGCAATTTCTGCTGCAGATCGTTGCGCTGCTGCTGCAACTGGTCGAGCTGCTGCTGCTTGGCGGCGATCTGGGCGTCGGTTTCGCGGACCGCCTTGGCGGCGGCGGCCAGGGCATTGGCCTGCTTGGCCAGGGCGGCGTCAAGCGTGTCCCGTTTCGCGGCGGTTTGCGCCTGCTCCTGCGCCAGCGCCTTCATCTTGTCGCGAATCTCGGCCAGCTTCTTCTGCGCCTGGGCCTGCTCGGCCTGGGGCTTGTCGGTCTGGCGTGCGGCAACGGGCCGCGCGAAGGCGGTGCAGGCGAGCAGGGCCGCGAAGGCGAGGGAGGTGGAGCGGAGCATCGTGGGCTTGGGCATGCGGGGATTATCACCGAGCCGCGGCGCGGCCGCGAGCCGGGCGCGACGGTACGCCGAATCACGGGTCTGCTGCCCTGTTTGGCCGTGAGCGGCGTTTGCACCGGATCGGGCTGTTGCATGCGGTGAATCCACCCGGATGGCTGTGCCTTCACGCAGAAGATTCATCGAGGGCCGGCATTGCCTCGATCGGGAAAGCGGATCAGTGGTGGTCGCGAGGGAAAGTGGACGCCCCCTGTGCTTTCGATGAGTCGTGGCAATTAGAAGGCTATACGTCCAAATAAAGATTTTTTGCGGCCTGTTTTTTCGTCAGCTTCGCGAAGGTTTTCGTAAAGAAAATGTATGCCATTCGTAATGGACTTGTGAAGACATGGTCGAGATGTTACGAATGTCGCCGCAGGAAGCTGCTATCCCCGCTCAAGCGGCTGCCTGTACCCACCGAAGGGATCCCCCGTTCCCCTTCAAAGCCGGTCCCCTCCGGTGCATCCACGCAAAACAATTCGAGCGAATCGTAGTGTCTCCCTTTTGGGGTGGAGGTTATTTCGATGAATCGCAACAAGCTTTCGCTTGCCCTGGCCGCGTTGCTGCTGACGCCCGCCATTGGCGCTGTCCATGCACAAAGCACGTCGTCATCCAGTTCCGGCACACAAGACCAGAACGGCACGTCGGTGCAGAACGCCAAGCAGATGCAAACCATCACCGTCACCGGTTCGGCGCTGCCGCGCATCGACGTGGAGACGCCCTCGCCGGTGACCGTGATCACCGCGAAGCAGATCGCTCGCAGCGGCCTGACCACGCTGTCCGACGTGGTACGCGCGGTATCGGCCGACAACAGCGGCTCGGTCCCGAATGCCTTCAGCAACGGCTTCGCCGCCGGCTCGTCCGGCGTGGCGCTGCGCGGCCTTACCGTGAATTCCACGCTGGTGCTGATCGACGGCCATCGCAACGCCAATTACCCGGTGTCCGACGACGGCCAACGTTCGTTCGTGGACCTGAACACCATTCCGCTGGCGGCGGTCGAGCGCATCGAAGTGCTGAAGGACGGCGCCTCGTCGCTGTACGGCGCCGATGCGATCGCCGGCGTGGTCAACATCATCCTGCGCCGCAGTTTCCAGGGCGTGGAAGCCACGGCTGACGTGGGCACCTCGCAACATGGCGGCGGCTTCACTCGCAAGGCCACTTTCCTGGCCGGTGGCGGCGATCTGGAAAAGGATCACTACAACGCCTACCTGAGCGTGCAATACCAGAAAGACAACCCGATCATGGCCAGCCAGCGTAGCTTCCCGTACAACACGGGCGACCTCAGCTCGCTGGGCGGGCCAGGCCTGGGCGGTGCGCCCGGGCATGCGGCCGGTACCGACGGAGCGATCCGCCCGAATACCGCCGGCAGCCTGTGGCAGCCCTTGCACGGTTGCACCACCGGGCCACTGGTCACCGATCCCACCAAGGGCAGCTGGTGCCGTTACGATGCGAAAAACCGTTACGCGCAGGTGCAGCCGGCGATGGAGCAGGGCGGCATCTACAGCCGCTTCACGGTCAAGTTGAACGACACCACCACCGCGTATCTGTCGGCCAGCTACAACGAGGCCAAGACCACCACCCGGGGCGCACCTCGTTCGATCCAGAGCAGCACGCCGAACAACACCAACAACATCGCGTTGCCGGTGGGCAATCCGTCCAACCCGTTCGCGGTGCCGGCGCTGATCAGTTACAACTTCGGCGATATCCCGGTCGGCTTCAATTACGACAACCACAATGCGCGCATCGTGGGTGACGTGTCTGGCCAGGTGGGCGAATGGAACTACGACGCCGCGCTGGTGCTCAACCACGAGTGGCTGGATTCGACCCAGCAGGGTTACATCAGCTATGCGGCACTGATGGATGCCGTCGCCAAGGGCACCTACAACTTTGCCAATCCGTCGGCCAACTCGGCGGCGATTCGCTCGGCATTGGCGCCGGGCTACAACAAGACCTCGACCAGCGACCTGGATACGCTGGACCTCAGCGCCAACCGCGAGCTGTGGGACCTGCCGGGTGGCCCGATGGGCCTGGGCATCGGTGCGCAGATCCGGCATGAAGCGCAGAACGATCCCACCCTCAACCCGAACTTCGAGTTCCAGGGCCTGGGTAACGCGCAGACCAAGGGCAGCCGCGAAGTCAGCGGCATCTACGCCGAAGTGGACATGCCGCTGCTCGACTCGCTGGAGGTGGATGCTTCCGGTCGTTTCGACCATTACACCGACGCGGGCAACAACTTCTCGCCCAAGATCGGCTTCAAGTACAAGGCCACCGACTGGCTGGCCTTCCGCGGTACCTACTCGAAGGGCTTCCGGGCGCCGTCGTTCGCCGAGAACGGCTCCAGCTCGACCCAGGGCTTCGTCACGCACACGCCGCCGCCGGCCTTCCAGACGGCGCACGGCAATGATGCCTACGTGCTGCCGTACAGCCTTTCCGAATACACGCTGGCGAACAAGAACATCAAGCCGGAGAAGGCGCGCAGCTTCACCTTCGGCGTGGTGCTGCAGCCGACCAGCTGGCTGAATGCCTCGGTCGACTACTACAACATCAAGAAGACGAACAACATCGTGGCGGCCGATACGTCTTCGGCGCTGGCCAACTACTACGCGGGCCTGCCGCAGGCACCCGGCGTGACGGTGATCCCCGATCTGCCCGATCCGGATCATCCGGGTGCGCTGGCGCGGCCGTCCGAAATCATCGGCTCGTACCTCAACGCCAACTCGCTGAAGACCACCGGTATCGACGTGGACCTGCAGGCCCATTTCGAGTTTGCCAACAACTGGCAGTACATCAGCGAGCTGACCGGGACGCAGATCTTCCAGTGGAAGGAAACCCTGGCCGATGGTTCCACGCAGTCCTACGTGGGTACCCAGGGGCCGTACAACCTGTCGTCCGGTGCGGGTACGCCGCGCAGCCGCGCCTCGTGGTCGAACACGCTGGTAGCCGGTCCGCTGACCGTCACGGGCACGCTGTATTACACCAGCGGCTACAAGGAGATTGCCGCGGACGTGGGCACGCTCGGCTTGTATAACGGGGATTGCCTGTCCACCACGCCCGGCGGCTTGAACTTCCCGTCGAGCTGCAGCGTCGGCGCGTTCTACGACTTCGATCTCACCGGCAGCTATGCGTTCAACGATCACTTCAGCCTGACGGCGTCGGTGATGAACGCGTTCGACCGCAAGCCGCCATTCGATCCGGCGAACTACGCGGGTGGTGGCCTCAACTACAACCCGACCTGGTCGCAGGCGGGTCTGGTCGGCCGCTTCTACAACCTGGGCGTGAAGGTGAAGTTCTAGCCAAACAGGCGGTTTTTACCGCGTCTGACACGGCGCGCCGGCTTGCCGGCGCGCCGTGTGCTTTATGCCGTATGCGACTAGCGCAACGCTGGCCGTGACGCGCAATGTCGCCGAGAATGCAGACTCCTGGCCCGCACGACATGCACGTAACCCGATTCGCGACGTGTGCCGAGATGCAGGCGTTTCGAACACGGATCGAGGAGACAGATGCGATGCGCATGGGCCTGGCCGCCAATCAACTGCACCACAGTCACGACGATGGCGCGCTGTTCCGCTGGCTGCGCGCCTGCGAGGCAGGCATCCGCGAATTGAAACTCGGCCTGCACGCCGTGGGGCGCACGCATGACGCGATCGTGCGCGCGAACATGCTGGTGGGCTACGCGCCGCTGCGCCGCTATCCGTATGGCCGCGAAGGCGGCCTGATGAAACTGGTGGCCGAAGTGGTGGGGCTGGACGAGACGGAACGCACGCTGGACGGGGCGATCTACCTGATCGATCCGGTCGATCCGTCCTCGGTGTTTCCCGAGGCGGTGGCACTGAAGCGACAATGCGTGATCCACGCCAAACCGTTCATTTCCACCGTGGCCTCGGCCCGCGACTGGGTGGAGATGGAACGCATCCATGCGGGGCTGGCGCCCGATCCCGGCGCCGACGATTTGTATGCAACGCAGACACGCACGCTGGCGCTGATTGCCCACGATGCGATGAAACCGCAGATGCTGGCCTACGCCGCGGAGCACTTCGACCTGCTGTCGCGTTTCGCCCGTCGCGTGGCCACCGGCACCACCGGCCAGCGCCTCAACGAGCTGGCCTGGAGTCGCGGCTGGCCGGAAGGCCAACAGTGGGTGGACCGCTACCAGAGCGGCCCGATGGGCGGTGACGCGCAGATTGCCGACCTGGTGCTGGAGCGCCGCTGCCAGCGTGCGATCTTCTTCGAGGATCCGCACGTGGCACGTCAGCACGAGGCCGATATCCAGTTGCTCGAACGCGCGGTGACCACGCGCACCGATGAAACCGTGTGCATGACCTCGCCGCGCGTGGCGGCGCGCTGGGCCGAAGCGGCGCGGGTCAGAAGCGAGAAGTGAGTGGAGAGGAGTGAGAAGTGAGAGAGAGCAAGATCGTGCAAGGTGACGTTTCCGTGCGGGAATCCGAGATGAGTCGCGCTGGCATGCCGCGCGCGGCACTCTCACTCCTCACTCCTCTCCACTCACGCCTGCCCTCATGTGCCTGATCGCCTTCGCCTGGCAAGCACATCCGCGCTGGCGTCTGCTGCTGGCGGGCAATCGCGACGAATTCCACGCGCGGCCCAGTGCACCGCTGGCGCGTTGGGACGACTTGCCGATCATCGCCGGCCGCGACCTGCAGGCCGGCGGTACCTGGCTGGGTGTGACCGGGGATGGACGTTGCGGCGTGGTGACCAATGTGCGCGATCCGCGTGACCCGCAGCGGGGTCAGTCGCGGGGACTGCTGCTGACCGATTATCTGGGTGGAAGTGCCGACGCTGCCACGCATGCCGAAGCGTTGCGCGCCTGCGCAGCCGACTATCGCCCGTTCAACCTGCTTACCTTCGATGCGCACGACGCGTTTTATCTCGGCAATCGTCCCGAGGCGCGTGCGCAGGCAGTAACCCCGGGTGTGCACGGCCTATCCAATGCGGACTTCAATACCCCGTGGCCGAAGACGCGGGCCTTGATGCAACGGCTGCAGCGATGGACGACATCCGCCGATGCCGACGATTTTGCGCCGCTGTTCGCCGCGCTGGCCGATGAACATCAGGCCCCGGACGACGAATTGCCGGACACCGGCGTGGGGCTGGAACGCGAGCGAATGCTGTCACCGGCCTTCATTCGCGGCGAACACTACGGCACCCGCGCCAGCACGGTCGTGGCGATCGGCCATGATGACCGCGGTGTGATCGTGGAACGACGCTTCGGGCCGCATGGACGCTTCGATGGCGAAACCCGTCTCGTGTTGCCGTAGGAGCACCCTGCTCGCAAGGGACTTCCTAGGAGCGTGGGCGGCAGAAATCTTCCGGGCTGCAAAAGTGGCTGCGTGGTCCATATTTCCATCACTTCTTGGCCCATAGAACCACTATGGGCCGGCGAATCGTCGAAAATCTGTCCTCACGCAGCCATTTTTTCGCCTCGAAAGTTTCTACCGCCCACGCTCCTAGGGTCGCGCGCGAAAGGCTTTCGCGGTATCGAGCCAAAAGCATTCGCGCACAGGGTGCGCTCCTACACGTATCGGCTGACATGCCGGGCGGTCGGTGCGGCACAGGCCTACGCCGTTGGTCGCCCGTCCCGCCTGTCGCCCGTCCCGGGCATCGCATAGCGTGAGGTTTCATGGACGCAGCGGGAGCGCGAGATGCGCAGGGAACGGCAGGGATGGGTGTTTTGTGTATTGATGGCGGTGGCGCAGGTCGCCTTGGCAGGCAGCTGTCCGGCCTGGTCGCCCACGCAGGCAAAGCAGGAGCTGGCCGCGCTGCACGACCGGCTCGATCGCTGGAATCATGACTACCGCGTCAATGGCCAGTCGGCGGTGGACGACGCGGTCTACGACCAGTCGCTGGCGCGGCTCGCGCAATGGTCGCGCTGCTTTCCCGAACAGGCACCGCCGATGCCCAGACATCTGGCCGATGCCAGCGGCACCGTTCGCGCGCCGGTGGCGCAGACCGGGTTGGCCAAATTGCCGGATGCAAAAGCGCTGGCGGCCTGGATGCGCGCTCGTGGCAACCGCGACTTGTGGGTACAGCCGAAAGCCGATGGCGTGGCGGTGACCCTGGTCTATGCGGATGGCCGCTTGCAGCAGGCGATCAGTCGCGGCGATGGCGTGCACGGTTCGGACTGGACCGCCAAGGCCATGCGCATCGCGGCGATCCCGAAGCAACTGCTGCACGCGCCGGCGCGCGTCATCCTGCAGGGCGAGATCTACTGGCGGCTGGCCGATCACGTGCAATCGCGCGATGGTGGCGTCAACGCGCGTTCGGCGGTGGCCGGGGCGCTGGCGCGCGCGGTGTTGGACGATGTGACCGCCGCGCATATCGGCCTGTTCGTGTGGGACTGGCCCAATGGTCCGGCGGACATGCCGGCGCGCTTGGCCGGCATGCGGGCGATGGGACTGGGCGACAGCGCGGACTACACGCATCCGGTGACTTCCATCGATGAGGTCGAGCGCTGGCGCACGCAGTGGTATCGCCACCCGATGCCGTTCGCCGCCGATGGCACGGTCGTGCGCCAGGGTCATCGCCCACCCGGCCCGCAATGGGAGCCCGCGCCACCGGCGTGGGCGGTAGCGTGGAAGTATCCCGCCGCGCAGGCCTTGGCCGAGGTGCGCGCCGTCGACTTCACCCTCGGACGCACGGGGCGCATCACGCCGGTGCTCGAACTGGTCCCGGTGCAACTGGGCGACCATCGCGTGCAGCGGGTCGGCGTGGGTTCGCTGCGGCGCTGGCGTGAGCTGGATATCCGCCCGGGGGACCAGGTGGAGATTGCGCTGGCCGGTCTCACCATTCCACGGCTGCAGGCGGTGGTGTGGCGAACGGCACAACGCGCCCCGGTCGAGGTGCCCGATCCGCATGCGCATGATGCTGCCACCTGCTGGCAGGTCGCGCCGGACTGCCGGCGCCAATTCCTCGCGCGGCTGGAATGGTTGGGAAGTCGGCAAGGCCTGCAATTCAGTGGCGTGGGCACGGCCACGTGGCAGGCGCTGATCGACGCCGGGAAGGTGCGCCACCTGCTCGACTGGCTGGCGCTGACGCCGGAACAATTGGCCAGCGTGCCGGGCATCGGTGCCGGTCGCGCAGAGGCCATTGCGCACACCTTTGCCAGTGCGCGCCAGCACTCGTTTGCACGATGGCTGCATGCGCTGGGCCTGCCCGGCCGCATACCGCCTGAAGCAGACAACTGGAAAGTGCTGCAATCGCGAAGGCTTGCCGATTGGCGGGCGACAGGCATGAGCGCGAGTCGCGCACGACGACTACTGGCGTTCGTCCACCAGCCGGCCATGCAGGCGTTGGCGGTGCAATTGCATGGTGCTGGCGTGCAGGGATTCTGAGCGTGGGTGCGATGGCGCGCCGGGCTGCATCGCGCGTTGACGTCAGTTCTTCAGCTCGCCATCCACATAGTACCAGCGGCCATCCTCGCGCACGAAATGGCTGAGCTCGTGCTGGCGTTGTGCGCGGCCGCCACCGAGCCGGTAGCGGGCGATGAATTCGACCGTGGCGTGGTCGTCGTCAATCAGCCGACCGTCGCGGATTTCCAGTCCCAGCCAGGTGGGCTGCGGGTGTTGCGAAGCCAGTCGCAGCGAGGCGGGGCGCGTTTCGGCGTGCCAGGTGGCCAGCAGGTAGTCCTCGCGTTGCAGCACGTAGGCGCTGTAGCGCGAGCGCATCAGTTGCTCGGCACTCGTGGCCGCGGCGCCGTCGTGCAGCGGGCCACAGCAGGTGGTGTAACCGGAAGGGTTTCCGCACGGGCACGGTGTCAGGGTATCGATCGATCGCATGCCGTCTTTTTACCGCGAAGTCGGCATGCCGTGTTGCACGGCGATCATCGCGAGGCCCGAAAGCCTCTCAGGCCGGTCGCCCACGCAACACGCGTGCGGGCAACATCAACACCGCGCCAAGAAAGGCGAACACCGCACCCACGGTGATCCCGACCAGCCGAAGGGGCAGGCACAGCAGCCACACGATCGGGTACATCACCAAGGCCAGCAACGCGAGTGGCCAGCAGAATACCAGCAACAACATCCAGAGCAGGAAAGCAGCCATGTGGCGACCTCGTGGAAGGAGTGCTGCGGACTCTAGCGCAGTGATGTCGCTGCGTACATGAGCGCCCAGGTAGGCCCGCGCCGACAGACGCACCGCCGTGTCCACATTTACACTTTGCAGGGAATGGCATCTGGAGTCCGGCGTCAGGTCGAACAGCGCTCCACGCAAGACCCGGTGCTCGACATTTGGCAACGTGAGAATCATTGAACATGGGATTTGACAGCATCTGGCACTTGTTGATTCTGGTTATCGTGCTGGCCGTGCCGGTGGCGATCATCGTGCTGATCGTGCGATTGGTGCGGGGCCTGTCGCGACGAGCCGGCCCGGGCCCATCCACCGAAGCGCGGCTGCGGGAGCTGGCATCCTTGAAAGCGCGCGGTCTGGTGACCGAAGCAGAATACGAGCGGCAACGCCGTGCCATTATTGGCGATGTCTAGGAGCGTGGGCGGCCGAAATCTCAGGCCATCGGGTTCACGCCGATCAGCGCCTGGTGCAACCAGAATGCGAATATCGCCCAGACCACCACGCCGATCAGCACGGTCGTCACATCCCCGCGCAGGGTGCCGGCGGGATAGGTCGTGCCGGTGAGGCGATCGCGTCGGCGCAATACGGCGAACAGCGCGATGGCCCATGCCAGCAGCGCGCCGAACAGCACCACGTCGCGCAGCATGCCGGTGGCCAGCAGGTGGCCGAGAGCCCACACCTTGACCGCCAGCAGCATCGGGTGACCCAGTCTGGCCTTGATCCGGTTGCGTGGCACATAGGCCGCGGCAAGCAGTACGAAGGCGACGAGGGTGAACAGCGCATTGAGATGGCGCAGCCACATCGGCGGTATGTACAGCAGTGCGGGGTGCTGCCGCGCCAGTCCGAAGCCCCAGATCAGCACCACGAAACCGATGATCGAGACGGTGGCATACAGGCCCTTCCAGGGCAGCACGCCCAGGCGGGCAACCTGTTTTTCGCGCCAGTCGGGGACGAAGATGCGCACCGAATGCATGCCCAGGAAAATCACCAGGCCGAGAATCAGCATGGACATCGCGGAGCTCCGATAGCGGCAATGAAGGCCGAGTATAGGCGGCTTGCGTACGCGGCGTTCGCGACCTGTTGCAGGAAGGCGGAAAGCGCCGTTCTGTGGTCTTTCAAGCCGGCAAGCTCGTTCTGACTGGGGTGCCTGCGAGGATCGCGTGCGTTGGTCGGGTTGGGCGACCGGTGCCCCTCTCCAGGATGCCTCGATGTTTCCTGGGCTAGTCAGGTGGCGACTTCAACCCGAACAACCAGCGCCACCGCGTCAGGGTGCACAAACAGTGGGGCAGCGTGGGGCGACGGTCGCCACGCGTCGCCCGCACGCAGCGTGCCCTCGGCGCTGGCTATCATGCCGCGTGCGCAATACACCAGCACCACGGCATCATCGAGCGCGAGGATGCCGGCATCCCGACAGGCGCGGACGTCACCACGGGCTCGCGAACGCCGCACCATCAGGTTGAAGTCGCGGGTGGGGCCGCCAGCCAGGGTCACCGCGACCTGCGCCTCGCCGGCAAAGGCAAACGATGCGCATGGTGTGGTGAGTGCATGCGTGCGCTCACCATCCAGCGTCATGCCGAAGCCGTCGCCGTCGAGCAGGGTGATGACACGGTCGATGCCGGGAAAGATCGAGAACGGCGCGGCGCTGTCCACCTCGGCCACGCTGATGCGCCACAGAAAATCGTCCATGCCTGCGTTGGACGGATGGACGGCTATTTCGTGGGTACGGCCGAGGCCATTTTTCCATGGCTGGGCGAGGCAATCATCGAGGCGAATGATGGGCATGGAGGGTCAGCTCACGGTGCGGAAGGCGTTGCTTTTCTTCTCCCCCTGCGTGCAGGGGGCGATGGTTCGAGACGGTGATCATGTCACCCGCTCGATGACCCGTTCGAACGGCGGCAGCGCGCGCAGCATGCCCGCGCCATAGCGCTTGGTGACCACGCGGCGGTCCAGCAGCACGATGCGTCCGGTGTCGGTTTCGTTGCGGATCAGGCGGCCGCAATACTGGGTCAGCAGGCGCGTGGCTTCGGGCACGCTGACCTCGATGAACGGGTTGCGTCCGCGCGATTCCAGCCACTCGGCGTAGGTGGCGCCGACCGGGTCGGTGGGCACCGCGAACGGCAGCTGGGTGATGACCACGGTCTCGCACAGCTTGCCGGGGAGGTCGACGCCTTCGCCGAACGAGGCCAGTCCGAATAGCGTGCTGCCCTTGCCGGATTCGATGTCGGCGCTGTGTTCGGCCAGCAATTGCGCCTTGGCCAGCGAGCCCTGCGCGCGCACCTTGCGCACCTTGTCGATCGGCAGACGCTGCAGCACGCGGTCGAGCTTGGCGCGCGAGGTGAACAACACCAGGTTGCCGGCATCCCAGTCGAGATATTCGGCCAGCCAGTCGCTGATTTCCTGCGCGTGCTCTTCGCGTGCGTCGGGCATCGAGCGCATCAGCGGCACTTCCAGCCGTGCCTGGGCGGAGAGATCAAACGGCGAGGGCAGGCTCAGCGTCACCGCATCATCGGGCAGACCCACCGCATCGGCGAAACCGCGGAAATTGCCGCCGGCGCTGAGCGTGGCCGAGGTCAGTACCACGCCGCTGGCGTTGCCCCACAGTACGGTGCGCAGCAGGCCGCCGGCGGAAACCGCCGAGGCGTGGCAGACCAGTTGCTGGTCGCCGCCCAGCGTGACCCAGCGCGCCAGCGGCGGGGCGTTGTCGGGATCGTCGCTGGCCCAGGCGCGCCAGCAGGCGGCTTGTTTGCCAATGCGTTCCAGGGCCATGCCCAGCTCGCGCGACAAGGCTTCCTGGGTCGGGCCGCCGTCGGTCATCTCGACGATCGCGCGGCGCACGGCGGTCAGCCAGCGCTGCACTTCGCCGGTGAGCAGGCTGAGCATGCGTGCGTGTTCTACCCATGCCTCCGGAAGCTGGCCGAGCGAGCCGCGATACATCGGCTCGTTTTCGCCCGGATCGGGCAGCCAGCCGAGGCGGATGGTTTTTTCCAGCTCTTCCAGCGCGTCGCTGAGCTCTTGCAGCTTGGCGTCGCCGACATCCAGCGTGAGCTTGCCCAGCACTTCCTTGTCGGTCAGCGAATACGCCGCATGCACCTGCCGGCCGAGCCGGCTCAGCTGGCGCACGGTGGCGTTCATGTAGACCTCGGAGGTGCCGCGATCGATCGCCTTGCCGGGCACGTGATGGCCTTCGTCGAAGATGTACAGCGTCTCGTCCGGACGCGGCAGGATCACGCCGCCCCAGCCTTCGTCCTCACCGGGCATGGTGAGGTCGGCCAGCACCAGGTCCTGGTTGGCCACGATGATTTCGGCATCTTCCACCGCACGGCGTGCACTGAAGAACGGGCAGGTCATGAAGAAGCCGCACTTGCGGTTGGTGCAGCCACCGGCGCTGGTGGTGAGCATGGGGCGAAGCAGGTCGCTGACCGGTTCCGGCGCACTATCCATGTCGCCGTTCCACTCGCCGCTGTCGAAGCTGGCACCAAGCTGGGCCAGCGCCTGCTTGTCGCGTGGTTGCGGCGGCTTGGCCCACAGCGCCAGGTCGGCGTCGAAGCCGGCCAGTCCCATCTGGCCCGAGTCGTTCATGCTGTTGCGGGCCATGGCCAGGTTGCGCGGGCACAGATAGCGGCCGCGCCCCTTGGCCAGCGCCACTTTCGCCTCGATACCGTTGAGCTTGAGGTAGAGCGGAATGTCGCGCTGGACCAGCTGTTCCTGCAGCGCCACGGTGGCGGTGGCGATCAGCAGCTTCTTTTTCTGGAAGCGCGCGACTTCCACGCCGGCGATCAGGTAAGCCATCGACTTGCCGGTGCCGGTCGGCGCCTCGATCGCCGCCGCGCCGCCACTGCGGCTGAGCGCCTTGGCCACCTCGGCAATCATCTTGCCTTGCGAGCCGCGTGCGCGAAAACCCGGCAAACCGTCTTTCAGGCGGGCATAGGCGGCGCGGATGGCGTCCTTGGTTGTGTCGGTAAGCATCCGGCCATTGTCCCACGGCCGGAGCGGTGGATGGCTCAGCCTGCGGCGGCGATCTGCCGCAAGGCCTGCTCGAACGCCTCCGGTGGCTGTCCGCCGGAAATCAGGTGCTGGCCGTTGACGATGGTGGCCGGCACCGAGTGAATGCCGCGCGAGGTGAAGAATTCCTCCTGCGTGCGCACTTCGTCGGCGAATTCGCTGCCGGCAAGAATCTGTCGTGCCCGGTCGGCATTCAGCCCGGCGTCGGAGGCGATCCGCACCAGCGTGTCGTGCGCGCTGACGTCTTCGCCCTCGGTGAAATACGCGCGCAGCAGCGCCTGTTTCAGTGCGAGCTGATGGCCTTCCAGCTCGGCCCAATGCAGCAGCCGGTGTGCATCGAAGGTGTTGTAGACGCGGCTGCGCCGGTCCATGTTGAAGGTGAAACCGACCGCGGCCCCGCGCGCGCGAATCGCCTCGCGGTTGGCGTCGATCTGCTCGGCGGAACTGCCGTACTTGCGCACCAGGTGCTCGGTAGCGTCCTCGCCTTCGGCCGGCATCTGCGGATTCAGTTCAAACGGCTGGAAGTGGATGTCCGCCGTGACCTCGCCGTCGAGATGCTTCAATGCCTGCTGCAGCGAAGCGAGTCCCACCGCACACCACGGGCAGGAGACGTCGGAGACGAAGTCGATGCGGATGGGGGTGGATTCGCGTGAGGTAGTCATGGGCGCGTACGTTAGGTTGCGGCAATTGCCGTGGACCCCATCTCACATGCGGGCATGCAGAGGAGTAATCAATCGCGCTTGCTTGAGGCAGAGTCGCTATGGACTCGTACTGGTTGATCGCGTTGGCGTTCAAGCATCGTCGTGGCTGTTGTCGGTCCGGGACAGCCATGCCAGTTTGTCGTGTGCGCTCATGGCAAGCAGCGACGGCAGGCGTTCAAGCATGGGATGGCCGACACCTTCGCTGCGCATGAAGCGCGACAGGTCGCTGGCGTGGTCGGGCAACGCGGTGGCCATGGCGGTGATGCGTGTCAGTGCGGCATCGACATCGACATGGGCGCCGCGCAGCAGCTTTTCCCAATGATGCCGGCGGATGTCGCGCAAGCGGTAGGTGTTGCCGATCTTCATCGCCAGGATCAGCTTGTCCTGGCGTAGTGATGGATAGGGTAGCGCGCTGCCCAGGTCGTACAGCGGCGCAAGGCGGATGCGACCGCCGCCGCCGAACAGCAGCGCGTAGTTTTTCGCGTGGGCGTCGGTACCGGCAATCAGCCAGTTGAATGCCAGCGCATCGATGAAGGTGTCGACGTCGCGCGCCGGGGAGCTGGAATGAGTGCGCAGTGCATCGACGATGGCCTCGGGGCTTGGGCCACCTTCGTTCTGGTATTTGCGCGTGGGCGAGATGGCCAGGGCCTGGCAGAAATCCTCTTGATGGACGCGCAGCAGTTGGCCGTCGTACTCGATGCGATCGAAGCGGCTGACGACGATGGCGGCCTCACCATCGAACCGCCGTACTTCGGAATGCGCGGCCGGCAGCCCGAGGCGACGGGCCAGGGTCAGGCAGAAGTGTTCGTTCTCGGCGTGGCCATCAAACGCGTCGCTGGGCGGTTTCAGAATATGCGTGGTCGGCGTGCGCCCGGCGGGGACGCCCCATCGGCCATCGCGCAGCAACAGGGCGGTCTTGGGTTGCGCTCCGGCGAGGCTGAACTGGCCGTGGTCACCGGCGCGGCGGGTAGCGGAAGGATCGTTTCGCAAGGCACGCAGTCGCTCGCCAATATCCGCTTCGCTCAGCCAGACAATGTCTTCTTCAGCGGTCACTTGTACTGCATCGAGCCGTTCCGGCGGCACGAACTGGACGGCGCCTGCGCAATCTTCCCCGATATGGCTGAGCAAGCCGAAGGCGTTGCGGGCGGAGACGTGGAAACGGTTGGCCCAGCGCGCCAGGGTCTGCTCGTTATCCGGCAGCAATCCCCACATGAAAGCGTCGATGGCGGCGTGCGGATGCTCGGCACGCACCAATGGCATGGACAGCGACAACGGGATCGCATCGTGCTGCTGTCGCCAGGCGTTGGCGTAGACGAAACGCGAACGGCCGCTGCGATCACGGATGACCTCACCGATCATCGTGCCGTTCATCAGGACGACGAGACTTTGCGCGCTCATCGTGGTTTGCGTGCAGCATCGACGATGGCATCGATATCGATGCCCGGAGTGTCGGCTACGCCCGTGGCATAGCGAGGTGTGCCAACTTCCAGTGGGATATCCAGCACGTTGAGCGCACGCAATACCAGGCCGATCTCGGCTCGTGGCTTGCCACGCTCCACCTCGACCAGCCATTGCCGACTAACGCCGACGCGCCGGGCTAGCTCGGCCTGATCGAGGCCGGCTTTCTGGCGTCGCTCGCGGAGCAAGGCGCCAATATCCTGCGGAGTCCTGACCAGCATCATAACCTCGATGTCGCCATACGGCGACATGATGAATTGTCTACGTACGGCGACATTATAGGCATGTCGTCGTACGTAGACAATATCTCGCAAGCCCAAGCTTTGCCTGGGTTATCAGCTTTCCGCCATGCTCAACGCCAGTGCCTCGGCCACCTTGATGCCGTCCACAGCGGCGGAAAGGATGCCTCCCGCATAGCCGGCGCCTTCGCCGGCGGGATATAGACCGCGGGTGTTGAGGCTTTGCAGGCTGTCGTTGTCGCGCTTGATGCGCACTGGCGATGACGTACGGGTTTCCACGCCGGTGAGGATGGCGTCGGACATGGCGTAGCCGCGAATCTGTCGCTCGAATGCGGGCAGCGCCTCGCGGATGGCGGCGATGGCGTAGTCGGGCAGGGCGCTGTCGAGGCTGCCCAGGGTGACGCCGGGCTGGTAGGACGGTTGTACGTCGCCGAATTCACGCGAGGGGCGGCCGGCGAGGAAATCGCCGACGAGTTGTGCGGGGGCGCTGTAGCTTTCGCCGCCGAGGACGTAGGCGTGGCTTTCCAGGGCGCGTTGCAACGCGATGCCGGCGAGCGGACTGGGCTGGCCGTTTTCGAGCCGGCCGTCGAACGGCACAAAATCGGGTGGCTCGATGCCGACCACCACCGCCGCGTTCGCGTTGCGTTCGTTGCGCGAGTACTGGCTCATGCCGTTGGTGACCACGCGACCGGGCTCGCTGGTGGCCGCCACCACGGTGCCGCCGGGGCACATGCAGAAACTGTAGACCGAGCGGCCGTTGCCGGCGTGATTGCCCTTGCAGTGATGCACCAGCTTGTAATCGGCCGCGCCAAGGATCGGGTGGCCGGCTTGCGGACCGAAACGCGCACGGTCGATCACCGATTGCGGATGCTCGATGCGAAAGCCGATCGAGAACGGCTTGGCTTCCAGATAGACGCCGCGTGCGTGCAGCATCTCGAAGGTGTCGCGCGCGCTGTGGCCCAGCGCCAGCACCACGTGATCGGCGCGGAGCTGCTCGCCACTGGCCAGGGTCACGCCGCGCACATGGCGTTCGCCGCCGGCATCGGTGTCGATCAGCAAGTCGTCGACGCGCTGGCTGAAACGGATTTCGCCGCCCAGCGATTCGATCGTGGCGCGCATGTTCTCCACCATCGTCACCAGCCGGAAGGTACCGATATGCGGCTTGCTGACGTAGAGGATTTCCTCTGGCGCGCCGGCCTTCACGAATTCGGTGAGCACCTTGCGGCCGTGGTGCAGCGGATCGCGGATCTGGCTGTGCAGCTTGCCGTCGGAGAAGGTGCCGGCGCCGCCCTCGCCGAACTGCACGTTCGACTCCGGATGCAGGTTGCGCTTGCGCCACAGGTCCCAGGTGTCCTTGGTGCGCTCGCGCACGTCCTTGCCGCGGTCGAGGATGATCGGGCGAAAGCCCATCTGCGCCAGGATCAGTCCGGCGAACAGGCCGCACGGGCCGAAACCGATCACCACCGGACGGTGCGCGATCTTCGCCGGGGCCTTGGCCACGAAGTGGTAAGTGGTATCCGGCGTGGGCTGCACGTGCGGGTCGCCGGCGTGGCGTGCGAGCAGGGTGGCCTCGTCGATCACGTCCACATCCAGCGTGTAGATCAGCACGATCGCGCCACGCTTGCGCGCGTCGTAGCCGCGGCGGAACACGGTGTAATCGCGCCATGCGTCGCGCTGTACGCCCAGCTTCGCGCAGATGGCCTGGACCAGCGCCTCGTCGGCGTGGTCGAGCGGGAGCTTGATGTCGGTCAGTCGCAGCATGCGTGGAAGGCGTGGAGAGGTGGAAAGCGATTTTCGCATGCCGGGCAGGGAAGGCGGCGCGAATGGCTGCCTTCCCGCCCTCTCGTTCACCCTGAGCGCAGGCCCGAAGGGCTGGCGTCGAAGGACACCAGGCGTTTCGACTCTGCTCGCCAACGCGAGCGACGCTCAGCGCGAACAGGTGAAGGTGGTGCTACGGCGGGCTTACGGACTGCCGATGAAGTCGCTCTTGCCGATCTCCACGCCCATGCCGCGGAACAGGTTGTAGGCGGTGGTGCAGTGGAAGAACAGGTTGGGGAGGGTGAAGCCGAGCAGGTAATCCTGGCCGCTGAGAGTCACCTCGCCGTTGCGCGTCTTCATGTGGACTTCGCGGGCTTCGCTGCCGTCGATCTGCTCGGGCTTGAAGCTCTTGACGTACTCGATGGCGGCGTCGATGCGTGCATACACCTGCGCCAGCGTGGTCTCGTTGTCCTCGAAGCTCTTCGGCTCCGCGCCGGCCAGTCGGGCGGCACCGCGCGCGGCCATGTCGCAGGCGATCTGCACCTGCTTCACCAGCGGTAGCATGTCGGGAATCAGCCGCGTCTGCAGCAGCACCTCGTCGGTCACATTTTTCGATTTCGCATGCGCCTCGCCCTTCTGGAACACGTGGCGCAGGTTGCCCAGCGCGCGCACGAAGACGGGGACGGATGCCTGATACATGGAAAGGCTCATGGGGATGACTCCGGTGGTTCGTTGGGAAGCATGTCGGCGACGGGAGCGGCCAGGGGCGACGTCTCGCCGGGGAAGGCGATGGGTGCTTCGTCGTTCGGGGCCGACACGGTGGTTTGCGAGGGACGGGTGGCGCGCACGGCCACCAGGGTGGCGGCGGCCAGCAACAGCGCAGCCAGCACGAACGCGGCGCCGGGCAGATGGTGTACCGGCGCGTGGTTGCTGATGAATAGCGCGAAAAGATTGGCGAACAAGGCCGGGCCGAAGATGCCGGCGAGACTGGCCAGGCTGCTCAGCGCACCTTGCAGGCGACCCTGTTCGTGGGCGTCGACTTGATGCGTCACCAGCGCTTGCGCCGGCGGGCCGGCCAGCCCGCCGAGCGACAGCAGCGGGATGCCGAGCAGGAACAGCCAGGCGGTCGGCGCCAGGCCGAACAGCACGTAGCCGCCAATGCACAGCACCAGTCCCAGCAGGATCATCCGTCGCTCGCCCAGTGACGGCATCAACCGGCGCACCAGCACGGCCTGCACCAGCCCGCTGCACAGGCCGACCAGGCCCAGCGTGTAACCCACCACCTGCGGTCCCCAACCGAAGCGGTAGTCGGTGTACAGCACGTAGGTGGAGTTCAGCGAGAACTGCGCCAGGTTGATCAGGAAGAACACCGCCGCCAGCCCGAACACCTGCGGATAGCGGCGCAACAGCATGACGGCGCCCAGCGGGTTGGCGTGGCGCCATTCGAAGCGCTTGCTGCGGCGCTCCGGCGGCAGCGACTCGGGCAGCACGAACCAGCCATAGCAGAAATTCACCAGCGACAATCCGGCCGCCACCCAGAACGGCAGGCGGATCGACAGATGGCCGAGAAAGCCACCCAGCGCCGGGCCCACGATGAAACCGATGCCGAACGCCGCACCCAGCGTGCCAAACGCTGCCGCGCGCTTTTCCTTCGGCACAATGTCGGCGATATAGGCGTTCGCGGTGGTGAAGCTGGCCGCGCACATGCCCGATATCGCACGGCCCACGAACAGCAGCCACAACACCGGCGCCAACGCCATCACGATGAAATCCATGCCCAGTCCGAAGCTGGAAATCAGGATCACCGTGCGGCGACCGTAACGGTCCGACAACGCGCCCTGTACCGGCGAGAACACGAATTGCATCAGCATGAACAGTGCGCCGAACGCGCCCACCCACACCGCGGCCTGCGCAATGCTGCCGCCGATCAGTTCGACAATCAGGTGCGGCAACACCGGGATGATGATGCCGAACGCCAGCATGTCCACCGTCACCGTGACAAAGATGAAGGCGAGCGCGGCGTGGCGCGAGGGTGACGGCTTGGATGCGTCCATGGAAGCGAGGGCAGGTGGGGTGGGCACGATAGCGCATCTGCCGAGGGCCGGCGCGGGAAACAAGTCACCCGGCTCGCGTCCGTGGCGTTCGGCTTCGGCGGGGTTCAGCGCGGCGGTGCGGCCAGTTCGCGTGCGTCGAGATAGCCGTCGTGATTCCGGTCCAGGCGATGGAATTGCCGACGCAGGTTGGCCTGCCAGGATGTCAGCGTCACCGGGCGGCCGTGTCCACCGGGAAGCTCGCTGGCTTCCAGGATGCCGTCGCCGTTGCTGTCCATCCGATGGAAACCCTGGCTCATGTAGGCGACGTATTCGGCCATGCTGATCCGGCCATCGCCATTGCTGTCCATCTGGCGCAGATAGTCGGATGGCGTTCGCGGGTAACCCTGGGCGGCCAGCGTGGCGCAGGCGAGCATCAGCGGCAGGGCGAATCCGGAGCGGCGCAAGGGCATGAACGATGGCATGGGCCGTAGTGTGCGGCATGTCGATGAGGCGCGGCGAGACCGACCGCACGCCCGGTGCCACGCGGCCCGGATCGGTGGCGAAAAAGCGATGGCTTTTGCCGGTGAACAGGTTTAGCGTAACCGGCCCGGATGTCCATTTTCGAGGTCGCCATGATCTACGAAAGCATTCTCGACACCATCGGTGGTACGCCGGTTGTCCGGCTGCACCGGCTGGCACCCGCGCACGTCACGCTGTACGCCAAGGTGGAGGCGTTCAACCCCGGTGGTTCGGTGAAGGATCGCCTCGCCATCGCGGTGATCCTGGACGCCGAGCGCAAAGGCCTGCTCAAGCCCGGCGATACCGTGATCGAAGCCACCTCGGGCAATACCGGCGTGGCGTTGGCCATGGTTTGCGCGGCACGCGGTTACGGGTTCGTTGCCGTCATGGCCGAGACCTTCTCGGTGGAGCGCCGCAAGCTGATGCGCGCCTACGGCGCGAAGGTGATCCTCACGGCGGCGGCCGAACGCGGCACCGGCATGGTGCGCATCGCCGAAGAACTGGCGCAGAAGCATGGCTGGTTCCTGCCGCGCCAGTTCGACAATCCGGCCAACCCGGCTTACCACCGCAGCACGACGGCCGCAGAAATCCTCAGTGATTTTGCCGGTCGCCGGCTGGACGCCTTCGTCTCCGGCTGGGGTACCGGCGGCACGCTGACCGGCGTGGGCGAGATGCTCAAGCTGGCGCGGCCGGAGGTGAAGATCGTGGTCGCCGAACCCGCGGTGGCGTCGATGCTGGCGGGCAAGGAGTGGCAGCCGCACAAGATCCAGGGCTGGACGCCGGACTTCGTGCCCGGCGTGCTCAATCGCAAGGTGTTCGACGTGGACTTGCCGGTGGACGACATCGCCGCGCGTGATACCGCACGCCGGCTGGCCACGGAGGAAGGCATCTTCGTCGGAGTGTCCGCCGGTGCCACGGTGGCGGCGGCACTGGATTACGCGAAGACGGCGGAGCCGGGCAGTGTGATCCTGGCGATGTTGCCGGACACGGGCGAACGCTACCTGTCCACCTTCCTGCTCGAAGGCGTGGTCGAAGGCTCCGACGACGAGTGGCTGGCCAGCCTGGGTTGAACCACGCCAGCCGGTAACGCGCCGGCCTCAGCGCGAACGCACGCTGCCGTGCAAGCCGATGAATTCGAGGAACTCGGCGCGGGTGCGGGCGTCGTCGCGGAACGAGCCCAGCATCTGGCTGGTCACCATCGACACGCCACGCTTGTGCACGCCACGGGTGGTCATGCATTCGTGGCTGGCGTCGATCACCACGGCCACGCCGGCCGGCTGCAGGTTTTCCTGGATGCAGTGGGCGATTTCCGCGGTGAGCTTTTCCTGCACCTGGAAACGCCGGGCGAAACCGTCCACCACGCGCGCCAGCTTGCTGATGCCGACCACGCGGTTGGTCGGCAGGTAACCGACGTGGGCGCGGCCGATGATCGGCGCCATGTGGTGCTCGCAATGGCTTTCGAACTCGATGTCGCGCAACACCACCATCTCGTCGTAGCCCTCGACTTCCTTGAAGGTGCGAAGCAGGTAGTCGCCCGGGTCCTCGGCATAGCCGGCGAACCAGTCGCGATACGCCTTGACCACGCGCTTGGGCGTATCCAGCAGGCCTTCGCGCGAAGGATCCTCGCCGGCCCAGCGCAGCAGCGTGCGCACGGCATCCTCGGCTTGTTCGCGGGTGACGTCGGTGGGGTGGTTCGGCTCGCTCATGCGGGTTCCTGGGGGACGGCGCGGGTCTGCCAGTGTAGCGCCGGGCGAATCCGGCGGCGACGGGTGCGGTTCAAGCCGGCCGCGGCGCGATGGAGCAAAACACGGCGACCCGGTGCGGTTGCGGCGGTTCGAGCGGCACCAGCCATGCTTCGCCGGCGACGATCGCCGTGCACGGACCCAGCGTGGCCACGCGGATGCGACGGGCGGACGCCTCGCGCTGCAGCCGGTCCAGCACGCTGCGCAAAACCGTGCCGGTGAACGGCGTGTAGAGGTAGAACACGGTGCCGGTGGCGAGATCTGCGGCGCGGGCATCCTGCTCGACGAAGGTGACGCCCGTGAGCGCCAGTGCTTCGGCGCAACGGCGGGCGCAGGCGACATAAGCCGCGTTGCGCTCGATGCCGATGCAGCGCGCGCCAGCGCAAATCGCCACCAGCAGCGGCACGTGGCCGAGGCCGGAGCCGAGGTCGACCAGCACGTCGGCGGCGTCGAGCTGCACGCGCTCGATCAGGTCGAGGATGTGGCGGGCGGGCGTGGGCTGGTAGAACACCATCTCGGGCGGCAACGCGTCGTCGCCATCTGCTGGTTCGTCGAACGGCAGCACGCCGGCGAGCACGCTGTCGAGGGCGTCGTAGGCCTGGTCGTCCAGTGGCGTGTCAGCCGGTGCGGCGAGTGCCTGCAGCCAGTGGCGCAGGACGGCTTTGCCTTCGCCGCCACGAATGGCTGCGCGGATGGCGAAGTAAGCCGTCTGGTTGACGGTCTCCAGCTGCCGCATCAACGCGCTGGCGTGCTGGCGGACCGCATCGGCCACGTCGTCGAAGAGCAGGGCATCCAGCCGGTCCATCGCCTCGATGCGTTCGCGCAATCGTTCCGGGCGCTGCAGCGAGTCATCGCGTTCGATTTCCGCGATGCGCGCCTGCAGGACCGCCGTGGCATCGGGTGGCATGGGCATCAGGTCTCGCTGTCTTCCTCGTCATCCGTGCCGGGGGATGGCAGCACGGCGCCGATCAGGTCGTCGGCCTCGTCCTCGGTCAACGATTCCACGCTGCGCAACCGGCGCTCGATCGCGCGGGTGCGCACGCCGGTGGCGTCGATGTGCTTGCCGGCCTCGTCGAGCTTCTTCTTGACCTTGTCCAGCACGTCGCCGAACTTGCCGAACTCGGTTTTCACCGCGCCGAGCACGCTCCATACCTCGCTGCTGCGCTTGGCGATGGCCAGCGTGCGGAAGCCCATCTGCAGGCTGTTGAGCAGGGCGCTCAGCGTGGTCGGGCCGGCGATGGTGATGCGGTGGTCGCGTTGCAGGTTTTCGAACAGGCCCGGTCGACGGATCACTTCGGCGTAAAGCCCCTCGGTGGGCAGGAACAGCACCGCGAAGTCGGTGGTGTGCGGCGGTGCCACGTACTTGCCGGCGATGCGCTTGGCCTCCTCGCGCACGCGCAGTTCCAGCGCGCGCCCGGCGAGCGCTGCGGCATCGGCATCGGCGGCATCCTGTGCGTCGAGCAGGCGCTGGTAATCCTCGACCGGGAACTTCGCGTCGATCGGCAGGTACAGCCGTCCGCCGTCCTGCTGGCCAGGCATGCAGATGGCGAATTCCACCCGCTCGCTGCTGCCCGGCACGGTGGCCACGTTGGATTCGTACTGGTCGGGAGTGAGCATCTGCTCCAGCAGGGCGCCCAGCTGCACTTCACCGTAGATGCCGCGGCTCTTCACGTTGGTCAGCACGCGCTTCAGGTCGCCGACGCCGGTGGCGAGGTTGCGCATCTCGCCCAGCCCTTGCTGCACGGCTTCGAGGTGGCGGGTGACGATCTGGAACGATTGCCCGAGCCGGGTTTCCAGCGTGCTCTGCAGCTTTTCGTCGACTGTGGCGCGCATCTGTTCCAGCTTGGCGGCGTTGTCCTGCTGGATCGCGCCGAGCTTGGCCTCCAGCGTGGCGCGCACTTCGCCCATGCGCTTCTCGTTGTCGGCGGTGAGGGCGCCCAGCCGCTGCTGCTGCTGTTCGCCGAAGCGGTTCAGCGCCAGCGTGAGTTCCTCGCGGCTCTTGCGTGCGTCATCGGCCAGGCGTTGTGCCAGCGTCTGCAGCCCGGCGCTGGTGCTGTCGGTGAGCGCGGCGAGCCGTTGGCCGAAGCCGTCGATGCGTTCGGCCTGCTGGCGCGACATGCCGGTCAGCTGCTCGCCGACGTGGTTGCGAAAGCGATCGAAGCCCTGCTGCAGCTCCTCGCGACCGGCGCGCTGTTCCTCGCGCAGCGTGCGCTGCAGGCGTTCGTTGTCGTCCTTCAGGGCATCGAGCCGGGCGCCCAGCTCGTGGCTGCCGGACTTGCGCAGCAGGATGAATACCTGCAATGCCAGCACGACGAGCACGGCCAGCAGGAGAATGTCGGTGATAGGCATGGATCGTTTCCGCGGATTCAAGGGTACAAGTTTACGCGCTGGAGTCTCAGTTTCCGGGACGGCGCGTCAACGCTGGACGTCGGGCCGATCGTGGCGATATGGTTGCCCGTATCGCGGCGCCACATGCCGTGACAGGCCGCATGGCGGCCGGCGTCGCTCGGACGGTTCCGGGCGCCTACGACCATCGAGATCATCATGACCGAGCCCGGTTCTCCGCGCCGTTTCGCGCGCATCGAACGTCTTCCGCCCTACGTTTTCAACATCACCGCCGAGCTGAAGATGGCGGCGCGTCGTCGCGGCGAGGACATCGTCGACTTCAGCATGGGCAACCCCGATGGCGCCACGCCGCCGCATATCGTGGAGAAGCTGTGCATGGTGGCGCAGCGGCCGGACACGCACGGCTATTCGACGTCGAAGGGCATTCCGCGCTTGCGTCGCGCGATCACGCATTGGTATGCCGACCGCTATGGCGTGGAACTCGATCCCGAAAGCGAGGCCATCGTCACCATCGGCTCGAAAGAGGGCCTGGCGCACCTGATGCTGGCCACGCTCGATCGTGGCGACACCGTGCTGGTGCCCAATCCCAGTTACCCGATCCACATCTACGGTGCGGTGATTGCCGGCGCACAGATCCGTTCGGTGCCGATGGCGCCGGGCATCGATTTCTTCGCCGAACTCGAGCGCGGTATCCGCGAGAGCATCCCGAAGCCGAAGATGATGATTCTCGGCTTTCCGTCAAACCCCACCGCGCAGTGCGTGGAGCTGGACTTCTTTGCGCGGGTGGTCGAACTGGCGCGGCAGTACGACGTGCTGGTGGTGCACGACCTGGCCTACGCCGACATCACGTACGACGGCTGGAAGGCACCATCGATCATGCAGGTGCCCGGCGCGAAGGACATTGCGGTGGAATTCTTCACCCTGTCCAAAAGCTACAACATGGCCGGCTGGCGCATCGGCTTCATGGTCGGCAATGCCGAGCTGGTCGCGGCGCTGGCGCGGATCAAGAGCTATCACGACTACGGCACCTTCACCCCGCTGCAAGTGGCTGCGATAGCTGCGCTGGAGGGCGACCAGCAGTGCGTGCGCGACATTGCCCATCAATATCAGTTGCGCCGCGACGTACTCGTCAAGGGGCTGCATGAAGCCGGCTGGATGGTAGAGAACCCGCGTGCGTCGATGTACGTCTGGGCGAAAATTCCCGAGCCGTACCTGTCGCTCGGTTCGCTGGAGTTCGCCAAGAAGCTGCTGGCCGAGGCCAAGGTGTCCGTGTCGCCCGGCGTGGGTTTCGGTGATTACGGTGACGACCACGTGCGCTTCGCCCTGATCGAGAACCAGGATCGCATCCGCCAGGCGGTGCGCGGCATCAAGGCGATGTTCCGGAAGGATGGCCTGCTCCCCGCTGCGGCGAAGGCGGCAGGCGAGACGACGAAGGATGCGGGCGCCGGCACCGGCTGAGTTCATGCGGTCCGCCTGCCTGAGTCATCGTGGTCATTCCACGGGCAGGATTTTTCGGGAGGGGACGGTTGGAGATCCGGATCGACAAGCTGGAGAGCCCCGCGGTTCTTGCACTGCTTCGCGAGCATCTCGACTCGCTGGCGCCGACCGCGCCGGCAGAGAGTCGCCACGCACTGGATCTGGAGGGATTGCGTCGTGCCGACGTCACCTTTTGGTGTGTCTGGGATGGCGAGGCGCTGGCCGGGTTCGGGGCGCTGAAGCAGCTGACCGGATCGCATGCCGAGATCAAGTCCATGCGCACCGCCGCTTCGCATGTGCGGCGTGGCGTCGCTTCCATGCTGTTGCGGCACCTGGTGCAAGAGGCCATCACCCGCGGTTATTCGAGGCTGAGTCTGGAAACGGGCTCGATGGCATTCTTCGAGCCTGCACGGCGCTTGTATGCATCGTTCGGGTTCGAACCGTGTGCGCCTTTTGGAAGTTACAAACGCGATCCGAACAGTGTTTACATGACCCGGAAACTCGACGGACGGGCACCCGCTGGATGAGCCGGGCGCACAAGCGCGAACCGGTGCCCTCCGCGCGCTTCCGACTCCGTGCCGGATGGCAACCGGAGATGGGCGGCGGTGATTTCACGCTGTCGTATCCAGTGGCAGGTAAAGATGGTGCAATCCGTCCAACGTGGAGCCTGTCGTGGAATGCAGTCATGACTATCTGATCGTCGGGGGCGGCATGGCCGCAGATGCCGCCGCCAAATCCATTCGCGAGATCGATGCCGCTGCCGATGTCGGCATCGTGGGCGACGAGGCAGCGCCTCCCTATCAGCGGCCACCATTGTCCAAGGCGTTGTGGAAGGGCGACAAGTCGCCGGGCGATATCGACCTGGGTACGGCCGCCAGCGGAACGGTAGTGCACGGTGGTCGGCGCATCGTGGCACTGGATCGTGCCGCGCACCTCGCGCGCGACGACCATGGCAACAGCTATCGCTATCGTCGATTGCTGCTGGCTACCGGCGCCACGCCGCGGCGACTGCCTTTCGATGCCGGCGAACGGGTGATCCATTTCCGCACGCTGGACGACTATCGCGCATTGCGCCGCTTCGCGGTCAAGGGCGCGCACGTGGCGGTGGTCGGCGGCGGCTTCATCGGCAGCGAACTGGCCGCCTCGCTGGCGGGCGCGGGCTGCAAGGTAACAATGCTGTTCCCCGGTCCGTCGATCGGTGCGGGTCGCTATCCCGATGCGCTGTGTCATTTCCTCGACGACTACTACCGCGAACATGGCGTGACCGTGTCTGCCGGCGTGAACGTGGTAGATGGCAAGGCAGTTGGTGAGGGCGTGGAACTGGCGCTGTCCGATGGCGAGACCTTGCGCGTGGATGCAGTGGCGGTGGGCATTGGCGTGACGCCGAACACCGAGTTGGCGGAACAGGCCGGGCTGAAAGTCGATAACGGCGTTGTCGTCGATGACCGTCTGCGCAGCAGCGACGCCGACATCTGGGCCGCCGGCGATATCGCCAATTTCCGCAACCCGGCGCTGGATCGACGCCTGCGCGTGGAACACGAGGACGCCGCCGTCGGCATGGGCAAGCACGCCGGCCGCGTGATGGCCGGCATCGACGAGCCATACGACACGCTGCCGTTCTTCTACTCCGACCTGTTCGACCTGGGTTACGAGGCCGTAGGCCTGCTCGACAGCCACCTCGGCGTGGTCGAGGACTGGCGCGAACCGTACCGCGAAGGCGTGGTGTATTACCTCGACGGTGGCCGCGTGCGCGGCGTGCTGCTGTGGAATACCTGGGACCAGGTGGACGCGGCGCGCGAGTTGATTGCGCAAGCGGGGCCGTTCGACGCGTCGTCGTTGCGCGGGCGCTTGCCGCACAGCACCTGAAATGCGTGGCGTGTCAAAGGCGACTCCCCTCCCCTGATTGTCAGGTGCGAGGTGCTCGAAGCATGGTCAAGGCCGTCTGCATGGTCCGATCCCGCGCCAGTAGGTCCGTGGTCGAGTGCGTCCCGCCCGAAACCACGACAAGCTTCAGGTTGCCGGGCATGCCCGCCGCTCGTAAATCCGAGAGCGGAGTCTCTCTATCCGCCGTACCCTGAAATACGACGGCTGGTACATCCCGCATGCTCGACAGCGCTTCAGCAAGCGAATAGTCATGCGCGAGGAGCCTTGGAACAGGCAGCAATGCCAGTGGTGCCAGATACCAGCGGGCGTTTAGGCGAAGGCGAATCGCTGAAGAGAACGAGCGTGCTGCGCTGTCGAGAATGAGTCCCGCGGGATGAGTTTTTGCGGCAGCGTAGGCTGCGACCATGGAGCCCAGGGAGCGACCGTACAGCACTATTCGGTGGCCCGGACATGTAGCTTGGGCAGCCTCGGCTGTCTGCGTGGCGAGCACCATGATTTCGTGCAGATGATGAGGTGTGCCAGGGGCGCCATTTTGCCCCGGGTAGGCGACGGCCAGAACGGCAATGCCATGAGCGACGAATGCAGGGAACAGGTTCCTTATGTACGCAGAGATGTTGCCATGTTGGCCGGGAAAGAAGACGACGCAGTCCACCTTCGGTGTTCCGTAGCGCCGAACCAGAATGGCATTGCCGTCATCACCGCCGATGCGCAAGAACAGCGGTGCCGTTGTTTGTGCGGAGAGGGCAACGTGTGGCAATACCAGCGATTCAACCCCGAATCGAAAAAAGCATGCTCCTGCAACGAAGTAGAAGAGCACGAATGCTGCAATCGTGAGCAGGGGCGTGCGGATCTTCATGAGGTGGCGGGCACCTGGCACCTGGATAAAACTGCCGGGATATCTGTAGGAGCGCACCCTGTGCGCGATGCTTTTTATCGACACTTGAAGCAAGAGCATCGCGCACAAGGTGCGCTCCTACAACAGCCACGTGGGATCAATCCACCCGGCAGAACACCGCCTTCAGGTAACGGCTTTCCGGTACGTCGGTGCGCACCGGGTGGTCGGCGCCGGCGCCGCGTACTTCCAGTACCTGGATCTCGCGGCCGGCGTTCAGGGCCACCCGGCGCAGCATCTCCAGGAAGTCCGCTTCGCTGACCAGTCCGGTACACGAGCAGGTGAGCAGCAGGCCGCCGGGCGGGATCACGTCCAGCGCCAGCCGGTTCATCGCGAAGTATTTCTTCAGCGCGTCGAACACTTTGTTGCGGTCGCGGGTGAGCTTGGCCGGGTCGAGAATCACCGCGTCGTATTGCTCGCCACGCGCCACGGCGGCGCGCAGCCAGTCGAAGATATCGGCCTGCTGGAAATCCACCGTGACGCCATTGGCGGTGGCGTTGGCGCGGGCGATATCGAGGATGCCCGCATCCATGTCCACGCCGACCGCTTCGCGCGCGCCCGCGGCCATGGCGTGCACGGCGAAGCCGCCGGCGTTGCAGCACAGGTCGAGTACGCGGTGGCCCTTGGCCAGTTCGGCGAAGCGACGGCGGTTGTCGCGCTGGTCGGCGAAGAAACCGGTCTTGTGGCCGCAGCCGGGCGCGGCGTGGAAGCGCAGGCCATGCTCGTGCACCTCTACTGCGTCGGGCACGTCGGCCGCGCGGCAGTCGAACGATTCCTGCTTCTGCACGTGGCTTTCGGCGAACCAGTACAAACGTGCGCCGGGGAAGTGTTGCAGCAGCGCGGCGTGGATGGTGTCGCGGAACTTCCACATGCCAGCGGCGAAGTATTCGATCACCAGGATGTCGGCGTAGCGGTCCACGATCAGCCCGGAAAGGCCATCGCCCTCGCTGTGCACCACGCGCCAGGCATCGCTGGCGTCATCCAGTCGCAGCAGTTCGCGGCGCAATTGCACGGCGCGGTGGATGCGCGCGGCGATCCACGTGGCATCGATCGCTTCGGCCGGGTTGCTGGTCAGCAGGCGCAGCGCGATGCGCGCATGGCCGTTCCAGAATGCCTGGCCGATGAAGCGGTTCTTCGCATCGCGCACTTCCACCACGCTACCCGGCGGGATGCGCGCCTCCGGCTTGTGGACCTGGGCGGACCAGATCCACGGATGGCCGGGCGTGCGGTCGGATTTGAGGCGGATCGGAGGGTGGGCGACGGGCGTATTCATCCGCCCATGATAGCTGGCTTCGGCGTGGACTCTCGCTCAGCGCAGCCGCAACGCCAGCCAGGACAACAGCGCCAGCAGGTTGAGGCCCAGCCGCGAGGTTGCCGGACCGGCCAGCGCCAGCCCGAAGCCTTCGCTGCCCAGGAGCCAGGTGATGCCCGGGTGCACCGGCAGGTGCAGCGTGGCGAACACGTCGACGTAAGCACCGCAGTGCATGGCGTAGCTGAAGATCGGCGTGGCGATCAACGGTAGCTGCAGCAGTTGGGCCCAGCTCGACAGACGGATGCCGCGCTCGCTGCCTTCCAGCAGCAGCACGCCGGCGACCATCACGAAAGCGTAGGCAGCCAGCGCGATCAGCGCCGGCAGCGCGTTGTGCAGCGAGCCGGGCGGCAGCAGCCGGCGCAGCATGGTGGCGAAGCCATACAAGCCACCGGCCACTTCGAGGATGCCGATCAGGCGGAACAAAACGGTACGCACGCGGCAAGCCTCGTTCGAAAGGGACGCAAGCATAGAGCCACCACCGCAGCGTGGGCCAGCCACGCTGCTGGCCCGCGTTCAGGCCAGCAGGATGCCGCGCGGCTCCTCCAGGATGACGTGCGGCACGAAGCGCGCGCTGTCGCGGGTGACCAGGGTGGCATCCTCGCGCAGGCCGATGCCGCAGGCACGGTCGCCCACCACCCAACTGCCGACCAGCGGGTAGTGGCCGTTGAATGCGGTGAGCGGGTGGCAGGCCTGGCGGATGCACGGGCCGCGATAAGGGCCCTCGGTGGCCAGCTCGCGACCGTCGGCCAGGTGCATGGCGATGTTGGCGCCCTCACGCGAATGCAGCGGCTTGCGCACCCAGCCGCGCGGCAGCTCGCCGCCGGCATCGAAGGCAGCCGGCAGCAGGTTGGGATGGCCGGGGTAGGCGTCCCACAGCAGCGGGAGAATGCCCTTGTTGCTGAGCAGCGCCTTCCACGGCGGCTCGATCAATTGCAGCCCGGATGCGGGCAGGTAGCGGCCAAACTCGTCCTGGAACAGGTCTTCCAGCGGATAGAGCTTGAACAGGCAACCGATGACGCGGTCGTCAAGATCGGTGAAGCGGCCGTCGACGGTGCGGCCGATATCCTCGATGGCGATGAACTCGCCATCGATGCCGGCTTGCAGCGCGCAGTCACGCAGATAGGCGACGGTGCCGCGGTCTTCCTCCGAATCGCGTACGGCCGCGAAGCGGAACGGACGCCGGATGGTGCGCGCGATGCTGCCGAAGGCTTCCACCAGCGCTTCCTGGATCGAGTTGAACTGGTCGGTGTCGGGTGGCAACCGGTCGCCGGCAAGCAGGTCTTCCAGCCATTGCCACTGGAAGAAGGCGGCCTCGAACAGCGCGGTGGGCGTGTCGTAGTTCAGCTCGTAGAGCTTGGCGGGGCCGGTGCCGTCGTAGGCGAAATCCATGCGTCCGTACAGGTGCGGCGAGCGCGTCTCCCAGCTCCGGGCAATCCAGTCTCGGTAATGTTCGGGAATGCCGAGTCGGGCCAGTGCGGCCTCGTCGCGCACGATGCGCTCGACCATGTCCAGCGCCATCGCGTGCAGCTCTTCGGTGGGTGCCTCGATGTCGTCTTCGATCTCGCGCAGGCTGAAGGCGTAGTACGCCGTTTCATCCCAATACGGCGCGTCGTCGATGGTGTGGAAGCCGAAGCCGCAGGCGGCGGCCTTGGCGCGCCAGTCCGGGCGCTCGGCGCTGACGATGCGGCGCATCAGCCGCCGAAACCATGGAAGCCGTGGAAGCCGTGCGATCCGCCGGAGCGGCCGAAGCCGCCGCGGCTGACCGTGATCGCGCGGTCCGGTGTGGCAGAGACCCGCGTCATCGAGCGGCCGGTGCCGCTGCGGTATACGCCGCCGTAGCTGCCGCCGGCGTAGCCGCTGCCGCCATAACTTCCACCAGCGGGATTGTCCGGGCGCTTGTCATCGGCCGGGCGCCGCCAGCTGTTCCAGCGGTCGCGGAAAGCCGGTGCACTGTTGAAGCCGTTGGCGGCGCGGCCGTGGTGCATCATTTGCGACAGGAAGAAGCCGGTCATCAGCGGGCCATAGAAACTGTGCTGGCCGCCGCCGCGCTGGATGCACTGATCGAGTCCGAAGTCGGCTTCGCATGTTGCGGCCGTGGCGTAGTGTGGTGCTTCGGCTTCGGCCGCCTGGTGCGCCTTCAGGTAGGCATCGCTGCAGGTGGCGACATCGTGGGTGGCGGCGGTACAGGCCTCCACCGAGGTGTACAGGCCGCTGCGCGTGGCGTCGGGTTCGTTGTTGCAGGCACTCAGCAGCAGGGGTGTGGCGCCCATCGCGAGCAGGACGGCGGTGCGGGATCGCTTCATGGTTTCGTTCCTTGAAATCAGTCGGCGAAGTGTCTCAGTTCGCGGGGCGCCGGGAAAGGTGGCGCGAAGCCTATTCGAGCTCGTCGGCCAGCTCGTGCAGGTCGGCGATGTGCTGCTCCCACCAGCGGGGTTCGGCGGCAAACGGGAACGCGGCGGGAAAGGCGGGGTCGTGCCAGCGCTGGGCGATCCAGCCGGCATGGTGCACCTGGCGCATCGCGCGCAGCACGGGCACCAGCGCCAGTTCGGCCGGGTCGAAATCGCGCATGGACGTATAGCCATCCAGTAGCGACTGCATGGCGTGCTCGTCGTGGGCGAGCATCCACAGGTCCTGGACGGCCGGGCCGCCGCGGGCGTCGTCGAGATCCACGAAATGCGGGCCGGCGTCGGTCCACAGCAGATTGCCGGGGTGGCAATCGCCGTGCAGGCGCAGCGAACGCACGGGGCCGACAGCATCCTGGCGTGCGGCTGCCGCCGCATCCAGCCGTTGCGCGGCGTTGCGATAGTTTGCGTGCAGCGACTCGGGCAGCAGCGACGAGGCCAGCACGGCTTGTACCGGTTGTTCGATCAGGGTGGCGCGATCAATGCGGCCACGGTGCGCGAAGGGTTCGCGCGCGCCGACGGCATGCATGCGCGCGATCAGCCGCCCCAACCATTCCAGTTGCTCGGTCGATTCCAGCGTGGGCGCGCGTCCGCCGCGGCGTGGCGTCAGTGCGTAGCGGAAGCCGCCGTGATGCAGCAGCGTGCGGCCACCGAAGACCAGTGGCGCCACCACCGGCAGCTCGGCATCGGCCAGTTCCTGCGCGAAGGCGTGTTCTTCCAGGATCGCCGCATCGCTCCAGCGGCCCGGGCGGTAGAACTTGGCGATGACTGGCGCTTCGTCCTCGATACCCACCTGCCACACACGGTTCTCGTAGCTGTTCAACGCCAGCAGGCGGCCGTCCGGCCACAGCCCGCAGGCGCTTACGGCGTCGAGCACGAGGTCCGGGGTGAGGTTGGCATAGGGGGCATCAATCATGCGAAGCCCCATGCCCCGAAGGTGCGCGCGTATCCGGGGCGCGCAAGTGTGAGAACCCGCTCGGCACATTCGCCTCCTCTCTCCACCGGGGAGAGGATTGAGGTGAGGGGCGGGTGCTCGCGACAGCACGCATCAAAAGCCGCTTCGAAGCGGCCGTATCGCAAGAGTGTCCCCTCACCCCAGCCCTCTCCCCGGTGGGGAGAGGGAGTAAAAAGCATGCGAACCCGCCCGGCACGTCCGCCTCCTCTCCCCTTTGGGGAGAGGATTGAGGTGAGGGGCGGGTGCTCGCGACAGCGCGCATCGAAAGCCGCTTCGAAGCGACCATGACGCAAGAGTGTCCCCTCACCCCAGCCCTCTCCCCGGCGGGGAGAGGGAGTAAAAAGCATGCAGACCCGCACGGCACGCTTGCCTCCTCTCCCCACCGGGGAGAGGATTGAGGTGAGGGGGGTGCTCGCGACAGCACGCATCGAAAGCCGCTTCGAAGCGGCCATGACGCAAGAGTGTCCCCTCACCCCAGCCCTCTCCCCGGTGGGGAGAGGGAGTAAAAAATATGCGAACCCGCACGGCACGCTCGCCTCCTCTCCCCTTCGGGGAGAGGATTGAGGTGAGGGGTGGGTGCTCGCGACAGCACTCATCAAAAGCCGCTTCGAAGCGGCCATGGCGCAAGAGTGTCCCCTCACCCCAGCTCTCCCCCCGGCGGGGAGAGGGCGTAAAAGGCATGCAAACTTGCCCGATGCGTTCACTTTCTCTCCCCAAAAGGGAGAGGGGGAAACGTGAGGCTTCTCCCTCCGTGTGGGAGAAAGCTGCGATCTCACTTGCCCACCACCGCAACCGGCACCACCGCCATGGTCAGACGCGACATGCACACCAGCTGGCCGGCTTCGTTCTCGATGCGGATTTCCCAGACCTGGGTGGAGCGCCCCAGATGCAATGCCTTGGCGGTGCCGGTGACGATGCCTTCGCGTACGCCGCGCACGTGGTTGGCGTTGATGTCCAGGCCCACCGCGCGTTCGCGTGCAGGATCCAGCGTAAGCATGGCGGCGACGCTGCCCAGCGTTTCGGCCAGCGCCACCGAGGCGCCGCCGTGCAGCAGGCCGTAGGGCTGGTGCGTGCGATGGTCCACCGGCATCGTGCCTTGCAGCCAGTTGTCGCCCGCGGCGGTAACGCGGATGTCGAGCGATTCCAGCAGCGTGTTGGCGCGCCAGCTGTTGATGTGCTCGAGGTCGATGTCCTGCTTCCAGATGCTCATGGCCGGATACTCTTTGGATGGTTCATGCGAAAGGTCGCATTGTCGACGGAGTGCCATCGCGGCGACAATGCATGCGTGTTCACCGTAACCCTGAAAAGTTCCGGCCGCCATTTCGACGTGGCCGCTGGCGAGACCGTGCTGGAGGCCGCGCAGCGAGCCGGCATCGCGTTGCCGTATTCGTGCCGTGCCGGGGTCTGTGGCAGTTGCAAGGCCACCTTGCTGGCTGGCCGCTGCGTCTACCCGCGCAATCCGCCCACCGCGCTGGATGCGCACGAGCGTGCCCATCACGCGGTGCTGCTGTGCCAGGCGGTGCCGGCCAGCGACCTGCTGCTGGAAGCGCGTGAGGTGACCTCGGTGGAGGACATCGCGCGCCGGCAGTTGCGCGTGCGCGTAGCCGACAAATGGACGCTGGCGCCCGACGTGACCGGTCTGCGCCTGTTGCCGGATGAAGGCGTGCCGCGCCTGCGCTGGCTGCCCGGGCAGTATCTCGACGTGTTGCTGGAAGAGGGCCGGCGCCGGCCGTTCTCCATTGCCAACGGGCCGCAGGCCGACGGCGCGATCGAATTGCACGTGCGCCATGTCGCCGGCGGCGGCTTCACTTCGTGGGTGGCGGACCGGTTGCAGGTGGGCGACACGCTGCGCATCGAGGGCCCGTTGGGCACGCTGGTGGCGCGCGAGGATTCGGAGCGGCCGATGGTGTTCATGGCCGGTGGCACCGGTTTCGCACCGGTGAAGGCAATCGTCGAACATTTCATCGAGCTGGGCACGCGTCGCGAGATGGATGTGTACTGGGGCGCGCGCAACGCGGCCGATCTGTACCTGCGCGAAGAAGTGGAGGGCTGGGCAGCCAGGCTGCCGAACCTGCGCTTCCACCCGGTGTTGTCCGAGCCGGACCAGGCGCAATGCCCGGGCTTGCGCGAGGGACTGGTGCACGAGGCGGTGCTGGCCGATCACCCGGATCTGTCCGGTCACGACGTCTACATGAGCGGACCGCCGGCGATGATCGACGCTGCCCGCCATCGCTTCACCGATGCGGGTCTGCCGGATGACCGGCTGTATTACGACTCGTTCGACTATGCGCCCGACGTGCTGGCGCAGATCATGGCTGGCCGGGCCGGGCTGCACCCGTAGGCGCGACTTCAGCCGCGATGCCTTGCGGGCGTGCGGGCGTCATGCAAGAAGCATCGCCCGCACGCGGATTCCTACTTGGCGCCCTTGGCCACCGGCAATTGCGCCGCGTGCCAGCCCAGCACGCCGCCGCCCAGCACGTAGACCTTGCCGAAGCCGGCCTTGACCAGGCGCGGCGCGGCCTTCGCCGAGTTGCCACGACCGTCCTTGTCCATCACCACCACCGGCAAGTCCTTCGCCTTGGCCAGGTCCTTGTTCTCGGGATCGAACTGGCTCATCGCCACGTGCTTCGCGCCGGGGATATGCATCTTCTCGAAATCGGCGCGGGCCGACAGGTCGATCATCAGCGGGCTTTCGCGGTTGATCAGCATGGTCAGCGCGGCCGGAGTGAGTTCCTTGTACTTGCGGAACAGCACGGCCACGTAGGTGACGATCACCGCCAGCAGCAGGATCACGAACAGCGCCGACAGCGCGAGGTGATGGTTCACGAACTGGGGCAGTTTGTGCAGAAAATCGTTCATCGCGCGTCCACTTCGCGCAGCACGGCCGCGCGGATCCGGGTAAACCGTCGATTATACGGCATGCGTACGGCCTCCGGCCCGATCTGACCAGCCCGGTCGAGCGCGCGCCTACTGGGTGATGTCCGGCAGGCCGCTTTCCAGCCACCAGCGCTTGGCCACGGGATCGTAGCGCCAGGTCTGGTGGTCGATCACGCTGCGCTCGGACTGGGTGTTGCGGTTGATCAGGCTGATCTTGACCACCTGGGTCACCTGGTTCTTGCCGTCGGGAACCGCGCCGTTGCCATCGTCGTAATCGCTGACCCGCACCTGCTGGAAACGGGCCTGGTCCAGCGAAGTCAGCGGGTGCTTTTTGCGCACCTTGGGATCGACGAACTGCCACGCGCTGGGAAAACCGTCCCAGCGCACGGCGTTGGCGTAGGCCAGCAGGGTCTCGGTCAGCGCGTTGCTGCGCTGGTCGGCGGCACAGCCGCCCAGCAGGAGTGCACTCAGTGCAACAAGGCAAGTGATGGTGCGGCGCATGGACGATCTCCCCCGGATGGAAGCGATCATTTTGCCGCATTCGCGCTGGTGGCGTCCGTGCGCGGGTGCGCGCGACGCTTGGCCACGAAACGGGCAGACAGTGTCGCGGCCGGCTTGCCCTCATCACCCGGCACCGCGCAGGTTACCTCGATGCGGGCCTTGCCACGAGCGGCGAGGGTGCCGAAGAACGTGGCCCAGTCGGCTTCAGGGGCCAATTGTGCCGCGCTGAGGAAGTCGTCCCATACCGGGCTGAGATAGCGCACGGTGGATTCGCCCACGAACACGTCGCAATCCTCGTTGCGTGCGCGCAGCGCCAGTTCCACCAGGCCCCAGCCGGTCAGCGTCATCACGCTGACCAGGCTGCCGCCAAAGGCGCAGCCCTTGTCGTTGACGTTGGGTGCCAGTGGCGCGGCCAGGGTCAGTTGTTCGCCATCGTAGTGGTGCAGTTGCAGCGCCATGTCGCGCGCCAGCGGAATGCCTTCATGGATGAAATCGACCAGTGCCTGCGCGGCCTCGTGCCGGTCGGTCGGAGAGGGTGCGGTGGAAACCATCGGTAGCTCGTGTTGCGGGGGTGGGGACCCGAAGTGTAGACGCTACACTGCATCGGACTCCCTGATGGAAGGTCCCGGCGTGGCAACACAACCCGCATCGCAGGCCAGGGCGCTGAACGGGCGCACGCTGGTGATCACCCGTCCGGTGGGTACGGCCGGGGCCATGGCGCGACAAATCCGTGCGCGCGGTGGCGTGCCGGTACTGCTGCCGGGTTTGTCGCTGCGCGCGGCGGATGATGCGGTCGCCACCCGCGCCGCCCTGCGCGAGGCGCTGGATGCCGAGCTGCTGCTGTTCACCAGCCCCGCTGCGGTGCGCTTTGCCGCCGCGCTGCTGCCGCTGGAAACCCGGGCCAGCGTGCTGGCCGTGGGGCAAGGATCGGCGCGCGCCCTGCATCGACATGGGCTGACGGCGCAGGCGCCCGAACAGCGGCAGGACAGCGAAGGCCTGCTGGCGCTGCCGGTGCTGCAATCGCTGCAAGGGCGGCGCGTGGCGCTGGTCGGCGCCCCCGGTGGTCGCGGCCTGTTGCGCGATCAGCTGCGCGCACGCGGTGCCCATCTGCATGAGGTGCAGGTGTACCAGCGCGTGCCACCCCGGCTGGGGCCGCGGCACCTGGAGCTCGTGCGGCATCTGCCCGCCGATGCACGGGTCCTCCTGTCCAGCGCCGAAGCCTTGCAGAACCTGCAGGCGGCGTTGGCGCCTGCCCTCTGGCGGCGTTTGTGTATGGCTTTGGCGGTGGTCAGCAGCGAGCGGCTCGCGTCGATTGCCGATGCCGCGGGATTCAGCCGGGTGCAGAAGGCGGCCTCGGCGCGCGGCGTCGATCTGCTCGCCGCTGCGGCCATGTGAGTGCTCTTCACCCGACGACAACGAAGCCGCGTGCGCGGGCTGGTAGCATGCGCGCATGAGCCAGGACGATCTCACCCGTGACCCCGCCGCGCCCACGGGCGCGCCTTCCGATTCCCGCCGCGCGAAAGTCGCCGCCGCACCGCCGCGCCGTTCCGGCGGTGGCACGCTGGCGCTGGCCTTGCTGCTGGCCTTGCTGGCGATCGCCGGCACCGGCTATGTCGGTTGGCAGCAATGGCGACAGATGCAGCATCGCGGCGCCAGCGAACGTGCCGCGACCGACATGCAGCAACGCGTCAGCGTGCTCGAGCATACGTTGGCCGGCGTCAGCAGCAACGGCAGCTCGTTGCAGCAGCGCCTGAACGACGCCGAGCAGGTCAACAACGCCCTGCGCGAGCAGCTGCTGGGGCAGAACGATCGCCTGCGCGCGCTGGAAAGCGCGGTCGGCAAGCTGTCGGAGAAGACCCTCTCCGGCCACGATGCGATGTTGCTGGACAACACCGAGTCGCTGCTGCGCATGGGCCAGCAGCGTTACGAGCTGTTCCACGACGCACGCGGCGCGGCGGCGGCTTATGCGCTGGCCGAACAGACGCTGGCGGCGGTGGACGACCAGGCCTTCGCCGGCCTGCGTCAAAGCATCGAGGCCGAGCGCAACGCGTTGCTGCAGAGCGCACCGGCCAGTCGCGATGCCATGCTTGCCAGCGTGGCGCAGTTGCGTGCCGATGCGGTGAAGCTGCCGCTCAAGCCGCTGGATAGCGACGCCACGCCGGACCAGGGCGCGTGGGGGCGCGTGAGTCGGGCCTTGTCCAGCGTCATCAGCATCCACCGCGACAACGGTGCGCCGCTGGCGGTGGCCGATGCCGGACTGGTGCGTGAATTGCTCGGGCTCGACCTGGCCCAGGCGCAGGCCGCCCTGCTGGCGCGCGATGCCGCTGCCGCCGATGCCGCACTCAAGCGCGCCGATGCCAGTCTTGCCGCCAGCTTCGACGCCCAAGCCGACGAGGTGAAGCAGGCGCGCGCGCAAATCGCCACGTTGCTCCAGCAGATCAAGCCGTCCGCGCCAGTGCAGCTGGGTGCTGCACTGAGTGAATTGCGCAACCTGCGTTCGGTGCATGCATTGGCTGGCAGCAACACGTCGCCGTCAACCGCGGCGCCGGCGCCCGCTTCGTCCAGCCACGGGGCCCAGCCATGAGGTTGTGGCGCTGGATCCTGTTGCTGGTGATCGTCGCCGCGCTGGCCGCGTTCGGCTGGCATTGGGTGGCGGCCGATCCGGGTTACGTGCTGGTGCGCATCCGCGGTTGGCAGGTGGAAACCTCGCTGCTGGCTGCGGTGGTGATCGTGCTGGTGGCGTGGGCCGTGCTGGTCGGCCTGTGGCGCCTGGTGCGCTGGCCGTTCGGCGCGTTGTCGCGGCGCCATCGCCGGCTCAGCCACCAGCGGCTGGGCGAAGGCCTGGTCGCGCTGACCGAAGGACGCCACGGCGATGCCGAGCGCGACCTTAACCGCGCCTCGCGCCTGCCGGCATTGCGTGGCCCGTCGTTGCTGGCTTCGGCGGAAGCCTCTTCGCGTCGCGGCGAGCATGCCCGTGCGCTGGAAACCCTCGACCAGGCGGCCCAGGTCGCACCGCAAGCCGCGCGCGTGTTGCGTGCGCGCGTGTTGCGCCGTGACGGCAAGCCGGCCGAAGCCGTGGCTTTGTTGGCACCGGACGCCGATGCCAACAAGCTCACCCCCGGTGGCTGGCGCGAACTTGCCCTGGCCGCACTGGCCTGTGGCGACACCCGGCGTGCCCGCGAAGCACTGGAACCGTTGCAGAAAAGTGGCGCGCTCGGCACGCGAGGCCAGTCCGCCCTGGAGGCACAGGTGCTGGTTGCCAGCATCGACGCCGCGCCCGATGGCGCCGCGGTCAACACACTGTGGTCGCAGCTGCCCAAGGCCCAGCGCCGCGTGCCGCTGGTGATCGATGCCTACGCCCGTCGCGCCGCCGGTTTCGGTCTGGTATTGCCGGCGATGGACGAAGTGGAATCCGCGCTGCGCCGCGAGTGGTCGCCGACGCTGGTCGAGACCTGGGGTGCGCTGCCCGGCGGCGACCTGGAATCCCGCCTGCGTCGCGCCGAAGGCTGGCTCGACGCCCACCCTAACGATGCCAGCCTGCTGCTGGCGCTGGGCCGCATGTGCGTGCGCCTGAAGTTGTGGGGCAAGGCACGGCAATACCTGGAACGCTCGATCGCGCTGGCGCCCAGTGCCGGTGCGTGGGAAGCGCTCGGCGATGCCTGCGCCGACCAGGGTGATGCGACCCAGGCGCAGCGCTGCTATCGCAACGCGCTGGCTGCCGTGCGCGGCGAAATCGCGCAGCGTCCATCGGCTGCGCCGGCGGGAACCGTCGATACCAGCGCCATCGCCGTCGAAGAACGTGACGCACACGGCATGCCACGACTGGGGAAATAAGATTTTTTAGGTACGTTATAAGTGGCGGCTAGGGCACCCGGATGTCGCCGTGGTTTCCTTTTCGGGTGAGGCTGTAGATCCATGGCCATGACTGCGATGTCATGCCGCAGCCTGGTTGGGGAATTCAGATCTACATAGCCGCTGATAGCTCGTTTTGTTCTGGATCGAATAAAGGAGAGCACCGCATGTCGCAGGTTCAGCATCACAGCATCACCCCCAATGCTTGGCCGGCTATCGCCACTGCCGCATTGCGGGTCGCCTTCGGTGTCATCTGGGCGGTAGGCGCCGCGCTGACATGGTCGCCTGATTTCGCGGTTCACTACGTCGGCTACCTGCACAATGCGGCGCAGGGACAGCCCGGTTGGCTGGCAGGCTGGTTCCAGCTATGGATCGGTCTGGTAACACCGCACGCGGTGTTGTTCACCTGGCTCACGCGGATCGTCGAAAGCGTAATTGCATTGGCTCTGCTCACCGGCTTTGCGCGCAAGACCCTGTACGTGGTCGGTGTGCTTTTCAGCCTGCTGGTGTGGAGTACCGCCGAAGGTTTTGGTGGTCCCTACACAGTAGGCGCCACCAACATGGGAACCGCGATCAGTTACGTGCTGATCTTCGTGGCCCTGATCGGTATCGACAGTCGCGGTGGTCACAACCCTTACAGCGTGGACTACTTCATCGAGAAGCGCTGGCCGGGCTGGTGCCGGTTTGCAGAATGGGGTCGTCACAAGGTGATCGAGCGCGAACCCGAGCGCCTGCCGTGGGGCGTGCAGATTCCCGCCATGCTGGCTGTGCTGGTGTTGGTGATTTTCCTGATCGGCGGCCTGCACAGCACCTTGCACGTCAAGGCCGCTTCGCCGGTATCGGCGGCGGCTGCCGTATCGCCGCTATCGCTGGCTTCCAGCACGCCGGATGCAAAGCCGCGCGATGCGCGCCTGCCGCCACTGATTGGCACCGGCGACAGCGTCGACGTGCATCTTGAGGCGTCGGACCACACGGTATCCATCGCCAATGGCGTCAATTACCAGGCGTGGACATTTGGCGGCACGGTGCCTGGTCCGATCATCCACGTACGGCAGGGCCAGACGGTCAACGTGACTTTCACCAATCACGGCACGATGCAGCACTCCATCGATTTCCATGCCGCGATCACCCCGCCCAGCCTGCATTACATCGAGGTCCAGCCCGGCAAGTCGATCAAGTTTTCCTTCGTGGCGAACGTGCCCGGTGCTTTCCTCTATCACTGCGGCACGCCGCCGGTGTTGCTGCACATCGCCAACGGCATGTACGGCGTGATTGTGGTGGATCCGGCCACGCCGTTGCCGCCGGCTGCCGACAGTTACGTGCTGGTGCAAAGCGAGTGGTATACCCAGCAGGTGTCAGGTCACCTGATGGGGCCCAACTTCGAACGTATGTCCGAAGAGCGGCCGGATGAAGTGGTGTTCAATGGCTCGGCCTTCCAGTACCGCGACCATCCGCTGATCGCCGAGGCAGGCAAGCGCGTTCGCCTCTACGTGGTCGACGCCGGCCCGGATCTGTGGAGCTCGTTTCATGTCATCGGCGCCATCTTTGACAAGGTCTATACCGATGCGGATACCGCGCACGCGCAAAGCGGCGTGTCCACCTACTCGGTGGGTCCGGGTGCCGGTGCGATCTTCGACCTGGTGATCCCGGAGCCGGGCAAGTATCCCTTCGTCGATCACGATATGGCGCACGCGTCGCTCGGTGCGATCGGCGTGCTCGAAGTCCGTGGCACCGATGGCGCGCCGCCACCGGAACCGGAAGCAGTTGCGCCGGAACCAACACCCGCCGCGCCGGCGAAAGACATGGCTGCGGAATCAGTCGCGCTGGGTCCGTACCACTTCGATGCGACCAAGGGCGCGGCCCTGTACGGCGCCAACTGTGCCGCATGCCATCAGCCCACCGGGCAGGGCCTACCCGGTGCATTCCCGCCACTCAAGGGCAATGCCGCCGTGCTGGATGCCAACCCCGCGAAACACATCGAAGTGGTACTGAACGGCCTGCATGGCGAAAACATCGGCGGCGTGACCTACGCTACCCCGATGCCACCGTTCAAGGATTCATTGAACGACGCCCAGATCGCCGACATCATCAATCACGAACGCACCTCCTGGGGAAACCAGGGCAAGCAGATCACCGCCGATGAAGTGAAGGCTCTGCGGGCGAAATGAGACAGTGGTAGGCCAGCGGTGTTGTCGCTGCTGGCCTGCTTGCGTGGGTCGGGATATAAAGCCCGGTCCACTCCTTGGGTGTGAGACGCAACCAGCGTGATATCGGTCGCCTTTGTGTGACATGCCGATCGCGATCAGTGAGCGCGATGAGCACATGGCGCCGCGATCGTATGGGCAGGTGCAATCAGCGGCGCGCGTAGCTCGTTCGCTGGTTTGAGGCGTCCGGTGGACCGCCATGCAAGATCGTGTAGGGTGCCGGCCCGCAGAGCACCCGGAACTTTTGCACCGTAACAAGCGCGCCATCGTAAACCATATCGTACCCGTACTGGTATGTTGCCGCGCTGACAATCTGACCGTTATTCAAGCGGACCCAAGCTTCTACGCCGCCGATGCCGCAGCCCCCACTCATCGGCGTAAAGTGATAGGACACAACAACTGCTGGCCGCGGCGATGACGGCGGCGATGTGGGCTGTTTGACTGTGCGGACTATGAGGGCGGCGGCGGCTGCCAAGGTAACAGCCCACATCATTATTGATTTCCACGACCATGAACCTATGAAGATCCTGAAGTCGTCGAACCATTCGTGAACGTGTCCTGCCATTGGCTTTCCTTGTGCAGCGCGGCTTTCAAAATCCGACTATTGAATATGCGAACCTGTAGGGCCGGTTAACATATCTCGCGGTGCGTGCCCCGAAGGTGATGCCAAAGCGTAATTCTTGACTTTGCCCGGTCCTGCCCGGCCCATCATACGTTGTGTAGTCACCATCCAAGATGGCATCGTCATCAGGCTTCCGCTCTGTTCAGTCAGAGCCAACAGAGCATGCCATGGCCGGGCACTACCTGCCCACTGGATAGGTGCGGCGACCGACACTTCTGGCCGATTGTTGACGTTGAATAGGCGCGGCCTACAACGATGTCAGGTTCGCATAGGCCGCCACCAGCCACTTGCTGCCGGCATCCTCGAAATTGATCTGCAAACGCGTGTGCGGGCCGCTGCCTTCGGCGGCGATCACGATGCCTTCGCCGAAGCTGGGGTGACTGACGCGCTGGCCGAGTTTCACCGGTGGTTCTTCCTGCCACGAGGTGGCAGCGCCGCCGGGGCGGCCGGCGTACATCGGGCGGGTGACGTGCACGCGCGGGCGTACTTCGTCGATCAGTTCGGGCGGAATCTCGCCGAGGAAGCGCGAGGGGCGCGCCAGCATTTCGGTGCCGTGCATGCGACGCGATTCGGCATGGGTGACGACGAGTCGCTCGCGGGCGCGGGTGATGCCGACGTAGGCAAGCCGGCGCTCTTCTTCCAGCCGACCTTCGTCATCGACCGAGCGCTGGCTGGGGAACAGGCCTTCTTCCATGCCGACCAGGAACACCAGCGGGAATTCCAGGCCCTTGGCCGAGTGCAGCGTCATCAGCTGCACGCAGTCGTCCCACGCTTCGCCCTGGCCTTCGCCGGCTTCCAGCGCGGCGTGCGAGAGGAAGGCGGAGAGCTCGCTGAGACCGGCGTCGATATCGTCTTGGGTGAGCTCGAAACGGCTGGCCACGTTGACCAGTTCGTCGAGATTTTCCACGCGGGCCTCGCCATTGCCGCGGCTGTCCTTTTCGTAGTGATCGCGCAGGCCGGTGTGGGTGATGGCGTGTTCGATCTGTTCGGCGAGGGGTAGCGTTGAAGCCCTCTCCCCTGCGGGGAGAGGGTTGGGTGAGGGGTTGTCCGGAGCGGAAGTTTCCGGCAAGCCCGGCCCCTCACCCCGACCCTCTCCCCGCGGGGGAGAGGGAGAAAAATCGTGGGCCATCTGGTCGATCAGGGCGAGGAAGGCTTTCACCGCATTCTTCGCGCGACCGGCCAGCTCGCTGCCGGCCAGTTCGCCGAGCGCGGCTTCCCACATCGAGGTGTTGTCAGTGCGCGCGCGACGGCGCAGCACGTCCAGCGTGCGGTCGCCGATGCCGCGCGGCGGGGTGTTCACCGCGCGCTCGAAGGCGGCATCGTCGTGGCGGTTGGAGGTCAGTCGCAGGTAGGCCAGTGCGTCCTTGATCTCGGCGCGCTCGAAGAAGCGCTGGCCGCCGTAGACGCGGTACTTGATCGCGTGCTGGGTGAGCTGTTCCTCGAAATTGCGCGATTGCGCGTTGGAGCGGTAGAGGATGGCGCAATCCTTCGCGTCGCCGTATTCGGCGACGTATTCGCGGATGCGCTCGATCACGAATCGTGCTTCGTCCTGTTCGTTGTAGGCGGCGTACAGCGCGATGCGCTCGCCGTCGTCGCCGGCGGTCCACAGTTCCTTGCCAAGGCGGCCGCCGTTGCGTGCAATCACGCTGTTGGCGGCTTTCAGGATGGTGGCGGTGGAGCGGTAGTTCTGTTCCAGTTTGATCGTGCGCGCACCGGGAAAATCGCGCAGGAACTGCTGCATGTTTTCCACCTTGGCGCCGCGCCAGCCGTAGATCGACTGGTCATCGTCGCCGACGGCGAAGACTTTGTTGGTGGCGCCGGCGAGCACGCGAATCCACGCGTACTGCAGCGCGTTGGTATCCTGGAATTCGTCGATCAGGAGATGACGCCAGCGCTGCTGGTAATGCTCCAGCACGGCCGGGTGTTTCAGCCACAGTTCGTGCGCGCGCAGCAGCAATTCGGCGAAGTCGACCAGACCGGCACGGCGGCAGGCGTCTTCGTAGGCCTGGTAGACCTGCACCAGGGTGCGGGTGACCGGATGATCGTGGTGTTCGATATCGCCCGGGCGCTTGCCTTCGTCCTTCCAGCCGTTGATGGTCCAGGTGGCCTGGCGCGGCGGGAAGCGGGCCTCGTCCAGCCCCAGTCCGGTGACCACGCGTTTCACCAGCCGCTGCTGGTCGTCGGCGTCGAGGATCTGGAAGCCTTCCGGCAGTCCGGCTTCCTGCCAGTGACGACGCAACAGGCGGTGCGCGATGCCGTGGAAGGTGCCCACGGTGATGCCCTGGGTCTGGCCGGGGATCAGCGATTCCAGCCGCGCGCGCATTTCGCCGGCAGCCTTGTTGGTGAAGGTGACGGCGAGGATCGCCCACGGTGGCGCGTGTTCCACCTGGGTGAGCCAGCCGATCCGGCGGGTGAGCACGCTGGTCTTGCCGGAACCGGCGCCAGCGAGGACGAGATAGTGGCCGGGCGGGGCGCAAACGGCTTCGCGCTGCGCGTCGTTGAGCGTGTCGATCAGGTGCGAGACATCCATTGCACCCATTGTAGCGGGGCGGATGCGAAAACCGCCGCGAAAGCGGCGGTTTTCGGGTCGATCCGGTCTGCGGATCAGTTCTTCCTGACAAAGCCCGCGATGGCCAGGCCGGCGCCCACCACGATGCCGGCAATGCCGACCCATTGCGGCACGAGCTTGTCGTGCGTGGCAGTGAGTTTGGCCGAGCCCACCTTAACCAGGGTGTCGGTCTGCTCGTAGCTGCCATGACCCAGTACCACCCATAGCCCGGCGACCAGCAAGATGATGCCCACGATGATCAGTCCAACGCGCATGGATTGCCTCCTCCTGTTGTATGTGCGCTCGAGTATGCCGGCTGTACATGTGTACGTGGAGTCAGCGTGGGGATATCCGATAAGTGACTGTGCTCGGCCGCGGATGGCGACGACGCTGAGGCGCGAGGAAGAGGAGCCTCTTCGACTTCAGCCCTGCGGGCCTACGCTCAGGGCACGGGGCGCGGGTGGGTTTCGATGCCAGTCGGGTGGCGGTGTGAGTGCATTGCGGGGTCGGGCGCATAAAAAGGCCCCGAGGACTTAGGGGGAGTCCTCGGGGCCGGGGAAACGAAGCCCAGGGGAGAGGTTCGTTTCCGGGTGGCAACTCAGGGAGGTGAGTGCCGGTGGGTGCCGTTGCGTGCATCCGAAGGATTGGAACGCGGTTTTTCGGAAAAGTTGCATGCGGGATGCAAAAAAAATCGTGGCGATTCATGGTCACGAAAAGCTAACAAATCGGGCTGGAAGAGCACCCCTCCCCGGCCCTCCCCTGCAAGCAGGGGAGGGAGGCAAAGCAGGCTGGGTTCTGCGAGCTTTGCTCCTCCCCCTGCGAGCAGGGGGAGGCTGGGAGGGGGTAGCTCTTTGCGCGATCCGCCGTGCTCAGTGCGCCTCGTCCCAGTTCGCGCCCACGCCCACGCCGACCAGCAACGGTACGTCCAGCTTCGCCGCGCCGCACATCAGTTCGGTGACAGCGGCCTGCACGGTTTCCACCGCGTCGGCGCGCACTTCAAAAACCAGTTCATCGTGCACTTGCATGAGCATGTGCGCGTCGTCGCGGTCGGCCAGCCAAGCGGCCACGGCGATCATGGCGCGCTTGATGATGTCGGCGGCGGTGCCTTGCATGGGCGCGTTCACGGCGGCGCGCTCGGCGCCCTGGCGCAGGCCCTGGTTGCGCGAGGTGAGGTTCTCCAGGTACAGCCGGCGACCGAACAGGGTTTCCACGTAGCCGTCGCGGTGCGCCTGCTCGCGGGTGGCTTCCATGAAGGCGTGCACGCCGGGGTAGCGGGCGAAGTAGCGTGCCATGTAGTCGCTGGCTTCGCCGCGGTCGACGCCGAGCTGGCGGGCCAGCCCGAACGCGCTCATGCCGTACATCAGGCCGAAGTTGATCGCCTTGGCGGCGCGGCGCTGGTTGGCGCTGACCTCCTCGGGCTGCACGCCGAACACCTCGGCGGCGGTGGCGCGGTGCACGTCGCCGCCTTCGTGGAAGGCCTTGAGCAGACCTTCGTCGCCGGACAGATGGGCCATGATGCGCAGCTCGATCTGCGAGTAGTCGGCGGCCAGCACGCGCCAACCCTCCGGTGCCACGAAAGCCTGGCGGATGCGGCGGCCTTCCTCGGTACGTATGGGGATGTTCTGCAGGTTGGGATCGGACGAGGAGATGCGTCCGGTGGCCACCGATCCCTGGTGGTAACTGGTGTGCACGCGGCCGGTGCGCGGATTGACGATGCCGGCCAGCTTGTCGGTGTAGGTGGAACGCAGCTTGGCCAAGCCGCGGTAGTCGAGGATCAGCCGTGGCAGCGCGTGCGCGTCGGCGATCGCTTCCAGCGCTTCCTCGTTGGTGGATGGCTGGCCCTTGGGCGTCTTCACCTTGGCCGGCAGGCCCAGTTCGTCGAACAGGATTGCCTGCAACTGCTTGGGCGAATCCAGATTGAATTCGCGGCCGGCGACGTCGTAGGCCTGCTGCTGCAATTCCAGCATGCGCTTGCCCAGTTGCTGGCTCTGCTTGCGCAGTTCGTTGACGTCGATCAGCACGCCACGCTGTTCCATGCCGGCGAGCACCGGCACCAGCGGGATCTCGATGTCCTCGTACACACCACGCAGTGTCGGTTCGCTTTCCAGCTTCGGCCACAGCGCATGGTGCAGGCGCAGGGTGATGTCGGCGTCTTCGGCGGCGTAGCGGCAGGCGGTATTCAGGTCCACGTGCGAGAACGGAATCTGTTTGGCGCCCTTGCCAGCCACTTCTTCGTACTTGATGGTCTGGTAGCCGAGGTATTTCTGCGCCAGCGAATCCATGTCGTGGCGCGTGGCAGTGGCGTTCCACACGTAGGATTCCAGCATCGAATCGTGCCTGAGTCCCTGCACGGCAATGCCGTAGTTCGACAGGATGTTCATGTCGTACTTGGCGTGCTGGCCGAGCTTGGGACGGGCGGCATCCTCAAGGATCGGCTTCAGCGCAGCCAGCACTGCATCGCGACCCAGTTGCGCCGGCACGCCGGGATAGTCGTGCGCCAGCGGGATGTAGCAGGCCTTGCCCGGTTCCACCGCGAGACTGAGGCCGACGATATCGGCGAGCATCGGGTCGAGGCCGGTGGTCTCGGTGTCGAAGGCGATCAGCTCGGCGCCGCGCAGTTTTTCCAGCCACGCATCGAGTTGCGCCTGGGTGGTGACCAGCTCGTATTCGCCCGGGGCTGAGAGCTCGGAGCCCCTCTCCCCTCGGGAGAGGGGTTGGGGTGAGGGTTCGGCCGGGCCTTGCGCTTCGCACGGACCCTCTCCCCCGGCCCCTCTCCCGAGGGGAGAGGGGGGCAAGGGCGCCGATGTGCTGTCCAGCTCCTTCAGCGCCGCCTTGAAGTCGTAGCGCGTGTACAGCTCGCGCAGTGCCGCGGTGTCGGCTTCGCGCAGGGCCAGTTCGGTGGGGCCGGCGTCCAGTGGCACGTCGGTCTTGATCGTTACCAGCTCGCGCGACAGCGGCAGGTTCGGCAACGCCTCGCGCAGGTATTCGCCGATCTTGCCGCCGATCTTGTCGGCGTGCGCGATCACCCCGTCCAGCGAGTCGTATTCGGCCAGCCACTTGGCGGCGGTCTTGGGACCGCATTTGTGCACGCCGGGCACGTTGTCGATGCTGTCACCGGTAAGCGTGAGGAAGTCGATGATGCGGTTCGGTGGCACGCCGAACTTCGCTTCCACGCCGGCGTCGTCCATGGTGGTGCTGGTCATGGTGTTGACCAGGGTGATGCCCGGGCGTACCAGTTGGGCCATGTCCTTGTCGCCGGTGGAAATCTCCACCTCGATGCCTTGCGCATGCGCCTGCACGGCCAGCGTGCCGATCACGTCGTCGGCTTCCACGCCGGAGACGCGCAGGATCGGGAAGCCGAGTGCGCCGACGATGGCCAGCATCGGCTCGACCTGCGCGCGCAGGTCGTCGGGCATCGGAGGGCGGTTCGCCTTGTACTGGTCGTACATGTCGTTGCGGAAGGTGGGGCCGGAGGCGTCGCTGACGAAGGCGACGTAGTCGGGCCGGGCCTTCAGCGTGGCGCGCAACATGTTGACCACACCGAACAGCGCGCCGGTGGGCTCGCCTTGCGCGTTGGTGAGCGGAGGCAGCGCGTGGAAGGCGCGATAAAGGTATGAGGAACCGTCGATCAGGGTGAGCTTTGCCATGGGGGCGATTCTCGCACGCTTGCCGCCGGTTCACGGGGCGCCATCGCCGGCGCTGTTATGCTCCGTTTCCCCACCGAGAATGCCGCCATGAAATCCGTCACCTGCCTGTTCGCCCTTGCCGCCTTTGCCGCATTGCCGGCTTTCGCGCAGTCGACCGCTCCGGCCAAGCCGCATTTCACCCCCGCGCCGCCGCCGCCGGGGATGAACGATCCGGGTGTGCAGCCGGTCGCGCCGGTACCTGCGCACACCGCGCCGGCGCCGGCCGAGACTCCGGCCGAACCGACCCCGAGCACGTATCCGAGCAAGCCGATCCCGATGCCGCGGATGCCGGGTGACACGTCCACGCCTGCCGCCAGCCAGGCTCCGCCGGATGTCAGCGTGCACCAGCAGGGCGACAACACCGTCGAGGAATTCAAGCAGAACGGTCGCGTCTACATGGTCGTGGTGCGGCCCAAGCATGGTGTGCCACAGACCTACATGGTCGACCCGCAGGGCCGCTTCCACGCGCAGAACGGCGCGCCGCCGGTGCAGCCGGTGATGTACAAGATCCTGGAGTGGGGCAAGAGCAAGCCGGCCGAAGCTTCCTCGTCGGGCGGCAACTGAGACACCGGGTCAGGTGATGCCGGAGGGCGGGTCGCCGCTCGTTGGCTGTCCAGCGTCGGTTGCCGTTTCGCGCTGATCAGCGCCGGGCACGCCGCTCGCGCGCAGTGGCCACTTCACGCAGGCGATTCCAGACTAGTTCGGCCACCGGCGACAACGAGCGCTGGCGGCGGTGGATCAGGGTGATCGCGCGCTTCACCACCGGCGTCAGCGGCCGCGTCACCAACTGCGGGGATTCGGGCAGCGACAGACCGGGCGTGATGCTGCTGCCCAATCCTGCCTCGACCATGCGGAAGGCGGTGTGCGTGTGGTTGGTCTGCTGGGTCACCTCGACGCTGATGTGGCGGTCGTCGAGGATCTGATCGATCAACCGGCGGCTGCCCGAGGAGTAGTCGAGCAGCACCATCGGCTCGCCCTGCAATTTCTTCCACGGGATGCGTTCGAGCCGGGCCAGCGGGTGGTCGCGGCGACAGACCAGCACGAACGGGTCATGCATGATCGTTTCGCGGGCGAACTCGCCGCTGTCGGGCGGATCGATCGCCACGCCGAAATCCACTTCGCCGCCGCGCACGCTGTCGAGCACCTGGGTCTGGGTCAGGTCGCGCAGGTGCAGGCTCAGTTCGGGATAGTCGCGCGCGCATTCGGCGATGCATTGCGGCAACAGTTCGGCCGACGGCGTGGGGCCGGCGGCCACGCGCACCGTGCCGCGGCGGCTTTCGCCCTCGGAATGGACGTGGGCGAGCACGCCCTCCAGTTCGTCCAGCACCCGTTCCACCGCGTGGTACAGGTAGCGCCCGGCTTCGGTCGGCACCACCTCGCGGGTGTTGCGATCGAACAGGCGCACGCCCAGTTCCGCTTCCAGTTCGGCGATGTGCCGGCTCACCGCCGGCTGGGTCAGATGCACCTGGTCGGCCGCGCGGCGAAAGTGCCGCTCGCGCGACACCGCCAGGAAGGCGCGCAACTGGCGCAGGCTGATATTCATGCCATTAGTGTATCAGTGGATCAGATAAAACGATTTGATTTATCAATGGACGGACGTTGCAATAGCCATCCATTCCGCCAGATCCCTTTCTCCATGTTGCGTCGCTTGCTGCCCGACCGTTTCACCTGCGCGCTGCTGGGCACCGTGCTGCTGGCCAGCGTGTTGCCGTGCCGTGGCGTGACGGCGCAGGCGTTCGGCGTGCTGAGCGATGTCGCCATCGCGCTGTTGTTCTTCCTGCATGGTGCCAAGCTGTCACGCGCCTCGGTGCTGGCGGGCATCACCCACTGGCGGTTGCATCTCACCGTGCTGGCCAGCACCTTCGTGCTGTTCCCGCTGATGGGCCTGTTGCTGCGACCGCTGCTGTCGCCACTGGTGACGCCGGGTTTGTATCTGGGTGTGCTGTTTCTGTGCGCGTTGCCGTCGACCGTGCAGTCGTCGATTGCCTTCACCTCGATGGCGCGTGGCAACGTGTCGGCGGCGGTGTGCGCGGCATCGGCGTCGAGTCTGCTCGGCATCTTCATCACCCCGCTGCTGGTGGGCGTGATGATGGAATCGCACGGTGGTGGCGAGTTGTCGTGGGATGCGGTGGGCGAGATCGTGCTGCAGATGCTGGTGCCGTTCGTGGCCGGGCAGGTGGCGCAGCGCTGGATCGGTGGCTGGGTGCAGCGGCATCGCGCGCTGGTCGGCGTGGTGGATCAGGGCTCGATCCTGCTGGTGGTGTACACCGCGTTCAGTGCATCGGTGTTGCAGGGCTTGTGGAAGCACACGCCGCTGCCGGTACTCGGCGGCCTGCTGGTGATCTGCGGTGTGTTGCTGGCGCTGGCGTTGCTGCTGACCCGCTACGGTTCGCGTGCGCTCGGCTTCGGCAAGCAGGACGAGATCACCATCGTGTTCTGCGGCTCGAAGAAGAGCTTGGCCAGCGGTATCCCGATGGCCAAGGTGCTGTTCGCCGGGCATCCGCTGGGCATGATCGTGCTGCCGATCATGCTGTTTCACCAGATCCAGCTGATGGTTTGCGCGGTGCTGGCACGGCAGTATGCGCGACGCGACGCTGCTGCTGCGGAGAGTGTGTTGCACGATGCGTCGCTGGATGACGCGCAGGCGGATTGAGTCGACATGGCAGGACGCGCCTTGTGCGCGATGGCTTCCTCGGCAAAGACCGAAAAGCATCGCGCACAGGGTGCGCTCCTACCAAGAGCAATGGCGGAGCGCCTGATTTATTTCCGTCGCTTTCAGTGACGGAGTGCTTGATTTATTTCCGCCACTTTCAGTGACGGAAATGCCGCATCCCGGTGAATACCATGGCCATGCCGTGTTCGTCGGCGGCGGCAATGGTTTCGGCGTCGCGCATCGAGCCACCGGGCTGGATCACGGCGCTGATGCCGGCTTCGGCGGCGGCGTCGATGCCGTCGCGGAACGGGAAGAAAGCGTCCGAGGCCATCACCGAGCCGCGCACTTCGAGTTTCTCGTCGGCGGCCTTGATGCCGGCGATCTTCGCACTGTAGACGCGGCTCATCTGGCCGGCGCCGATGCCGATGGTCTGACGGTTCTTCGCATAGACGATGGCGTTGGACTTGACGTACTTGGCCACCTTCCAGGCGAAGATCAGGTCATCGATCTGCGTGGGTGTGGGGGCGAGCTTGGTCACCACCTTGAGATCGGCCGCCGTGGCCATGCCGGTGTCGGCGCTCTGCAACAGCAGGCCCGAACCCACGCGCTTGGAGTTCATGCCCGGATGTGCGGTGGCCAGGCCGCCGTGCTCCAGGTCAGCGCCGGGCGACGGCGGGATCACCAGCACGCGCACGTTGCCCTTTTTCTTGAACGCCTCCAGCGCGGCGGGCTCGTAGCCCGGCGCCAGCACCACTTCCACGAACTGGCGCGCCACGATGGCGGCGGCGGTGGCGCCGTCCAGCACGCGGTTGAAGGCGATGATGCCGCCGAAGGCCGAGGTGGGGTCGGTCTGGTACGCCAGGTCGTAGGCCTTGCCGATGCCGTCGAGACTGACCGCCACGCCGCACGGGTTGGCGTGCTTGACGATCACGCAGGCCGGCTTGTGGAAGCTGCGCACGCACTCCCATGCCGCGTCGGCGTCGGCGATGTTGTTGAAGGAGAGCTCCTTGCCCTGCAGCTGCTCGAAGGTGGCCAGCGTGCCGGGCGCCGGGTACAGGTCGCGGTAGAACGCGGCACTCTGGTGCGGGTTCTCGCCGTAGCGCAGGTCCATCACTTTCTCGAAGCGGCTGTTGACCTGCGCCGGGAAGGCGTCGTGGCCGGTGATGGCTTCGTGGGCATCGTCGAGCTTGAGGCCTGACAGGAAATCGCTGATCGCGCCGCCGTAGTTGGCCACGCGGTTGAATGCAGTCACCGCCAGCTTGAAGCGGGTGGCGCGCGACAGGCCGCCATGCTGCTCGATCTCGGCCAGCGCCTCGGCATATTGATCGGGCGAGGTGAGCACGCCGACGTCGTTCCAGTTTTTCGCCGCCGAGCGCAGCATCGCCGGACCGCCGATGTCGATGTTCTCGATGGCGTCTTCCAGCGTGCAGTCGGGCTTGGCCACCGTTGCCTCGAACGGGTACAGGTTCAGCACCAGCAGGTCGATCGGCGCGATACCGAGTTCGGCCATCACCGCGTCGTCGGTGCCGCGCCGGCCGAGCAGGCCGCCATGTACTTTCGGGTGCAGCGTCTTGACGCGGCCGTCCATGATTTCGGGAAAGCCGGTGACGTCGCTGACGTCGGTCACCGCGATGCCGGCCTCGCGCAGGGCCTTCGCGCTGCCGCCAGTGGAGAGCAGCGTCACGCCCGCCGCTTCAAGCCGGCGACCCAGTTCGATCAGGCCGGTCTTGTCGGAAACACTTAGCAGTGCGCGGCGGATGGAGGTGACGGCGGGGGCGGGCATGGCGGGTTTCCGTAGGGGGAAAGCCGCACATTATAGCCGGATTGGCCTGGCGCCGCCGGCGCGTTTGGATGGCCAAACGTGAAGCGGCTCAGAGCAGGCCGAGCGAGGTGAGTTTCTTGCGCAAGGTGGCGCGATTGATACCGAGCGCGGCGGCGGCGCGGCTCTGGTTGCCATCATGGAACGCCAGCACCTCGCGCAGCAGCGGGCCTTCGACCTCGCGGATCACCAGCGCGTGCAGGCCTTCGCCGCAGTCCGCATCGCCAATGTCGGCGAGATAGCGGCGCACGGTGCGGCTGACGCATTCGCCCAGCGCGCTCTGGCCCTGCGACAAGGCTTCCCTGTTCGCCCCGTTGGCAGGCAGTCTGACGGCGTTCACGGGCATGTCCCCTCACGAGCTGACGCGACGGCTGCATGGGCCATCGCCTGAGTTTATGTCTTTGCCGCGTGCTGCGGCGAATGTGCAACCCGCGCCGAAAGATCGCGCGGGGCTACCGAGTGTACCCGCGCGGGGCGACAAAATTAAGTGCGGCGTTCGGAAAAAACAGAAGCGTCCTACTCGAAATCCAGCGAAAAGGTCACCGCACGCTGGCCCGGGTCGTCCACCTCGAACACCAGGGCAGTGGTCGCGCCGGGCGCCAGGCCTTGCTGCTGCTCGGCACGGTCGCCGAGGTATTCGTACGGCCGCAGTCGGCGCATCGCCAGTCGCTTGCCGTTCACGTCGAGCAGGGTGATCGCCACCGTCGGCCAGGGCTGGGCGAAGGCGGCGTTGTTGCGCACGGTGGCACTGATCAACAGTGCGCCAGGCACGGACGGATGGGTTTGCACGTCACGCGCAAGCAGTTGCAGCTTGTGCACGTCGCGCACCAGCGGCAGGCGGCAGTGGAGCACGCTGCAGGTCTGGCGCAACAGGTTGCCCGTGGCGGGATTCGCGATCAGCGTGTCACGGCATGCCCAGCCAAGCTGGGCGGCGAGCAGCAGTGTCAGCAGGACGCAGACGGCAATCCATGGCCAGCGCCGCGGCCCCGCTTCGCGTGGTTGCGCAAAGCGGGGGGCGAAAGACAGTCCGGCGAAATCTTCGGGTTCGGGCGTCGGGGTGGCCGTGGGCTCGGGCTCCGTCGAGCGCGGCCGGTACACCACCAGGTCGAGATGCGGCGGCTCGAACGCCGGCTCGTTCGGCGGCAGTTCGCGGAACGGTTCGGGCGGCAATTGTTCGGTGAGCGTGGCGAGACTGTCGAAACCGGCGCTGCAATGCCCGCACATCACGTAGCCGTGCGCCTGCGCGAGCGTGCGCGCATCCAGCGAGAATACGGAGAGGCATTCAGGGCATTGCGTGTACATGCGGGCCGCTTCGGTCGAATCGCCGCAAGCTTAGCAGGCGCTGGCGGCGCATCGAACCGGTGCGCGCCGGCACGGTATCAATGGATGCGGCGGCGACCGCTGATGCGCACCCAGTCCTCGCGCGTGTCCACGCGCAGTTCGTCGAACCAGCACGCGTAGCGCTGCAGCAGTTCATCCTGCTGGCCGGCGAGGATGCCGGAGATGGCAAACGGTGCACCGGGTTTGGCGGCGGCGGCGAAGGTGGGCGCGAGTTCGCCCAGCGGGCCGGCGAGGATGTTCGCGACGAAGATATCGGCCGGCTCCACCACGTGGTCCTCGGGCAGGAACAGCGCGAAGTGGCTGGCCACGCCGTTGCGTTCGGCATTGTCGGCCGAGGCGGTGAGTGCCTGCGGGTCATTGTCCACGCCCACCGCTTGCGCGGCACCGAGCTTCAGCGCGGCGATGGCGAGGATGCCCGAGCCGCAGCCGTAGTCGATCACCGACTTGCCGGCCAGTTCCAGCCCGTCCAGCCACTCCAGGCACAGCGCGGTGGTGGGATGCGTGCCGCTGCCGAAGGCGAGGCCGGGGTCGAGGCGGATCACCACCAGCTCGTCATCTTCCGGCGGCTCGATGTTCCACGGATAGATCCACAGCCGGCGGCCGAACGGCATCGGCTTGAACTGGTCCATCCACGCACGTTCCCAATCCTCGTCGGCCACTTCCTGGAAGCCGAGCTGGTCGGGTTCCAGCCAGGGCAGCAGTTCCCCGAGCGCTTCGAGCAGGCCGCGACGATCGCTGTCGGCATCGAACAGTGCGCTCAGCGTGAGCGTGGGCCACAGCGGCAGCTCGCCCACGCCAGGCTCGAAGATCGCCTGTTCGTCCGGCGTTTCCGCGTCGGCGTCACGCAGCGTGATCGACATGGCACCGAGGTCGTCCAGCGCCTCCTCGGTGCGGGGCTGCTGTTCGACGCGGACGGTGAGGGTGAGTTCGAGGAAGGGCATGGAGGGAGAGGAGTGAGGATCGAGAAGTGAGGAGTGAGGAGTGAGAGCAGGCAATGCGTGGCGGCGAGTGGTCGGAGTGAGCGCTTTCTCTCACTACTCACTCCTCTTCACTCACTCCTTGGCTTCGCCGGCCACCTTGTGTTCCTTCTGCTCGGCCATGCGCTTTTCCAGGTAGTGGATGTTCTGTCCACCTTGCTGGAAACCCACGTCGGCCATGATCCGCTGCTGCAACGGGATGTTGCACTTCACGCCTTCGATCACCGTCTCGGCCAGGGCCAGGCGCATGCGCGCGATGGCGGTGGCGCGGTCCGGGCCGTGCACGATCAGCTTGCCGATCATCGAGTCGTAGTTCGGCGGGATGCGGTAGCCGTCGTACAGGTGCGTGTCCACGCGCACGCCGGGGCCGCCGGGGGCCTCGAAGCGCTTCACCGTGCCGGGGCAGGGCAGGAAGCTGTCCGGGTCCTCGGCGTTGATGCGGCATTCGATGGCGTGGCCGGTGACGTGGATGTCTTCCTGGCGGATCGACAGCTTTTCGCCGCCGGCGATCAGCAGCTGTTCGCGCACCAGATCCACGCCGGTGATGAACTCGGTCACCGGATGTTCCACCTGGATGCGGGTGTTCATCTCGATGAAGTAGAAGCGGCCGTTCTCGAACAGGAATTCGAAGGTGCCGGCGCCGCGATAGCCGATGCGGATGCACGCATCCACGCAGACCTTGCCGATCTCGGCGCGCAGTTCCGGCGTGATGCCCGGTGCCGGCGCTTCCTCGACCACCTTCTGGTGGCGGCGCTGCATCGAGCAATCGCGCTCGGCCAGGTGGATGGCATTGCCCTGGCCGTCGGCCAGCACCTGGATTTCCACGTGGCGCGGATTTTCCAGGAACTTCTCCATGTACACCTGATCGTTGCCGAAGGCCGCCTTGGCCTCCTGCTTGGTCATCACGATGGAGTTGCCCAGGTGTGCCTCGGTGCGCACCACGCGCATGCCGCGACCGCCGCCGCCGCCGGACGCCTTGATGATCACCGGATAGCCGATTTCGCGGGCGATCTTCATGCTGGCTTCGACATTGTCGTCGAGCGGGCCGCCGGAGCCTGGCACGCACGGCACGCCGGCCGCCTTCATGGCGCGGATGGCTTCCACCTTGTCGCCCATCAGGCGAATCACCTTGGCGGTCGGGCCGATGAAGATGAAGCCGGACTCTTCCACCTGCTCGGCGAAGTCGGCGCGTTCGGAAAGGAAACCGTAGCCGGGATGAATCGCGTTGGCGTCGGTGATCTCGGCCGCGGCAATGATGCGCGGGATGTTGAGATAGCTGTCCGCCGACGGGCCCGGGCCGATGCAGATCGACTCGTCGGCCAGACCCACGTGCTTCAGGTTGCGGTCCGTGGTGGAGTGCACCGCCACGGTCTTGATGCCCAGGCTGTGGCAGGCGCGCAGCACCCGCAGGGCGATTTCGCCGCGGTTGGCGATGAGGACTTTCTCGAGCTTGGGCATGGTCAGGCGATCACGAACATGGGCTCGTCGAATTCGACCGGCTGGCCGTTCTCGACCAGGATGGCCTGCACGGTACCGGCCACGTCGGCTTCGATCTGGTTGAACATCTTCATTGCCTCGATCACGCCCAGCGTCTCGCCGGCCTTGACCTGCTGGCCGACCTTGACGAACGGCGCGGCGCCCGGAGACGACGAGGCGTAGAACGTGCCGACCATCGGCGCCTTCACCACGTGGCCCGCGGGCAATGCGTCGGCGGCGGGGGCGGCATCGGCCGGCGCGGCGGCCACCGGGGCTGCAACGGCGATCGGGGCGGGCGCGACGGCGACGGGAGCCGGGGCGGCCATCACCGCGTTGCCCTTGGGCACGCGCGACAGGCGCACCACTTCCTCGCCTTCCTTGATTTCCAGTTCGGCGAGGTTGGATTCCTCGAGCAGATCAATCAGCTTCTTGATTTTGCGCAAATCCATCGGATCGGCCTTCTTTTACAGTTCGTGGATGCCGCGCGCGGCGGCAGGATAATGAATGGGGTGGGCGGCTCAGACCGCCGACAACCGCCGCAGCGCGGCGTCCAGCGCCAGCGTGTAGCTGTCGCTGCCGAAGCCGCAGATCACGCCGACGGCAATGTCGGAAAGATACGAGTGGTGCCGGAACGGCTCGCGGGCGAACACGTTGGACAAGTGCACCTCGATGAACGGAATCGCCACGCCGGCCAGGGCGTCGCGCAGGGCCACGCTGGTATGGGTGAATGCGCCGGCGTTGCACAGGATCATCGCCACTCGTTCGTCGCGGGCCTGGTGGATGCGGCCGGTCAGCTCGTGCTCGGCGTTGGACTGGAACCAGAACAGCTCGTGTCCGGCCGCCTGGGCCTGTTCGGCCAGCTGCGCGTTGATGTCGGCCAGCGTGCCATGGCCGTAGATATCCGGCTCGCGCACGCCCAGCAGATTGAGGTTGGGTCCGTGCAGGACCAGGATCTTCGCCACACGACGACCTTGCGACAGCGTCCGGGAAAGTCGGAACGCGCGCAGTGTGCGCGCACTCACTCATATTGTCCAGTTCGCCGCAGTTCGGCGATGTTTGGCGGAGAAGTGCGCGTTAAACCGTGCGGTGACGTATGTCGCGGGGTGGCGCCTCAGGGTTTGCCCGGGGCCAGCCACGCGTGCAGTTGCGCCTGCTGCAGCGGGCCGCGGCGCACGGCCAGCACGCGTCCGGTGGCGTCCAGCAGCACGCTGTAGGGCAGCACTTCGGCCGTGTCACCGAGCCGCAGCGAGGTGCTGGGCGCGTCCAACTGGCCGATCAGAACCGGGTAATCCAGCGGATGCGCGGCGAGGAATCGGCGCACGTGGGCCGGGTCGTCCATCGCGATGCCGACAATGCGCACGCCGCCAGCACCGTAATCGGCCTGTGCCTGGTCCAGCAGGGGCATCTCGTCCAGGCAGGGTCCGCACCAGGTGGCCCAGAAGTTCAGCAGGACGCGGCGGCCGCTGTAATCCGAGAGCCGATGCGTTTGGCCGTCCGGGTCGGGCAGGGCCAGATCCGGGCGAAGATCGCCGACGTTCGCCACCTGCACGCCGGCCGGCACATGCGCCAGCCGGCTGCGGTGCTGCAGCCAGCCACCGGCCGCGGCGGCCAGGATTGCGATGGCGAGAATCAGCCAGGTCTGCCGGGTGAACATCTCAGTCGGTGGCCGTCAGCGTCCGGGTCATTAGCGCCGAGGTCAGCACGGTCGGCAGTTGCCGTCCTTCGCCGCCGCCCTTCGGGAACATCACGTACAACGGCACGCCGGGCGAGTGGTAATGCTGCAGGAAAGCGGTGATCGCCGGGTCCTCGTTGGTCCAGTCCCCCTTCATGTAGACCGTGCCGGTGCGCTTGAGCAGGTCGCGGAACGAGGCGGTATCCAGCACGGCGTGTTCGTTGGCCTGGCAGGTGATGCACCAGTCGGCGGTCATGTCCACCAGCACCGGCGTTCCGGCAGCACGCAAGGCCGCCAGCTTCTGCGGGCTGTAGGCCACCACGCCGGTCTGGGTCTGGGCGACCTGTGTGGGTGCAGGCACCTGTCCCAGGTAGTACAGCGACGCGAGGACCAGTACGGCCGGCAGCACCACCAGCGCGCGACCGAACGTGCCGTGTGCGCGGCTGCGCTCGAACCACCACAAGGTCAGCGCCAGCAGCACCATCGCCACCAGCAGCAGGCCCACCGCATTGGCGCCACGCTGATGCGCCAGCACCCAGGTCAGCCATACGGCGGTGAGATACATCGGGAACGCCAGAATCTGCTTCAGCGTTTCCATCCAGCGACCGGGTCGTGGCAACCAGCGGGCCAGCGCGGGCACGAAGCCGATCAGCAGGAACGGCAGTGCCAGGCCCACGCCCAGCATCAGGAATACCAGCAGCGCGGCGAGTTTCGAGGCGGCAAACGCGTACGCCAGTGCGCCGCCCATGAATGGTGCCGTGCAGGGGCTGGCCACCACCACCGCCAGCACGCCGGTGAAGAAGTCGCCGGCCGCGCCACCGCGATTGGCCAGTGCGGCCCCCGTATTGCCCAGCGAGGCGCCGAACTGCACGACGCCGGACATCGACAGTCCCACCGCGAAAATCACGCAAGCCAGCACGCCGACCAGCAGCGGCTGCTGCAATTGCGAACCCCAGCCCAGCGCATGGCCGCTGGCGCGCAAGGCCACGATGGCGATGCCGACGACCGCGAACGAACACAGTACGCCGCCGGTATAGGCCAGTGCCTGGCGCCGTCGACGGGCCGGGCTTTCGCCGCTTTCCAGCACGCTGACCGCCTTGATCGACAGCACCGGCAACACGCATGGCATCAGGTTCAGCACCAGCCCGCCGCCGAGCGCCAGCAGCAGGGCGGCCAACAGGCTGGTGCGCAGCGGTGCGGTCGCCGGTGGCGTGGCGGTGGTCGCGGCCGATGCGGTGTCCGCATGCGCGGCGGGTGGTGTGGGCGTTGCCGCGGCGACACCGGAGGCGATTGCGCCGCTGGACAGATCGACCGTCACGTCACGCGTCATCAGCGGATAGCACAGACCGCCGTCCTGGCAGCCCTGGAAGCTGGCTTCCACGGTGAGCTGGTGCCGGCCGGCGAGGTCGCCCTTGATCGGCACCGGCAATTCGAGCTGGCCGAAGTACACGGTGACGTGGCCGTAGTGCGCATCCTGGTGTGCGGTGCCGGTCGGCCACTCGGGCGTGCCAAGGCTCAGGCCGTCGGCGTCTTTCAGGCGCAGCGTGGTCTGGTCGCGATACAGGTAGTAGCCCTTCGGCATCGTCCACTGCAGCAGCAGGTGATGGGCATCCTGCGCCAGCGCGGCGAAGCGGAACGCCTGTTCGGGCGGCAACGCGGCGCCATCCATGCCACTGGTGGGGGCGCTGCCCAGCTGGTGTAGCGCACTGCTGAGCGGGTTGCTGCCGGGGTGGTCGCTCGGCGCGGCGGCATCGGCTGTGGTTGCTGCCGGCAGCGGCAGGTCGAGCTGCTCGGTATGCGGCGGGTAGCAGATCTTCGGCTCCACTTCGTGGCAACCCTGGAATTGCACGCTCAGGCGCAATCGGGTGGTGCCGGGCGCCACGGTGTAGGGAATGCTGGCATCGATTGCGTGGTGGTAGGTCTCCACCGGGCCGAGGTACGGGTCGACGTGCTTCTCGCCGGCCGGCAGTTGCGCCTGGCCCAGCGTCACGCCCTCGCCGGCGGTGAACTTCATCCGGCCGCGATACAGGTAGTAGTCCGGCGCGATGGTCCAGTGCAGCTTCAGCACGCCGGGCGTGCTGGCGTCGGCCTTGAGCTGGTAGGCCTCGGTGACGGGCAGGATGCCGTTGTCCTGCGCCAGGGCCACGGGCACGGCGAGTAGTAGGACGGACAAGGCCAGCAGGCAGGCGGCCAAGTGGCGGGGCAGGGAAAAACGCATGGCAGCTCCAACATCGATCGGGTCGCGCGCGGGCGACACGGCATTATGGCCCAGCCGTCGCGGGCGGTTTGGGGATGCGGCAGGATGCCCGGCCGAAGTCGGCAAGGCCCTGCCCTGACGCCCTCCGCTTGCCGGCAGACCATCAGAGTATTCGTCGGTGTGAACCGTTGGGTTACCTGGATCCGGGACTTCAGTCGCCGACAGAGTGACGAATCCAGTCCAGATAGGCGGCATGGCCGCGTTCCACCGGTACGGCGATCAATTCGGGCAACTCGTAGGGGTGCAGTGCCAGCAGACGGGTTTTCAGCGCCTCGAAGCGGCTGGCGACGGTCTTGATCAGCAGCAGTTCCTCGGCGTCCGTGGTCACCTGGCCCTGCCAGCAGTAGGTGGATGCCACGCCTGGCAGGCGGTTGACGCAGGCGGCCAGCCGCTCACCGATCAGCGCCTCGGCGATGGCCTGTGCGCTGGCGGCATCGGGGCAGGTGCAATAGCAAAGCAGGACGGGGTCGGGCATCGCGAAGTCGGGGCGGCAGGGACGCTGCCGAGGGTAGCGTGTCGCCCCTTGAAATGTCGGTTGAACGCTCCATGTCAGAGCCAGAGACGCGGTACTAGGAGCGTGGGCGGTAGAAACTTTCGAGGCGAAAAAGTGGCTGCGTGAGGACAGATTTTCGACGATTCGCCAGCCCATAGTGGTTCTATGGGCCAAGAAGCGACGGAAATATGGACCACGCAGACGCTTTTGCAGCCCGGAAGATTTCTGCCGCCCACACTCCTAACCCTCTTGCAGGGGCGTTCTGCGTCATTACAATTGGCACTCACTGGCCCGGAGTGCTAACAACGGCACCCGGGTCGCCCCTTTCTCAATCCACATAACCTAGCTGGAGTCGTCATGAGCAAACTGCGTCCGCTGCACGATCGCGTCATCGTCAAGCGTCTGGAAGAAGAGCGTATTTCCGCCGGCGGCATCGTCATCCCGGACAGCGCCACCGAGAAGCCGACCCGTGGCAAGGTCGTGGCTGCCGGCACCGGCCTGATCATGGCTGACGGCAAGGTCCGTCCGATGTCGCTGAAGGAAGGCGACACCGTGCTGTTCGGCAAGTACGCCGGCCAGGAAATCAAGATCGACGGCGAAGACCTCGTGTTCCTGAAGGAAGACGACATCGTGGCCGTGATCGAAGGCTGAGCGCGTCACCGCGCTCGCCCGTTGCCGGAAGCTCGCTTCGGCGACGCTCTCGAAACGACAAACCCCCTTTCCTTAATTTCAAAATTTTTGAGGCAAAAATTTTATGGCCGCTAAAGAAGTCCGCTTCGGCGAAGACGCCCGTTCGCGCATCCTCAAGGGCGTGAACACGCTCGCCAACGCCGTCAAGGTCACGCTGGGCCCGAAGGGTCGCAACGTGGTGCTGCAGAAGAGCTTCGGCTCGCCGACGATCACCAAGGACGGCGTTTCCGTCGCCAAGGAAATCGAGCTGGCCGACGCCTACGAGAACATGGGCGCGCAGATCGTCAAGGAAGCCGCCTCCAAGACCTCCGACAACGCCGGTGACGGCACCACCACCGCCACCGTGCTGGCGCAGGCGTTCATCCGCGAAGGCCTGAAGGCCGTGGCCGCCGGCATCAATCCGATGGATCTGAAGCGCGGCATCGACAAGGCCGTGGTGGCCGCCGTCGGCGAGCTGAAGAGCCTGAGCAAACCCACCGCCGACGACAAGGCGATCGCCCAGGTCGGCACGATCTCGGCCAACTCCGACACCAACATCGGCGACATCATTGCCACCGCGATGAAGAAGGTCGGCAAGGAAGGCGTGATCACGGTCGAGGAAGGCTCGGGCCTGGACAACGAACTCGACGTCGTCGAGGGCATGCAGTTCGACCGCGGCTACCTGTCGCCGTACTTCATCAACAACCAGCAGAGCCAGCAGGTCGAGCTGGATGACCCGTTCATCCTGATCCACGACAAGAAGGTTTCCAACGTGCGCGAGCTGCTGCCCGTGCTGGAAGCCGTCGCCAAGGCCGGCAAGCCGCTGCTGATCGTCGCCGAGGAAGTGGAAGGCGAGGCGCTGGCCACGCTGGTGGTCAACACCATCCGCGGTATCGTCAAGGTCGCCGCCGTCAAGGCGCCGGGCTTCGGTGATCGTCGCAAGGCCATCCTGGAAGACATCGCGATCCTGACCAACGGCCAGGTGATTTCCGAGGAAGTCGGCCTGCAGCTGGAGAAGGCCACGATCAACGATCTGGGCCGTGCCAAGCGCGTCGTCATCACCAAGGAAAACACCACCATCATCGACGGTGCCGGCGAAGCGGAAAAGATCCAGGCGCGCATCGGCCAGGTCAAGGCGCAGATCGAGGAGACCTCCTCGGACTACGACCGCGAGAAGCTGCAGGAACGCGTGGCCAAGCTGGCCGGCGGCGTTGCGGTCATCAAGGTCGGTGCGGCTACCGAAGTCGAGATGAAGGAAAAGAAGGCTCGCGTCGAAGACGCCCTGCACGCAACCCGTGCGGCCGTTGAAGAAGGCGTGGTCCCCGGTGGTGGCGTGGCGCTGATCCGCGCGCTGAAGGCCGTCGAAGGCCTGAAGGGCGACAACGAAGACCAGAACCTCGGCATCGCGATCACCCGCCGCGCGCTCGAAGCGCCGCTGCGCGAGATCGTCTTCAATGCCGGTGGCGAACCCAGCGTGGTCGTCAACCAGGTCAAGGAAGGCAAGGGCAACTACGGCTACAACGCCGCGACCGGCGAGTTCGGCGACATGATCGAGTTCGGCATCCTGGACCCGACCAAGGTCACCCGTTCGGCCCTGCAGTACGCCTCGTCGGTGGCCGGCCTGGCGATCACCACCGAAGCGATGGTGGCCGAGCTGCCGAAGAAGGAAGAGCACAGCCACGGCGGCGCCCCCGGCGGCATGGGTGGCATGGGCGGCATGGATTTCTGATCCGGCCCCAGCCGTTCGCCCCAGACGTTGCCGCATGGCGGCGGCGTCGAAGGGCAAACCACAAAAAACCCCGCTTCGGCGGGGTTTTTTGTGGCTTGTTTCTGGTCGAGCCCGACGGATCGGCGGGGCTCGTGACATTCACGCCTGGGAGCGTGGGCGGTAGAAACTTCCGAGGCGAAAAAGTGGCTGCGTGAGGACAGATTTTCGACGATTCGCCGGCCCATAGTGGTTCTATGGGCCAAGAAGCGACGGGCATATGGACCACGCAGCCACTTCTGCAGCCCGGAAGATTTCTGCCGCCCACGCTCCTAGGGCTTAGTGGCCGTGTACCTGGGCGCTGGCCGAACCGCCGGCATGGATACCCTTTGCGGCATGGCCGATGGCGCCGGCCGTATGCTCGCCGGACTGCAGGGCTTGGTGGGTGGTGTCGCGGACCTGGCCGGCTGCGCTGCGACCGGCTGCGCCGGCTTTGCCGGCAGCCGCGGAGGTGTCGAGTCCGGCACCCATGCTTGCACTGGTATCGGTATTCGCGCCTGCCGCACCGGCGTGGATCGAGGCGTTGGTGCGAGTATCGACCCGGGCATGGCTGCGGGAGTGCGCGGCATTTTCGGCGCGATGCGTGGCGTGGCGGGCACGGTGGGCGGTGTGCTGCAACGTCTGGTCCGCCTGCATGCCGGCGTGTCCGGCTGTCTGCATGGCGCTGTGCGTCAGTCCGCCGGTTTGTACGCCAACGCCAAGCCGTCCGCCACCACCCACGGCCACCTGGGCAAAGGCGGGGATGGAAAGCGCGAAGCTGGTGGCAACGATGGTGGCGATCACGGTCTTGCGCATGGGTGGGACTCCTCGATGATGGAACTGCGGGCAGGCATGCGCCGCAGTGGTCATCACGCTAGGCGTGCGGTTCTGGCTGGTGCCTGAATCCGGGGGGAGGGCGTTTTGGCAGCGGACAGCTGGCTGAATGGTTGCCGTAATTGCGCGTGGCCGGGTTTCCGGCGCGGTCTCCCATCGTCCGTTGTTCCGCGACCTGGAGCGCCGGCGCGGAACAACGGGGATATAGGCCAGGCTCAGTGCGCGGTGCCCGCACTCGTCGACATCGCCGCGGGTTGGCCGGCGTAGTTCGACGGAGTGCCGGGAGCGCTGACAGGCAGCAATTTTTCCAGCTTGCCCTTCATGCGCAGCAGGGCGACGCTGGCCATGTCGGTGTCGACTTGCTGCTGCCCGGAAGATTCGTCGGACAAGGGAGCGCCCGGGGCCCGGGTGAGCCTGGCCAGCTGCGGGACCAGCAGCTGGGTCAGCGCGAAGTAGGCGTCGTCGTGGATGCCGGCGGTGTCGAGCAGTTTGCCGGGAAGCATCCACGAGGCGATGTCTTCGTGCACGGCCTTGCGCGGATGGGCCGGGTCGACCAGCAGCCAGGTGCCCGGTTCGCTCAGCATGTTGCCGCCGTCGACGAAACCGAGCGTGTGGTAGACATTGGTCAGTGCGGGCAGGTGGTCGCCGTAGAACAGCAGCAGGGTCGGGCGGCTGCGCTTGGCGAGCAACGCGGCGAGCCGGCCCAGCTCATGGTCGGCATGCTGGATGTGATAGATGTAATCCTGCAGCTCGAGCTTTTCCTTGCCCTCGATGCCGGCGGGTACGCGGATGGCATCGCGCTCGGCGGTGTTCGCCGGCTCCACATCGTACGGACCGTGCGCCTCGATGCTGATCGCGAACAGGAATTGCGGCGGACCGCTGTCCTTCAGCTGGTCCATGATCTCGTCGGTCATCGCGCTGTCGGCCATGTACTTGCCGTCCATCGCCGCGTTGGCCGGGAATTGTGTGCGCGAGACGAAACGGTCGAAACCCAGCGCCTTGAATGCCGTGGTGCGGTTCCAGAATGCCGGATCGTTGCCGTGGATGGCCACGGTCTCGTAGCCGCGCGCATTCAGTGCCCGCACCATGCTCGGCACCAGCTTGCGGTTCATCTGCAGATAGGGGAACTGCATGTCCTCGAAGTAGCGCAGCGACAGGCCGGTAAGCACTTCGAACTCGGTACGGATGGTGCCGCCGCCGAAAGTGGGGACGTACAGCGGGCCGCTGGTGCCTTCCGCCTGCAGCCGGCGCAGGTTGGGGGTGAGGTCGGCGTGTTCGTAGCCACGCAGGGTCGACGGATCGAAGAACGATTCGCTCTGGATCACCACTATGTCCGGCAGCGCGCTCGCCGGCGTGGCCGGCATCTGCATGTGCTGCTGCAGCGCCGGTTCGTTCTGTGCGAGCAGTTGTTTCACCGCGGCCGGATCGGCCTTGCGCTTGGCGTGGCCGTACTGGATGTGGAACATCAGCAACGAGCTGACCAGCCCCGAGTGGATGGTGGTGGAAGCGGCCGACCACGGTTCCAGCCATAGCGTGCGACCGTTGTAGAAACCGGCCCAGGCCGAACTGCCGGCGAGCAGGCTGCCCAGCGTGACGGCCAGCACGGCGCCACCGACCAGCCGCTTGCCGCGGGTGCGGCGCGCGAACAGCGGCGGCTCGAAGTGCCACAACGCGATGATTGCGGCAAGGCCGGCCAGCAAGGCCAGGTACGGCCATGGGCTGTGCGGCAGATAACCGGCGAGCAGGTGGAAGCCGCCCTTGCGCAACTGGCCGACCATGCGGAAGTCGGCCGGCATCAGCGGCGTGCCGAGGTTTTCCACCTTCAGCGCGTTGACGCCATACAGCACGGCCTGCAGCAGGTACGCCAGCCCGAACGACCACAACAGGCGTCGGCTCAGCAGCAGCAACAGGCCGCCCAGCAGCAGCCCGGGCAAGGCGTTGGCCAGCGGGAATTTCGGCTGGATCAGCAATCGCAACGGCGCCACGCCCTTGTGCCCGTCGATCAAGCCGGTGAGCAGGACGAAGAGGATGGCTACCGCGACCAACAGGGCGAGTCGGGCAAGGCGGGACTGGGGAAGGGCGAGGCGTGTCGTCATGGCGGTCCGGTGGCCTGGTCGCAGGCAAGCTGCGGACTGTAACGCGGGCGACATGAACGCGTTGTCAGGTGAATATCGCGTGTTGCCCCGGGTTCATCGGTCGGGTGATTCCAGGTTATTGGCCTTGGCCGTCGTCCCGGCCTGCGCCCACTGCTGTCCGGAATAATTTTGCGAAGGCATGACGGCAGCCGAATCCGTCATTCCAGCGAAAGCTGGAATCCAGTCGAACATGCGTGCGAAGCACACAAAAACAAGAAGTTGAGTGTGCTTCGCACAGCATCTTAACTGGATCCCAGCTTTCGCTGGGATGACGAGACGGGGCGTGGTCGATAACTCTGAAATTTGGGTCTCATGCAAACTCAATGGTTGCAAAGTTGTACTGCTCGGGGCCTTCCACGCATCGCGCATTTTTATTCCGGACAGCAGTGGGCCTTCGCCGGGATGACAAGAAAAAGCACGGGGGCATGACGAGTCGCGTGACTTCATTTCTTCCACGTCTACCCAAAAAAGAAGGGCCGGCGCATGGCACGCCGGCCCGAATGCGCCCGTTGCGGGACGCGGCTGAAGCAGGGTTGGATCAGGCGTTGACGGCTTTCTTGAGCGCGTCCGTCACCTTCAGCAGGCGCAGGTAGGGCTTGAGGGTCTTCCAGCCCTGCGGGTATTCCTTGCGGGCGTCCTCGTCGGAGACCGACGGCGCGATGATCACGTCGTCGCCCGGCTGCCAGTCCACCGGCGTGGTGAGCTTGCGGCCGTCGGTGAGCTGCAGCGAGTCGAGTACGCGCAGCACCTCGTCGACATTGCGGCCGGCACTCGGCGGGTAGGTCAGGGTCAGGCGCACTTTCTTCTGCGGATCGATGATGAACACCGTGCGCACGGTGACCTTGGGGTCGGCCTTGGGGTGGATCATGCCGTACAGGTTCGCCACCTTCAGCTCGGTATCGGCCAGCAGCGGATAGTTGATCGCGGCGCCGGTGACGTCCTCGACGTCCTTCGACCAACCCTTGTGGTCGGCCACCGAATCCACCGACAGGCCAAGCAGCTTGGTGTCACGCTGGGCGAACTCGCCCTTGCGGCGGGCGAAGGCGCCCAGCTCGGTGGTGCACACCGGGGTGAAATCCTTCGGGTGCGAGAAGAACACCAGCCACTGCTTGCCGATGTAATCGTGCAGGTGGATCTGGCCTTCGGTGGAATCGAGGGTGAAGTCGGGGGCGGTATCGCCCAGTTGCAGGCTCATGATGGTCTCCTTCGACGAGCGATTGCGGGATGCGGGATGCGGATGGATCAGGCAGCGTCGGCCAGGGCGGCGGACGGCTGGTGGGACGAGCGGGCGGGGCGTCGACAGCTTTCCAGCAGCTCGCCATGCCAGTGCAGGCGATGGGCGAGTGCCGCGACTTCGCCGATGATCAGCAACGCAGGCGCGGCGATGGCATGCTGGCGTGCCAGCGCGGGCAATTCGTCCAGCGCGCCGGTGAGCGTGCGTTGCTGCGGCAGCGAACCGTTTTCCACCAGCGCGAAGGATGTCGATGCCGCACGTCCGTGCGTAATGAGTTTCCGCGACACGGTGTCGAGCTGGGCCACTCCCATGTAGAACGCCAGCGTCTGGCGTTCCCGGGCCAGCGCCGCCCAGTCCAGCGTGTCCAGCGAATCGCGGCAGTGCGCGGTCACCAGTCGCACCGACTGGGCGTGCTCGCGATGAGTCAGCGGCACGCCGGCGAAGGCGGCGCAGGCCACGGCCGCGGTGATGCCGGGCACCACTTCGAAGGCGATGCCATGGTGTTGCAGGAATTCCAGTTCCTCGCCACCGCGACCGAACACGAACGGATCGCCACCCTTCAGTCGAACCACGCGGCGACCGGCGCGGGCGTGCTCCAGCAGCAGCGCGTGGATGGCATCTTGCGCGGTATGCGTGCCACCGCCGCGCTTGCCCACGGCGATGCGCGCGGCATCGCGCCGGGCCAGTTCGAGCACGGCGGGCGACACCAGGGCGTCGTGCAGGATCACGTCGGCCTCGTTCAACGCACGCAGCGCGCGCAAGGTGAGCAAGCCGGGATCGCCGGGGCCGGCGCCGACCAGCACCACCGAGCCGACCGCTGCGGGTGTCGATGCGGCATCCAGCGCCACCTGCAAGGCATGTTCGGCCAAGGCGGGTTGCGCGGCACGCAATAAATTGCGGACCGGGCCATCGTGCAGCCAATCATAGAAACGTCGGCGATGGGCCATGTCCGGATGACGCTGGCGGATATGCGGACGGTAGCGCTGGGCCAGTTGCAGCAGCGGGCCCAATGCGGGGTCGAGCAAGCTCTCGATGCGTTCGCGCAACCGCCGTGCCAGCACCGGTGCCGTGCCGTTGGTGGAAATGGCTACTTGCAACGGCGCGCGGTTGATCACCGCCGGCACCTGGAAACTGGACAGCGCGGGATCGTCCACCACGTTCACCAGTCGTCGCCGCGCGGTGCCTTCGGCAGCGATGCGCGCATTGAGCCACGGGTCGCCGGTAGCGGCGATCACCAGCCATGCGCCGTTCTGCCATTCCTTGCGATAGCGGCCCGGCAGGTAGGTGATGCGTTGCTGCGAGACCCACTCGTGCAGGGTGGCGGTGAGCGCGGGGGCGCCGACACGCACCCGGGCGCCGGCGGCCAGCAATGCCTCGGCCTTGCGCTCGGCTACCACGCCGCCGCCCACCACCAGGACGGGGCGGTCGACAAGATCGGCGAAGAGCGGATAAAGCGGCATGGCGGTCGAGGGCACGTGTCGGGAAGGATGGATTCACGCTAACGGTGCCGGGGTTTGGCTGGAAATGATGGCTGCGACCGAGGTTATGCCGACCTGGCATGATGTGGTGGTGCATGACTTCCGACGTATTAGAATGGATGGATAGACGTCCAAAACATTCGTGTGTTAAGGTCGCGTGCAGTCGACCCGGCATGGTGCCGGTGTGTGGAGATTGGTCATGCTCAACATCAAGCAGATTCGTTCGGCGGAAAACATGCCCTGTCCGTGTCGTGCTTCGTGCATTGACGCTCGCCATCCACGTACACCCCAAGGCAGGACATCATGACGCTCACCCAACTGCGCTACATCGTCGCCATCGCCGACGCCGGTCTCAACATCACGCTCGCGGCGGAGAACGTCTACGCCACCCAGTCGGGCATCAGCAAGCAGCTCAAGCAACTCGAAGGTGAACTCGGTTTCCAGGTGTTCACCCGTCGCGGCAAGAGCCTGGACACGATCACGCCCGCCGGCGCCCAGGTACTGGAGCGCGCGCGCATCATCCTCAACGAATCGCACAACATCCGCGCGTTGGCAGCGAACCTGCGCGAGGAATCGCACGGCGAGCTGGCACTGGCCACCACGCATACCCAGGCCCGCTTCGTGTTGCCCGAGCCGATTGCGCGGCTCAAGCAGCAATATCCCGATCTGAGCGTGCACATCCGCCCGCAAGGCGAGAGTCGTGTCATCAGCCTGTTTGAAAGCGGCGAGGTCGACCTGGCCATCGTCAGCACCAGCGGCGCGCAGCCGGAAGGCGGCATCGCGGTACCGCTGTATCGCTGGCATCGACGCGCCATCGTGCCGCGCGGCCATGCGCTGGCACGCCTGAAGCGGCCGCTGCGCCTGGCCGATCTGGCCGATCTGCCGCTGGTCAGCTACGAATCCTCGCTGCAACCGGATTCCTCGCTGCGCCGGGCTTTCAGCTCGGTCGGCATCGAGCCGCGCATCGCCTGCACCTCGGCCGATGCCGACCTGATCAAGACCTACGTGCTGGCCGGCCTGGGCGTGGGCATCCTCGCCGAGATGGCGCTGGGCGATGCCGATGCGCGCGAACTGGTGGTGCTCGACATCGACCCGCTGCTGCCCGAATGCACCAGCTGGCTGGTCCTGCGTCGTGATCGCGTGCTGCGCAGCTACGTCGCGCAACTGGCCACGCTGGTCGCCCCGCAACTCGACGAAGCCGAACTTCGCCGCGTCGTCGCCGGTCACGCCGAGCCGGCATGGCCGAAAGCGCCACTGTGGCGCGAGACCGGCCGGCGCGGCAAGCGTGCGGCGGCGTTGCACGCGGCTTGAGGTGAGTTCTGCCGCGTGGCGGCAGTATTCGTGGAGGGTGGGGTTTACGTGTTGCGCACGGCTTGCGGGCGGCGCGTCTTGACCCATGGTTTCTTGCCCCATGGTTTCGGCAACCTGCCGTCACCTATGGTGCCGGGGTTTCGCCCACCTGCCGGTGGCCGAGTCACTTTCTCTCGCTTGCCCGAGAGAAAGTAACCCAAGAGAGGGGCACCCTGCGTTCGCGCCCACCGGCTCTGCGAGCCGGCGGGTCCGCGCCCGGCTACGGGGGTTCGCCGACAGGGCTCGGGCAACTGCGTCCTGCGTTGCCTCAACTCCGGCATCCATGCCGTCGCCTGCCCTGGCGTCGAACTGGCCGGCATCCCTGCCAGCCACCCTGCGGGCCTGATCCTCCGCCGCGCGCCGCTCTCGAAGGGGGATGAAAAAGCCGCACACCACAGCGCCAAGCTCGACCACACGCCCCTGCTCTTCCTAACCCTCAGTTTTCGGTGACGGCGCGGTGTGGCCGCCCGTGTAACAGGAAGAGCCACGCAAGTTCCAAACACCTCGATCGCCAAGGCTTGTAGGGTCGGCGGGTCCCATAGGCCATTTCTCTGGGTTACGTCTCTTTGGGCCAGCAAAGAGAGGTAACTCGGGCGCCGGCAGGCGCTCGAAAGCCCGCTGCAAGCGAGCATCCCACCGATTGCGCCAATGTGAGCGAAAGCCCACCGCAGGTGAGCCACCCACCGACCACGTCAGAACGAGCAAAAGCCCGCCACAGGCGAGCAATCTGGCGATCAGGCAAGTTCGCAGCAGTAGCGAGTCAGTGCAGCAAATGACTCACGCAGGCCCCCACCGGCTCGATCGCATGGAGGCTTCCATTGCCACCCCACAAATCGTGCGACGAGGACACCATCCCAACGGCGTCATCAAGCGGCCTCCGCGGTACCGCAACACCGCGCCAGTCGTGTACTCGTCCACCCAGATAAACCGCCCCCGTATGCCGCAACAGCTGCACGATCGCCGGATGCCGGCGATCCATGTGCCCATACAACAGACGCACTTCGCGCAAATGATCCGGGTAGTAGATGTCGCTGAGATCGAGCCGTGCGAGTGGTTCGCCGTGCGGGCTGCACAGCGCGATGCGCGCGCCTGCGTCGAGCGTGGCGGCGAACGCTTCGTCCACGTCCAGTGTCACTGGGAACGGCCAAGGCGTGCCGTCGGCCAGGTGCATCGCGGCCAACACGCTGTCGTAGTCGGCGCGGCCGAGAAAACCGTGCAACGGAGCCAGTTCGTTGTCCAGCAGGCGTTCCAGCCAGCGTTGCTGGCGTGGGCGCAGAATCCAGCGCGGTGCGTGCTCGCGAGTGTGGTCATGCATGGCGTTCAGACGTCCAGATGAATGCCGCATTCGCGCTTGAGGCCGAAGAAGCGGGTGTCTTCCTCGCGCATGCCCGGTTCCCAGCGGCGCGTGGTGTGGGTGTCGCCGATCGACACGTAGCCCTGGTCCCACAGCGGGTGATAAGGCAGGTTGTGGCGCTTGAGGTACATGCCCACGTCGCGGTCGGTCCAGTCCGCGATGGGATGGACCTTCCAGCGCACGTGGCGGCGCTCCAGCACCGGGGCATCCGCGCGGCTGTGCGATTGTTGCCGGCGCAGGCCGGCGAACCAGGTGCCGGCGCCGAGCTGGTCCAGCGCTTCGCGCAGCGGCTCCACCTTGGCCAGTCGGTTGTAGCGATCAATGCCGTCGCGCCCGTCCTTCCACAACTGGCCATGGCGGGCTTCGAGCCAACCGGGCGACAGCGAAGGACGGGCCACGTGCAGGTTGAGCTGGAGTCGCTCGGTGAGTTGGTCGATGAAGCGGTATGTCTCGGGGAACAGGTAGCCGGTATCGATGACCACGACCGGAATGTCCGGCCGTTGCCGGGTCACCAGATGCAGCATGACCGCAGCCTGTGCGCCGAAACTGGAGGACAGCACGTAAGGGCCGGGCAGGTGTTCGAGCGCCCAGCGCACGCGCTCGACGGCATCCAGCGATTCGAGCATGCGCTCGGCGCCGTCGAACTGCGTGGCGTCGACGGCCCGCACGCTCATGGCGCGAAGTCCAGCGCTGGCCGGCGCCGTGGCGGTTCGACCACGCCGGTGCGGGCAATGAAATCGCCGAAGCGTTCATCGCCTTGCCGCTCGCTGGCGAAGCGGCCGAACAGGTCGTCGAGCGCGGCGACGATGGCGGCTTCGTCGATGTTTTCGCGGTAGAGGGCGTTGAGCCGCTCGCCGCGATGATCGGCACCCAGGCGCAGGTCGTAGCGGCCCACGGCGCGGCCGATCAGGGCGATCTCGCCGAGGTACGGACGCGAGCAGCCGTTGGGGCAGCCGGACATGCGGAAGTGGATCGGTTCGTCGCGCAGGCCGTGCTTGTCCAGCACGGCTTCCAGCCGGTCCAGGATGGTCGGCAAATAGCGTTCGCTTTCGGCCATGGCCAGGCCGCAGGTCGGCAGCGCCACGCAGGCGATGGCGTGCTGGCGGATGCCACTGGCGCGCTTGTAGTCATCCAGGCCGTGTTGTTCCACCAGCGCATCGATGGCGGCCCGGTCGGCGGCGGCCACGTCCGCGATGATCACGTTCTGGTCGCAGGTCATGCGGAATTCGCCGGTGTGCATGCGGGCGATGTCGCGCAGGCCGGTTTGGCGCGTGTGGCCTTTCGTGTCCAGCAGCCGACCGCTGGGAATCTGCAGGGTCAGGTGCCAGCGTCCGTCGCTGCCTTCGGTCCAGCCGTAGCGGTCGCCGTTGTGCTCGAAGTGGTAGTCGCGCGGCGCCTGCAGGGGGAAGTCGAGCCGTGATTGCAGTTCGTTGCGATACCAGTCCAGGCCGCGGTCGTCGATGGTGTACTTCAGGCGCGCATGCAGGCGTTCGACACGGTCGCCGAAATCGCGTTGCACGGCGATCGCATGCCAGCACGCGTCGAGAATCTGCCCGGGTTCGACGAAGCCGATCAGGTCGCCCAGCTGCGGGTAGGTGGCCGGGTTGCCGGCACTCGCGCCCATGCTGCCGCCGGGCGCGAGGTTGAAGCCGGCCAACTGGCCGTGTTCGTCGAGGATGGCGATCAGGCCCAGGTCCTGCGCGAACACGTCGATGTCGTTGTACGGCGGGATGGCGATGCCGATCTTGAACTTGCGCGGCAGGTAGGTTTTGCCCAGCAGCGGTTCGCTGTCCTGGCTGCCGTCGCTAGTACGTTCCAGCTTGTCGACCCACAGTTCCTTGTAGGCCGAAGTGCGCGGCTCCAGGTGGCGCATGATTCGGAGCGCCCAGTCGTACGCCTCGGCGTGGGCCGGGGACAGCCGCGGGTTGACCGAGCAGATCACGTTGCGCACGTCATCGCCGCAGGCGGCCAGGGTGCTCAGGCCGGTGTCGTTGATGCCGCCGATCATGTCGCGCAGATGTTCCTTGGCAATGCCGTGGAACTGGAAGGTCTGCCGCGTGGTGATGCGCAGGCCGCTGCTGGCGTGGGCGCGGGCCAGCTGGTCCAGGTCCAGCCATTGCCGCGGCGTCAGCACGCCGCCGGGCAGGCGCACGCGCACCATGAACTGGTAGTCCGGCTCCAGTTTCTGGCGCCGGCGTTCGTCGCGCAGGTCGCGGTCGTCCTGCATGTAACTGCCGTGGAACTTCAGCAGCTTGGTGTCGTCATCGCTGATGGCACCGGTGGTGCGATTGGCCAGGCTCTCGGCAATGGTGCCGCGCAGGTAGCGGCTGTCGGCCTTGAGCTGTTCCATCGCGGAAAGGGGCTTGTCGGTCATGGCGCGGGCTTCATGGGGAGGCGGCTGGCGTTGGGCGCCGGCCGTGATGGCCTTTCGGCAAAGTGGGGATTCAGTACACGTCGCGGACGTAGCGGCCTTCGTCCAGCAGGGATCTGAGCCAGGTTTCGGCGTCTTCGTGCGACTTGCCGCCGTGTGCCACGGCGATGTCGAGCAAGGTCGCATGCACGTCGGGGGCCATGCGGTTGGCATCGCCGCAGACGTAGAGGTGCGCGCCCTGCTGCAACCACGCCCACAACTCGCGGCCCTGCTCGCGCAGGCGGTCCTGCACGTAGACCTTGTCTGCCTGGTCGCGTGAGAACGCCACGTCGAGCCGGCTCAGCGTGCCATTGCGCAGCGCCTGCTGCCATTCCAGCTGGTACAGGAAGTCGGTGCGCCGATACGGGTTGCCGAAGAACAGCCAGTTGCGGCCGCTGGCGCCAGCGGCGGCGCGTTCCTGCACGAAGGCGCGGAACGGCGCCACGCCGGTGCCGGGGCCGATCATGATGATGTCGCGCGACGGCTCGGCCGGCAGCCGGAAGCGGTCGTTGGCTTCGATGAACACGGGTACCGTGTCGCCTTCGTCCAGTGCGGACAGATGATGCGAAGCCACGCCCCAGCGCTCCTCGCCGTCGCTGCGGTAGTGCAGGCGGTCGACGGTGAGGTGCACTTCGTTTTCGACCTGCTTGAGGCTGGAAGCGATGGAGTACATGCGCGGCGCCAGCGGGCGCAGCGCCGCGACCAGGGCGTCGGCGTCCCACGCGGTGGGATAGCGGCGCAACAGGTCCAGCAGGGGCGTGCCGTCGAGCAGGGCGCCGAGCTCGGCGCGTGCGTCGGGCTGCAGCAGGGCCTTGAGGGCAGCGTGGTCGCCGCGCTCGGCATGTGCGATCAGGAAAGGCCGGGTCAGGCCGGTCAGTTCGCGGCGCTGGCCGAGCCATTGCTGCAGCGGCAGGCGTTCGTCGTTGAAATCCACCTCCCGGTTGCCATCCAGGCCCAGCGTCGCCAGCACGGCATCGACCAGCGTGGGTGACTGCGTCGGCCACACGCCGAGCGCGTCGCCGGGCTGGTAGGTGAGGCCGCTGCCTTCCAGCGACAGCTCGATGTGGCGTACGTCCTTGCCGCTGTCGCTGGCGACGATGCGCTGGTTGGCCAGCACCTCGGCGTGGAAGGGATGCTGGCGCGACCACGCCTGGCGGGCCGGATGCAGCGGGGTCACCACGCCGCTGGTCGGCGCGGGCGACGGCTGGCCCGGGGCCAGTTTCAACAAGGTGCGGGCCTGCTCCAGAGCGTTGTCGGCCCAGGGCGCGGCCACCGTCTCGATATCCACGTCGGCTTCGCCACGTGCGAACAGGCTGGTGGCACCCAGCGCTGACAGCCGTTCGTCGAGGCGGCGACCGATGCCGCAGAAGTCCGGGTAGCTGGTGTCGCCCAGCGCCAGCACGGCGTAGCTGAGTTCGGGCAGGCGCGGCGCGCGGCGGCTTTCGAGATGCTCGAAGAAACCGCGTGAATCGTCCGGTGGTTCGACCTCGTTGCCGGTGCTGTGGGTGCTGACCACCGCGTACAGCAGGCGCTCCTTCTTCAGCTCCTGCAATGGATAGGCATCGGCACGCAGCAGGCGCACCTCCAGCCCCGCCGCGGTGGCGCGCTCGGCCAACTGCTCGGCCACGCGCTTGGCGTTGCCGGTCTGGCTGCCGTACAGCACGGTAAGGCGCGCCTGTGCGTCCACGGCCTTGCGCGGCGCGCTTTCATTGCCGGCCGCCTTGCCGATGGGTCGCAGCGCAGCCAGGCCGGCGAGATAGCCCGAAAGCCAGTGCAGCGAAGGCGCATCCAGCCCCTCGGCGAGGCGGTTGGCCAGTTGCTGCTTGTCTTCGGAGAGCAGGGAAAGCGGGGCGGCGGTCATGACGATGGTCTTGTTGCGGGCGTTTGGACGTCCATTCGTAAGAGCATGCTAGGCGGGCCTTCGGCTGGCCGGAAAGGATGGGATGGCATGCGGTTATGCCGGGTCCTCATGGGCGCTGGCTGTCCGGTCAGGGCGTTCGCCCGCACGGCAGGCCAGCGGGGCATGGGCGCGAGCCGGCATAATGACGGCATGACCCAGCCGTCTTCCGAGTCCAGCGCCCTGCGCACCCTGATCGATGACCGTTACGCCGAGCTGACCGCGCGTTGCCGCGCGGCCGGCGTGCCGTTGCACGACGACGCTGGCGTGGCCGAGCGTATCCGGCGCACGCTGATGGCCAGCGATTTCGCCTTCGAAGTGTGGCGTAACCAGCCGGCTTTGCTGTCACCGCAAGGGCTGGATCGATTGCGCTCCAATGCGGACGCCGCGGCGCGCATCGAGTCCTTGAAGTTGCCGGAGGACGAGATTCCCACGCTGGCGGCGTTGCGCCGCTTCCGCCACGCCGAGGCGCTGCGGCTGGTGTTTCGCGATGTCAACGGACTGGACGAGTTGCCGGAAACCCTGTCGGCCACCAGCGTGTTGTACGAGGCCTTGCTGGCGCTGGCGCTGGGCTGGTCCGAACGGCTGCTGGCGACGCGCTTCGGCCAGGCTTGCGGCCGTGACGGCAGCGTGCAGCGGCTGATCGTCGTCGGCTTCGGCAAGCTCGGCGGCAGCGAGTTGAATTTCTCCTCCGACATCGACCTGGTACTGGTCTACCCGCACGGCGGCCAGAGCGATGGTGCGCGCGTGCTCGACAACGGCGAGTACTTCGTGCGGCTGGGGCGGCAACTGGTGCGGCTGCTCAACGAACCCACCGCCGACGGCATCTGCGCGCGCGTCGACCTGCGCCTGCGCCCGTTCGGCAATGCCGGCCGGCTGGCGCTGTCGTTCAGCGCGATGGAGCAGTACTACCAGCGCGAAGGCCGCGACTGGGAACGCTACGCCTGGATCAAGGCCCGCCCGGTGGCCGGCGACCAGCACGCCGGCAAGGAGCTGCAGGAACTGCTGCGCCCGTTCATCTATCGCAAGTACCTCGACTACACCGCCTTTGCCGGCTTGCGCGAAATGAAGTCGCTGATCGACGCGGAAGTCGTGCGCAAGGACCTGGCCGACAACTTGAAGCTCGGCCCCGGCGGCATCCGCGAGATCGAATTCATCGTGCAGCTGACCCAGCTGATCCGCGGCGGGCGCGAGCCGAGCCTGCGCGTGCGCGGCCTGCTGCCCGCGCTGGCGGCGTGCGAGGCGCGCGGCCACCTGCCTTCGGCGCGGGCGAAGGTATTGCGCGAGGCCTATGTGTTCCTGCGCAAGCTGGAAAACCGCGTGCAGATGCTGCGCGACGCGCAGACCCACGACATTCCGGACGATGCGCTGAGCCGCGAGCGGATTGCGCGCGGGCTGGATTACCCGGCATGGGAGCCGCTGGCCGAGGAGCTGGCAAAGCATCGCGAGATCGTCGCCAACGAGTTCGCCGCGGTGCTGATGCCGCAAGGTGGCCGCACCGCCAGCGTGCCGGCCGAGGATGCCGCCTTGTGGCGGCAGGCCTGCGACGAGGCGCTGGATGCCGGCACGCTGGAAGCCAGCGGTTTCGTGCCCGGGCCGGAGGCGGCCGAAGCGCTGTTGAAACTGCCGAAAGCCTCGCCGGTGCGCGCCATGTCGGCGCGTTCGCGCGAACGGCTCGATCGCCTGATGCCGCAGTTGCTTGCCGCTGCGCGCGCCACCGATGCGCCGGTGCCGTGCCTGCTGCGCCTGTGCCGCCTGACCCAGGCCGTGGCGCGGCGTTCATCCTATCTGGCGTTGCTGGAGGAGCAGCCGGCGGCGCGCAAGCGGCTGGCCAAGCTGTTCGCCGACAGCGCCTTTCTGGCCGAGCGGGTGATCGCGCAGCCCTTGCTGCTGGACGACGTGCTCGATCCGCGCATCGAACAACTGCCGCTGAAGCGTTCCGACATCGGCGCCGAACTCACCCGCGTGCTGGCCACGCTGGACGAGCGCGAGGCCGAGGCCGAGCTGGAACGCATCACCGAATTCAAGTCGTCCATCGCGTTCCGGCTGGGGCTGGCCTTCAACGACGGTCGTGCCGATGCGGTCGCCACGGCGCGACGGCTGGCGATGCTGGCCGAATCGGTGATCATTGCCGTCACCGCGCTGGCCGAGCGCGAACTGGTGACGCAACACGGCCGCCTGCCGGGCGAAGGCTCCGGCTTCGCCGTGCTGGGCTACGGCAGCCTCGGCGGCGAGGAACTGGGCTTTGCCTCCGATCTCGATCTGGTGTTCGTCTACGACGGCAAGCGCACGCAGGCAATGAGCAATGGTCCGCGCCCGCTGGAAGGTTCGCGCTGGTACCAGCGGCTGGCCCAGCGCGTGATGAACTGGCTGACCGTGCAGACCCGCGCCGGGCGACTGTACGAAGTGGATACGCGCTTGCGCCCGGATGGTTCCAAGGGCCTGCTGGTCGGCAGCCTGGATGCCTTCATCGCCTACCAGCAAAGCCGGGCATGGACGTGGGAGCACCAGGCGCTGTTGCGCGCGCGGCCGGTGGCCGGCGATGCCGTGCTCAATGCCGCGCTGGCCGGGGTGCGCCGCGACATCCTGGCAGTGCCACGCGAGGCGACCGCCGTGTTCGATGCGGTAAGCCAGATGCGTCGCCGCTGGCGCGCCGAACGTGATCGTTCGGACACCGCTCGGCTTGATCTGAAGCAAGGCCGCGGCACCCTGCTCGATATCGAATTCGCCCTGCAAGGCCTGGTGCTGGCGCATGCCGCGCAGCAGCCGCAATTGCTCGGCGTCACCGCCAATGCACGGCTGATCCCGGCGTGTCGCGATGCCGGCCTGCTGGATGCCACGCAAGCGGCCACGCTGGTGCGGGCCCACGCCGAGCTGTTGCAGCGTGCGCTGGCCTGCACGCTGGATCTGCGTTCGCGCGTCGCGCCCCGCGATGCCGCACTGGAAGGCCTTTGCGAGGAAGTGACGGGTGTGACTCGTGCGTTGGGTTTCGCGTTCGACTGAAGGCGTGGCCAGACCGTCTACCCGCTCAGGACGTCTGCCGACCTGATCGTTACCGCCGAGGCTGGTGGTCGTCGTGGCCGGGTGCCGATGCTGCCAGGCGCTTGCGTAATTGGGCCGCGATATCTGCCGTTTCGCGCAATGGCGGTTGCGAGGCCGGGACAGGGTCACCCAATGCGTGCAACAGGCCGGCCTGATGCAGCGACCGGTGAAAACGCTCCAGTTTCGCCGGCAAGGTCGCGTCGACCAGTGTCTCGACCGGGCAACCCACCGCGCAGGCCTCGCTGAGCATGTTCACCGAATCGGGCGTAACGACGAGGCGATCGGCCCAGCCGAGCACGCCGGGGTAGGGGTTGCGGCCGTCGTCGGGGCCGGCCCAGCGCAGGCCGGGGATACCGTCGAGCGCAGTACGCAGCGTGTCCATGACCGCATCGGGGGTCCGCCGCGAGGCGAGTACAAGCAGGCTGCCGCCTTCGTGCTGCCAGCGTGCGCGCAGGCGTTCGGCGAGGCGTCCGGCGTAGCCGCTGTCGATGGCGATGCCGCGACGCGGACCGCCGATCAGCACGCCGCTGCGCGGCCGCGGCAGTTCGTCGAATTGCGGGCAGGATTCGCGGCCATCGGCCAGCCAGTCGTCGTCGACCCCGTTCAGCGAACCCAGCGGGTTCAGCACATTGGGGCCGGTGAGCCCATCATGGCGCGGGGCGATCACCGTATCCCAGTGGGCCGGGTCGATGCGCGGGTCGAGGATCTGCACGGTGTGGCAGCGGCCACCGGACAGCTCGCGCAGCATCCGCGTGAACAGTGCGGCGCTGCGGCCGCAGCCGATGGCGAGTCGCGGCCACGGTGGCGCGAAGGCGACGCGTTGCGCCAGCGGCAATGCGCGGTCGCTGCCGGGCAGCAGGCGCGGGGCGAACCAGGACCACGGCGCGCGCGGTTCCAGCACCAGGTGGCGTACCGGCATGTCCATCCGCTCGGCCAGCGCCAGCGCCTGGCGCTGGTTGCCGGCGGCATGGTCGGTGATCGCCCAGCACTCGTGGCGCGGGTTCAGCATGCGGAGGTAACCGCTGGCATTGTTTCCGCGAATGGCACGCTGCGTTCCCCTGTCGAGACCCTGCCGGATGGCGCCTGCGTTTACACTGGTGCCGTTGCGCCACGATAACGCCAAGCCAGCAAAGGATACCCATGAGCGAGTTGCTTTCCGATACCGCCCTCGACCAGTTGTTCCGCGAAGCCCGCACCTTCAATGCGTGGCTGCCCAAGGACGTCAGCGACGAGCAACTGCACCAGCTCTACGATCTGGCCAAGTTCGGCCCGACCAGCGCCAACTCGTCGCCGATGCGGGTGGTGTTCGTGAAGTCGAAGGCGGCCAAGGAAAAGCTGTCGCCGCTGATGTCCGACGGCAACCGCGCCAAGACCATGGCGGCACCGGTGAACGCGATTGTCGCCACCGACCACGCCTTCCACGAGAAGCTGCCGCAGCTGTTCCCGCATGCGGATGCGAAGAGCTGGTTCGACGGCAACCAGCCGCTGATCGACATCACCGCGTTTCGCAATGCCTCGCTGCAGGGCGCTTACCTGATGCTGGCCGCCCGCTCGATCGGGCTGGATTGCGGGCCGATGTCCGGCTTCGACAATGCCGGCGTGGACGCGGCGTTCTTCGCCGGCACGCAGATCCGCTCCAATTTCATGATCAATATCGGCTACGGCGATGCCAGCCGCGACCTGTTCCCGCGCAGCCCGCGGCTGACGTTCGACGAGGCCTGCCGGGTCGAATGAGTCGATGATCAGCCCACTCGACATGCTGTGGCGCCTGGCGCTGGCGGCCGTGCTTGGCGCGGTCATCGGCATCAATCGCGAACGCCACGAGTGGGCCGCCGGCATGCGCACGCACATGCTGGTGAGCGTGGGCGCGGCGCTGGCGATGATCGTGTCGGCGTTCGGTTTCAACGATGTGCTGATGCATGAGCACGTGGTGCTCGATCCGTCGCGCATCGCGGCGCAGGTGGTCAGCGGCATCGGCTTTCTCGGCGCCGGTACCATCTTGTTCCTGCAACGCGAACAGGTGGTGCGTGGCCTGACCACGGCGGCCGGCTTGTGGGCTACCGCGGCGATCGGCCTGGCTGCCGGCAGCGGCCTGTACCTGGCGGCGGCGATGGCCACGGCGGTGATCTGGCTGATTCTGGCCGCGCTGAAGCCGCTGGAGCGGCGCCTGTTCGCGCGGCGCCTGCGTGGCGTGCCGCGGTTGCGTCTGCGGCTGGGAGCCGCGGCCCCGCTGGCGGCGGTGGAGGCGCTGGTCGCCCGCCAGCATCTGCCACTGCGCAAGATGATCCTGCGCCGGCACGAGGATGGCGAGGACCGTCTGGACCTGCTGTTCGATACCGCCGTGCGCGACACCCAATTGCTGGCACTGGCCGAGGAATTGCGCAAGCTGGAAGGCTTGCAGGCCGTGCTGCTCGAACCCGCACCGGGCACGGTGCATCCCCCCGCTGATTAGTTCTGGAGATTCCCATGCGCACGCTTCGTTATGTACTTCTGGCCGGGTTGCTCGGTGCCGCGTTGTCGGTGCAGGCCGCACCGGTGACCTACAAGCTGGACCCGAGCCATACCATGGTGCTGTTCAGCTGGAGCCACTTCGGCTATTCCCATCCCACCGCCGACATGGGCATCTCCGCGGGCACGCTGGTGTATGACGCGCAGGATCCGGCCAAGTCGTCGGTCGACGTGAGCATGCCGATGAGCCTGCTCGATACCCACGTGCCGGCGCTGGACAAGCACCTGAAGGAAGCGGACTTCTTCAATGCCGCGAAGTATCCGGTGATCACCTTCAAGAGCACTCGCGTGCAGCCGGTGGACGCGACCCATTTCAAGGTCACCGGCAACCTCACCGTGCACGGCGTGACCCGGCCGGTGACGCTGGATGCCACCTTGAACAAGGTGGGCCCGCACCCGATGAGCAAGGCGCAGTCGATCGGCTTCGATGCCACCGGCACGCTGATGCGCAAGGACTTCGGCGTGGGCGCCTACGTGCCGATGGTCAGCAACGAGATCCAGTTGCGCATCACCACCGAGGGCTCGGTGCCGAAGGCGAAGTAAGGCTGGTACCTGGCGGTTTCCGAAGGCCCGTGTCGGCGACGATGCGGGCCTTCGCGTTGCCAGGTCCGGCGGTTGCCTTTCCGGGCTCGGGTAGCCATCCGAGGCCCTCCCCGGGGCGCTGGCGAAGGCCCCGGCCTGCTATGATCGTCGGCCCCAGTCCTGTTCGGAGCCCAGCCCATGTCGGGTCCTCTTCCCGCGGCAGCAAAGCCGATCCCGGCAAGTGCCGAAAATCGTTACGAAGTGACGCGCGCGGATCTTCCGTTGTCCTGCCCGATGCCCGGCATGACCCTGTGGAATGCCCACCCGAAGGTCTATCTGCCGATCGTCGATGACGGCGGCGAGAGCACTTGTCCTTACTGTGGCGCGCATTACACGCTGCGCGACTGATCCGGACCGGGTCGGCGCACGGCTTGCGCCGAACTGACGGGCATGACGGCACGATTACTGCTTGTGTTCAGGGATGAAGATGTTCAATCAGGGGCCGATGTCGATCATGGCCACGCCTATCCGAACGCTGACCGTTGTCCAGCTGCTGCCCGCGCTGCATTCAGGCGGCGCGGAGCGTTCGGCGCTGGAAGTGGCGCGCGCGCTGGTGCAGGCGGGACATCGCTCGGTGGTGATTTCGGCCGGCGGGCGGCTGGCCAGCCAACTGGAAGCCGAAGGCAGCGAACACATCACGCTGGATATCGGCCGCAAATCCCTGCGTACCCTGGGGCGGATCGGCGCGTTGCGTCGTACGTTGCGCGAACTGAAGCCCGACGTCGTGCACGCGCGCTCGCGCCTGCCGGCATGGCTGGGTTGGTGGGCGATCCGCGGCCTGACGCCGCGGCCGCACTTCGTCACCACCGTGCACGGGCTGAACTCGCCCGGCTCCTATAGCGCGATCCTGCTGCGCGGCGAGCGCGTGGTGGTGGTGTCACAGACCTTGCGCGATTACGTGCTGAGCCATTATTCGTGGCTCGATCCGGCCCGCGTGAAGGTGATTCCGCGCGGCATCGACCCGGAGGCGTTTCCCTACGGTCATCGCCCGGATGATGCCTGGCGCAAGGCCTTCTTCAACGAGTATCCGAGCCTGGCGGGCGCGCCGCTGCTGACGCTGCCGGCGCGCGGCACGCGGCTGAAGGGGCACCACGATGCGATCGAGCTGGTCGCGGCGCTAAAGCATCGCGGCATCGACACGCGCCTGCTGCTGCTGGGCGTGATCGAACCCGGCCGCGAGGCTTATGCCCGGGAACTGCAGGATCTGGTGCATGCCTGCGATGTCGCCGACAAGGTGGTGATGACGCCGCCGCGCACCGACGTGCGCGATATCTACGCGACTTCGGCACTGATCCTGCAGTTATCGAACAAGCCCGAATCGTTCGGTCGCACCGTGGTCGAGGCCTTGTCGCTGTGCCGTCCGGTGCTGGGCTATGCGCACGGTGGCGTGGGTGAATTGCTGGCCGAACTGTACCCCGCCGGCCGCGTGGTACCGGGTGATCGCGAGCGGCTGGTGGAACGCGCCGCCGAGCTGTTGCGCGTGGCGCCACCGATCGCGCCGCTGCAGAGCTACCGTCTGGACGACATGCAGGCCGCCGTGCTGGCCTTGTATACCGACGTGGCCGGCTGAATCGGCATCCGCATTGCCGGGCTGCCGGCTTCGGCGCGACGTGCACGCTGAGTAGCTCCCCTACAATGCCCGGGTATCTCATTCGGGCTCCGCATGACTTCCTTCGCCGCCACGTCCAGGGCCATCCTGTGCTCGCCGCTGACGCCGTTCTGGCTGGTGGTGGCACTGTTGCCGTTCGGGCGTAGCGCCGAGCTGGGCACCTTGCTGTGCCTGATCGGCCTGCTGTGGCAGTGCCGGCATGGGATGGCGCCGTGGCGCGACCGGCGCGGGGCCGCCCTGCTGCTGGTATTGCTGGCCGCGTATGTCGGGGCGGCGCTGTGGTCGGCGTTCGACGCGGTGGCGCCGGCCAAGAGCTGGTCAAGCGTGGCCGGGCTGCTGCGCTATGTGCCGCTGGGACTGTACGCCTGCCTGGTGATTCGCCGCACCGATCGCCTGTATGCGCTGTACGCCGGCGTGGCCGCGGTGCTGGCGTTGTGGGTGCTGGCGGCGTGGCTGCAGATCGTGACGGGCTGGAGTCCGCGCGGCGTGGCCACCGGCGAATACCTGACCGGGCTGTTCGGCAATGACCTGAAGTTCGGCCCCACGCTGGCCGTGCTGTCGCCGTTCGCGCTGTGGGCGGCGCGGATGCGTTGGGGCGGGCGCGGCTTGCTGGTGGCGTTTCTGCTGTTGCTGGGACCGGTGCTGCTGGCCGGTTCACGTTCGGCGTGGCTGTGTTACGCGCTGGTGGGGCTGGCGTTTGCCTGGCGCGAGGCCGGCACGACACGGCGCTTCCTGGGGTTGTGCGCCGCTGGTGCCGTGCTGCTGGTGCTGGCGGGTGGCGTGGCGTGGAAGACGTCGGCGCGTTTCGATGCCCGCATGCAGCGCACGCTGGACGTGTTCCATGGCGGCGAGCAAGGCCTGAATGCGGCGTTGACCGGACGGCTGGACATCTGGCGGGTCAGCGCGCGGATGATCGCGGCGCATCCGTTCAATGGCGTGGGCGTGCGTGGCTTCCGCTACGCCTATCCGCATTACGCGCCGGCGAACGACCACTTCGTGGTGGCCGAATCGTGTGGTGTGGGTCAGGGGGCATGCCATCCGCACCAGTGGATGCTGGAGGTCCTCGCTGGCACCGGCGTGGTTGGCCTGCTGCTGTGGCTGGCCGGATTGGCATGGGCCTTGCGCGCGTGGCGTCAGGCGGGAACGGCTGCGCGGATGCACGCGTTCCCGGCGACGTTGGCGCTGGGCGTGATGCTGTTCCCGTTGAACAGCCATTTGGCCTTCTATTCGGCGTGGTGGGGATTGTTGTTCGCCTGGCTGCTGGCACTGTGGTGTGCAGGTTTGTTTGTTGCCGGCATCCCTGCCGGCAAAGCCAAACCCGGCGTCCCTGCCGGACTTTTCAAGAAAGCACTTCCCTTGGAGCATCGCGATGCCGCGTGAGCCGCTGTCGGTGGTGTTGATCACCTTCAACAATGCCGACACCCTGGACGCCTGCCTGCGCGAGGTGGATTGGGCCGACGAGATCGTGGTGCTGGATTCGGGTTCCAGCGACGACACCGTGGCGATTGCACGGCGCCACGGCGCGCGCGTGGCGACGCACCCGTTCGACGACTATGGCCCGCAGAAACAGCGCGTCATCGAGATGGCCAGCCACGACTGGATCCTCAACCTGGATGCGGACGAGATCCTGTCGCCGGGCACGCGTGCGGTGATCGAGCAGGCACTGGTCGATCCGCGGCACGCCGGTTTCCGCCTGCCGCGACGCGAGCGGATGTTCTGGACGGTGCAGCATCGCTGGAGCCATCGCAATGGCCATTTGCGCCTGTTCGACCGCCGCCGTGGCGGCATGAACGACGTGGACGTGCATGCCGCGGTGGAAGTGCGCGGCCCGACCAGGACGTTGCGAAGTGCGGATTTCGTCAACGATGGCGACGGCGACATCGCCACCCGCGTGGAAAAGATCAACCGCTACACCTCGGGCATGGTGGCGTACAAGTTGCGCAAGGGTCAGCGTTTTACCGGCCTGCGCATGGTGCTGTATCCGCCGCTGTTCTTCCTGCGCCAGTACCTGGTGAAGCGCTATTTCCTCAACGGCTGGGCCGGCTTCATCGCCAGCGTCACCGGCGCGTTCTACGCGTTCCTGAAATACGCCAAGCTGCACGAGGCACGGCGGCGCGAATCACGGTCAAGCCGCCACTGACGGCCCGTACTCGGTGTTTGCAGCGTCCTGGCGGGTGCCATTCACGGCCTGGACGAGCAGGCTGCATGCCGTGTGCCGCAGGGCTTCGCGCTTGCGGAAGGCCGAGCGGTGCTTGCTTTCCACCAGGCTTTCGTCGCGGGCGGGCTCGTGCAGTGGCAAGGCGTGGAAGCCGTCCGGGTGGGGTTGGGCCAGACACTCGGCCCAGAAGCCGTCATAGTCCGCCTTGATCTTGCCCTTGTTGCGCGAAAACGGATGGGCACGGTTGCCGACGCCGAGCATTTGCGATGCGCCGATGGCCTGGGCCAGCGCGTACAGCATCGACAGCAGCAGGTTTTTCGGGCGCAGGCCGTGTGCCTGCTTGGTGAATTCGCGCACGGCGTCCCGTCCCAGTCCGGCCGCGGCACCTTGCAGGCAGCCGATCAACACGGTGCGGCCTTCGTCGGCGAGGGTAAAGATCACCGACGACAGGGGGCGCCCCTCGGCGTCGAGCAGATAGAGCGCCAGCTCGCCTTCGCGGCCGCGGCCCAGCGGGCGGCGCAACTGCAGTTCGGCCACGCTGTCGTTCTTGAGCACGAGCCGACCCAGCGGGGCCGCGCCTTCGCGGTACACCCGATCGATCAGGTGCGCGGGCCAATGCGCCAGGAGATAACGGTAGTGGCTTTCGATGATGGCGTAGCGACGCGCCAGCGGGAGCAAGCGGTTGATGAAGGTGTGCAGCGGCCTTTCGTGCAGGCGCGAGTCGTGCGGGAGCATGGCCGACATGCGTGGCGTCTCATGCAGGAATCGCAGCCATGCGGATTGATGCCGCCAGTGCAGGGCACAGCGGAATACATATTTGGATGCCGTCAGGGCGCGCTTGACCGGGCCGCCACGCCAATCGCGGCGGGCATGCAGTGAACGGCGGAAATACAGTAGCGACATTGGGGATGGCACCTCCATGGGCCTGTCGCACTTTCTAACGGTCGACGCTGACGCTGACCTGTCACGGGCAGCGCGAGGTCATCGGCGGTTCAGTATTTCAATACACGTCCGGGGCGCCTTCCGGCCGGGTCTTGAAGCGCTTGTGCACCCACAGGTATTGCTCGGGGGCGGCGCGCGCCATCTGCTCGATGCAGGCGTTGACGCGGGCGGTGTCATCCAGCACGTCGGCGCTGGGCAGGTTTTCCAGCGGGGCACCCAGACGCAATGCGTAGCCGGCATTGCCGGGCAGGCGGCGATGGAAGAACGGGATCACCACGGCGTTGCCCATGCGTGCCAGGTGGTGGGTGGCGGTGATGGTGGCCGCCGGGATGCCGAAGAACGGCACGAACACGTTGTCCTTGCTGCGCATGTCCTGGTCCGGCGCGTACCACAGCGTGCCGCCGCTGCGCAGGTACTTCACGGTGCCGCGGATGTCGTCCTTGTCGAACATCGCATCGGCGTAGTCCAGTCGCGCGCGCAACACGGCCCATTCGAACACGGTCGAGTCCATGCGCCGATACATGCCGGCGATGCGGATGCGCTGCGAGACCAGCCGGGCGCACAGCTCCAGGTGCGAGAAGTGACCGCCAACCAGCAGCACGCCGCGACCCTCGGCGCGGGCGGCTTCCAGGTGCTCCAGGCCCTCGAGGGTGATCGGCGTGCGGGCGATGGCGCGCTTCGAACCCATCCAGCCGAGTGCGAATTCCACCATCATCAGCCCGATGTCGCGCAGGTGGGCATCCACCAGGGCGGCCTGGGCCGCGGCATCCAGTTCGGGGAAACACAGCGCGATGTTGGCTTCGGCGATGCGCCGGCGTGGCGACGGAAAGCGTTGCACGATGGCGCCGAGCAGTCGCCCCAATCCCATCAGCGCGGGTCGCGGCAGGCGGGCGATCAGGTGCAGCGCGCCCACGCCCAGCCAGGCCGGCCAGTGACGCGGGGCGAGCAGGGAACGGGAGAAGGTGGGGCGTGGCATGCCGGGCATCGGCCCCATTGTAGTGGAGGCGGCAAAGCGGGACGAGAACGCGCCGGATCTGGCCCCGCAGGCATGCTCTCGTATACTGCCGCGTCAGTCAGGGAGTTCGTGTTGCGCTATCTCTACATACTGGTGATGTACCTGGTCACGCCGCTGATCGTGTTGCGGCTGCTGACGCGGGGCATGCGCTATGGCAACTACCACCGGCGCTGGCCGGAACGCTTCGGTGTGTTCGAGCCACCGGCGGGAATGCCCGGCTGCCTGTGGGTGCATGCGGTGTCGGTGGGCGAGGTGAATGCCGCCGAACCGCTGGTCAAGGCGTTGCGCGCGGATTATCCGCGCGCGCCGCTGGTGGTGACCACGGTGACGCCGACCGGCTCGGCGCGCGTGCACCAGCTGTTCGGCGACGAGGTGTTCCACGTCTACCTGCCCTACGACCTGCCATTCGCGGTGGAGCGCTTCCTGCAACGCCTGCGGCCGCGTCTGGCGCTGATCGTGGAGACCGAGATCTGGCCGAACCTGTATTTCGCCTGCCGCGGACGCGGGATTCCGCTGATGATCGTCAATGCGCGTCTGTCCGAACGCTCGCTGCGCGGCTACAGACCCTTGATGCCGTTGTTGCGCTCGGCGTTGCGTGGTGTGCGGGTGGCGGCGCAATCGCGCACCGATGCGGCGCGCTATCGCCTGCTGGGCGCCGATCCCGAACTGATCACGATCAGCGGCAACCTGAAGTTCGACATGCCGGTGCCGTACGATGCGGTGCGCATTGGCGAGGAGTTGCGCCAGGGGTGGGGACGATTGCGGCCGGTGTGGATTGCCGCCAGCACGCACGAAGGCGAGGAGCAGGCCGCACTGGAGGCGCACCTGAAGGTGCTCGAACGCCTGCCGGATGCGTTGCTGCTGATCGCGGCACGGCACCCCGAGCGTTTCCGGATGGTCGAGCACGCGGCACGCGGCCTCGGCTTCGCCACCGCCTCGCGCAGCACCGACGGCGTGCCCGGTGTCGCGCACCGGGTCTTCGTGATCGATTCGATGGGCGAGTTGATGCCGTTCTTCGCCGCTTCCGACGTAGCCTTCGTGGGCGGCAGCCTGGCGTCGATCGGGGGGCACAACGTGCTGGAGCCGGCGGCCTTGTCGCGGCCCGTGCTGGTAGGCCCGAACACCTACAACTTCGAGGAGATCACGTTGACCCTGGTCCGTGAAGGCGGCGGCGAGCGCGTGGCTGATGGCCCCGATCTTGCCGCGAAGGTGCTGGGCCTGCTGAGCGATCGCGCGCGGCGCGAACGCATGGGGCGACGCGCGCGGATGGTGTTCGACAGCGAGCGCGGTGCCGTGGGTCGGGTGATGCGGCTGGTGGATGGCTTGCTGGAGGAATAGCCGTCGCTTCCGGCAGGGCGGCCGGAAGGGCCGCGCCACAACGAAACAGGCCGGGTTTGCGCCCGGCCTGTTTCGTTGCAACGTCGAGGCGGCGCGATGCGCGCCAGCGGCTTACTGCAGCAGTGCGTTGATCTTTTCCAGATCCTTGAGGTCGGCGGTGCCGGCCGCCTGTTCCAGCAGCAGCTTGTCCAGGATGAACTGGTGGCGGTTCTGCGAGTAGGTGCTCTCGGCCGAGGTCAGCGTCTGGATCGCCAGCAGCACGTCGGTCATCGTCTGCGTGCCGACCTGGAAGCCGGCGCGAGTGGCGTCCAGCGCCTTCTCGCCGGATTCCACCGCGGCCTTGCCCGACTGCACCTGGCTGATCCCGGCGAGCACGGAGCGGTAGTAGTTGAGCGTGGCACGGCGGACCTGGCGGCGCTGGCTTTCCAGCGAGTCCTGCGCCGAGTCGCGCTGGTCGATCGACTGGCGCACCACGGACTGCGTGTAGCCACCGGAGAAGATCGGCACGGTCAGGGTCAGGCCGACGGTGGTGCCGTAGCGGCCGTTGCCGGCGATGCCGGCGGCAGAGCCGTGTTCGAGCCAGGTGGTGTCCTTGCCGCGCGACAGCGAGGCGCTGAGCGTGGGCAGGTGGCCGGCGCGGGCGGCGTTGATGCTGTGGTCGGCGGCGGCGACGTTGTCCTGCTGCGACAACACGTTGGGGTTGTTCTGCAGGGCCTTTTGCACCCATGCCGTCGGATCGGCCGGCACCGGGGCCTTCAACGGCAGCTCGTCGCGCAGCTTTTTCAGCGTCCCCACCGGTTTGCCGGTGATCTGGGTCAGCGCCTCGCGGGCATCGTCCAGGGTGTTCTGGGCACCCAGCGTCTGGGCCTTGGCGCCTTCGTAGTAGGACTTGGCCTGGTAGACGTCGGTGATCGCCGAGAGACCGACCTTGAAGCGCTGGTCGGCCTGCTCGTACTGCTGCTTGTACGCGTCCTCGTTGGCCTGGGCGTAGGACAGCTGGTCCTCCGCCGTCAGCACGTTGAAGTAGGCCGTGGCCACGCGGACGTAGAGATTCTGCTCGGCCGCGGCATACAGCTCGTCCTGCGCGCTGGCGCTGGAATGGGCGGCGCGCAGGTTGGCGATCTGGCTGAGGTTGAACACGCTCTGGGTCAGCGTGGCGGAGATGCTGCGATCACGCGTATGGCCGCGACCATCACCTTCCAGGCCGGCGTTGAACGAACCGCCCGAGCTGGCCTGGCTGAGCTTGGCGCCGGCCGAAATCTGCGGCAGCAGCGCCGAGCGTGCCTGGTTGATGCCTTCATGGGTGCCCAGGCGCTGCGCATCGGCCTGCGCCAGCACGGGGTCGTTGGCACGCGCTTGACGGTATGCGTCCATCAGGTCCTCGCCATGGCTGGGCAGGGACACTGCGGCCAGGGTCAGGGCAAGGGTCAGAAGCTTCAAGCGCATGGGTTCGCCTCGTGGGGTCGGGGATCGGAAATCAGAAAACGAAGGGGCGGGGCGGTTTGGCGTGGGCAAGGTATGGCAGGTCGGTCTCGAACAGGGTTTCCTCGCGGAAACGGCCTTCGCCTTCGCGGGTGATCAGTACGGCCTGTTGCGCCGGCGATTCGCCGCGCACGGCCAGCAGACGGCTGCCGGGCTTGAGCCAGCCGAAGAAGCGTTCGGGAATGCTGGACACCGCGCCGGTGACCACCACAACATCGAACTGGCCTTGCGGCTGCCACTCGATGACGGCTTCGCCGGTCGCCAGCTCGACGTTGCCGATGCCGGCCGCGCGCAGGCGCTCACCGGCCGTGGCGGTGAAGTCGGCATGCATGTCCACGCTGACCACCGCGCCGGCCAGACTGGCCATGCAGGCGGCAAGGAAACCCGAGCCGGTGCCGATTTCCAGCACGCGATCCTCCGGCTTCAACTCCAGTGCCTGCAGTACGCGACCTTCCACCACCGGCTTCATCATCACTTCGCCATGGCCCAGCGGCAGGCACAGGTCGGCGAAGGCCAGCTGCTGGTGTTCGGCGGCAACGAAATCCTCGCGGCGCACGCGGCCGAGCACCTCGAGCACACGGGCATCGAGCACTTCCCAGGGGCGCACCTGGTTTTCCACCATGTTGATTCGCGCCTGATCGAAGTTCATCGCCATTGTGCTCATGTCCCGTACGGATCGAAAAAGGTCAGATAGGATAAGGGTTTGTGACCTGTCCCGACAATGACTAGCCTGCGGCCTGACCGGGGCCGCACGAAGTGCCGGAAGTCATCGCGGCGACCTGACGCAAGTCATGCCCCCAGCCGCGTGGGCATGCTCCAATGCTCGCGCGGAAGGCTGCGGGCCGGTGCGAAACCACCGGGGAGCCGGGCCACTGCGGCGGCCGTGGCATCGCCCAGGGCGCCATCGAGGTGATGGATGCGCACCAGCGGCGCGGCACCGCGCTGCCCGGTCGAGGCGCACAACCATGCCAGCCAGCGCGCGAGACGGTGCCGTTCGACGGCGGTCAGGCCCGCGACGGCGGCGCGCGCGGCAAAAGCGGTGCGTCGCGCTTCACGATGGTTGCGCTCCAACCATGCGGCCAGTGTACGCTGGGCTTCGCGATAGGTTGCGCTGAGGACAAGTTCTGCGGCAGTGGCCATAAATACGTAGTGGGTAGCGTTCAGCAAATAATTGAACTCTGCCGTATAATAAAGTCGAATCCCCGATTTGTGAAGGTGCTTCCATGAACTCGATCCCGCAAACCAAGCCGCACGGGCCCGGCCGCCCCAAGGACATGGAGAAGCGGGCGGCCATTCTTGAAGCGGCCAAGTCGCTGTTCATCCACAACGCCTTCGCCGGCACCAGCATGGATGCCGTCGCGGCCGAGGCCGGGGTGTCCAAGCTCACCGTCTACAGCCACTTCGGCGACAAGGACAACCTGTTCCGCGAAGTGATCCGTTCGCATATCCAGGACCTGCTGCCGGAAGACACCTACCGCTTCGAACCCGCCGCCGACGTTCGCGAGACCTTGCTGCGCGTGGCGCAGGCACATGCCAGCCTCGACTGCGACCGGCAGACCGTCGGCACCTTCCGCGCCATCCTCAGCGATTGTCGCCAGGGCAATCCCCGTTACGGCCGCCTGATGTGGGAAGAGGGCTCGATGCGTACGCACGCCCTGATGGAACGCCTGCTGCAACACTCGGTTGACGCTGGCCAACTGGAGATTGCGGACGTGCCGCGTGCCGCCGTGCAATTCATGGCGCTGATCAAGGGCAACCTGATGATGCGGCGCATGTTCGGTTGCGTGGAGTGCGACGAAAGTTACGCCGCGGAAATCGAGGCCAATGCGCGCGCCGGCGTGGACATGTTCCTGCGCGCTTATCAGCCGCGCTGATTGACTGGCGGGTGGCGTGGTCGTCGCGGTGGCTCGCCTGCCGCGGGCTTTCAAGCGTCAGTCGCGCCCGAATCACTTGATGGCATTGCCGCCGCCGGTTCGGGTGGCCGCACTCGATTATCCCGGTGCTTTCATGCTTGAATGGTGGCTTGGAGCGGGGGTGCCGGCGGCAGTCGGCTGAGAGAGTCCCTTCGAACCTGATCCGGTTAGTACCGGTGTAGGGAGCTTCGATGCACGGAGTCCATCCGTGTGTCCGGTGCCGTCGCTTCTGTGCGCGAATCCTCGCGCAAACCGCACGTTGCGTGCGGGTCTGCCACAGAAGCCGGATATCCCACCATGAATGCCCAGCTGACCGATCTTGCGCGTGTCGCGCAGGAACTTTCCGAAGCCGTCACCCGCCCGATTCCCGGCTCGCGCAAGATCCATGTGCCGGGCAGTCGCGATGACTTGCGCGTGCCGTTGCGCGAGATCGCGCAGGCCGACACGCCGGCGATGTTCGGCGTGGAAAAGAACCCGCCGATTACCGTCTATGACACCTCCGGTCCGTACACCGATCCGGCGCATCGGGTGGACCTGGCCGCCGGCCTGCCGCCCTTGCGCGCGGCGTGGATCGCCGAACGCGGCGACAGCGAGCCGCTTGAAGGACGCAGTTCCGAATTCGGCCGGCGCCATGCCGCCGCACCGGAACTGGCGGCGATCCGCTTTCCGCAACTGCCGGTGCCACGGCGAGCGAAGGCTGGCGCCAATGTCACCCAGATGCACTACGCCCGGCGCGGCATCATCACGCCGGAGATGGAATACATCGCGATCCGCGAGAACCAGCGCATCGAGGCGCTGGGCGACAGCGCGCTGCGCGCGCAGCATCCGGGGCAGTCGTTCGGCGCGTCGCTGCCGAAGCTGATCACGCCGGAATTCGTGCGCGACGAGGTGGCGCGTGGCCGCGCCATCATCCCGGCCAACATCAACCATCCGGAAAGTGAGCCGATGATCATCGGCCGCAACTTCCTCACCAAGATCAACGCGAACATCGGCAACAGCGCGGTGAGCTCCGGCATCGCCGAGGAAGTGGAAAAGATGGTGTGGTCGATCCGTTGGGGCGGCGACACGGTGATGGATCTGTCCACCGGCAAGCACATCCACGAAACGCGCGAGTGGATCATCCGCAACTCGCCGGTGCCGATCGGCACGGTGCCGATCTACCAGGCGCTGGAGAAGGTGGGTGGCGTGGCCGAGGACCTCACCTGGGAGCTGTACCGCGACACCTTGATCGAGCAGGCCGAGCAGGGCGTGGACTACTTCACCATCCACGCCGGCGTGCTGTTGCGCTTCGTGCCGCTCACGGCCAAGCGCGTCACCGGCATCGTCAGCCGCGGCGGCTCGATCCTCGCCAAATGGTGCCTGGCGCACCACAAGGAAAATTTCCTCTACACCCATTTCGAGGACATCTGCGAGATCATGAAGGCGTACGACGTGTCCTTCAGTCTCGGCGACGGCCTGCGCCCCGGTTGCGTGGCCGACGCCAACGACGCGGCGCAGTTCGGTGAGCTCGATACGCTGGGCGAGTTGACGCAGATCGCGTGGAAGCACGACGTGCAGACCATGATCGAAGGCCCCGGCCACGTGCCGATGCAACTGATCAAGGAGAACATGGACCGCCAGTTGGAGAAGTGCGGCGAGGCGCCGTTCTACACGCTGGGGCCGCTCACCACCGACATCGCGCCCGGCTACGACCACATCACCAGCGCAATCGGCGCGGCGATGATCGGCTGGTTCGGCACCGCCATGCTTTGCTACGTGACGCCGAAGGAACACCTGGGCCTGCCCGACAAGCAGGACGTGCGCGACGGCATCATCGCCTACAAGATTGCCGCGCATGCCGCCGATCTGGCCAAGGGACATCCTGGTGCGCAAGTGCGCGACAACGCGTTGTCGAAGGCGCGCTTCGAGTTCCGCTGGGACGACCAGTTCAACCTTGGCCTCGATCCGGAGAAAGCCAAGGAATTCCACGACGAGACGTTGCCGAAGGACGCGCACAAGAGCGCGCATTTCTGCTCGATGTGCGGCCCGAAGTTCTGCTCGATGAAGATCACCCAGGACGTGCGCGACTACGCCGCCGAGCATGGCACCGGCGAGATCGAGGCGCTGGCCGAAGGCATGGAAGAAAAGGCCGCCGAATTCCGCGCGCAGGGCGCGGAGGTGTATCGCAAGGCCTGATGCCTGAAGGAAGACTGGCGTAGCCGGTGCGTCCCCGCACATGGATGTTCAGTGTGCGGGGGCGTGCGTGCGGGCCTTCGCGCTCGGCGTGCTCGATCATGTCCCGGTCATGCGCAGCTTGATCGGGGCACGGGAGTTGAGGGGCCTGCTCAGGAAGCTCTGATTTTTCTCGTCATCCCGGCGAAAGCTCACTGTCGTCCGGAATGACGAGCAAGAAGCCGGTTGATCAGGCTTTCCCTTGCTCGAACAGCGAGGCTGTTTCAGTCTTCGCCGTGCGCGTGCCGCATGCTGTCCAGGGCCAGCGTCGAATGGGCATAGGCGCCACCGGCGCGCATCTCGGCGGCGACCCAGATCGCTTCCATGATCTGCGCTTCGCTGGCGCCCTGTTTCAGCGCCTCGGCGGTATGCCCCTTGATGCAGTACGGGCATTGGGTGACGTGTGCCACCGCCACCGCGATCAGTTGCTTGGTGACGTTCGGCAGTGCGCCGTCGGCAAAGACCGCCGCGCTGAATGCCTTGAACGCCTCCAGCGGTTTGGGTGCCAGTTCGCGGCGCATGCGCGCCAGCTCCGCGCTCGACGGCGGATACATCGTATGGTCCATGGTGGTTCTCCTCGAAAGTCGACGTTCAGTCCTGTGCCGAGACCGTGCCGTGCACCCAGCTCGGCGGGTCACTGGCCGGGAAACTCTGCGCGAGTTCGGCGTCGATACGCTGCTCGCGCGCACGCACGGCGGCGGCGTCATCCGGTACGGGGGCGGTGGCAACGGGTGCGGGGCTGACCAGTGCATGGCGAGGAACGTGTTGCGGCAGCGAGACGTACATGGGGTTCCTCCTGATGTCGTCCGACATCCGAAAAAGCGGCTGCCCCGTCGCGCGCGGGTTACAGCCCCAGGTTGTTGTGCTCCAGCACGCGTTCGGCGCGATAACTCGAACGCACCAGCGGTCCGGCGACCGCTTCCACGAAGCCCTTGCCCAACGCCAGCTTGCGGTACTCGCGAAACTCGTCCGGGGTGACGAAGCGCTGCACCGCGAGATGATGCGGGCTGGGACGCATGTACTGACCCAGGGTAACCACGTCGACGTTGGCACTGCGTATATCGTCCAGCGTGCGTTCGATCTCGGCGTCGGTTTCGCCCAGACCCAGCATCAGGCTGGTCTTGGTCAGCGTCTGCGGCGCGTGCCGCTTGGCGAACGCCAGCACGTCCAGCGTCTGCGCGTAACCGGCGCGCGGATCGCGCACCGGATGGGTCAGTCGTTCCACCGTTTCCAGATTCTGTGCATAGGTGGTCAGGCCGGCGTCGAGCACGTGGGCCACCGCGTCATGGTTGCCGGCGAAATCGGGCGTCAACGCTTCCACCGCGGTTTGCGGCGAACGCTGGTGGATTGCGCGCACGCAAGCGGCGTAATGGGCGGCGCCGCCATCGGGCAGGTCGTCGCGGTCGACCGAGGTCAGTACCACGTACTTCAATCCCATCAAGGCCACCGCATCGGCGACCTGCAGCGGCTCCATGGGATCGAGCCAGCCCTGCGGATTGCCGGTGCTGACCGAGCAGAACCGGCATGCGCGCGTGCATACCGAACCCATCAGCATCAGCGTGGCTGTGCCGCGGCCCCAGCATTCGGCAATGTTCGGACACTTCGACTCGGCGCAGACGGTGTTCAACTTGTGGCTGCGCACGATCTCGTGCACGGCCTCGTAGCGTGCCCCGCTGGGCAGCTTGATGCGCAACCACGGCGGCTTGCGCTCCACGTCCGGCAAACCGCTGCCGGCATTCGGGCGAATGCCGCCCTTGATTGCACGGGTGCCCTGCGGGCTGATGAACTTGCTGCCGTCGTGAATGGAAGGTTGGCTGGACATGAGGCGCGTGCCGGGAAGGATGGCCATCAGTCTCCCGCAGCCGGCGCCGGATCGCCCTGATGCATGTCAGGAAGTGGCTGGGGCATTTTGCGGCGGCTTTCCTTCACCTGGCCTTTCCACCGCTGTTTCTAGGCTGTGCGGACTTCACATCCGCAGCGGCCAAGCGCCGCTGTCCGACCCAGCCCGCAGGAGCCAGCCATGCCGAAAGCCAAGCCCTTCGTCAGCGATATCGAGAACATCCGCAAGCGTGCGCGCCAGGACATCGACAAGGGCGCGATGACGGCCGGCTACAAGGCCGACCGCACCACAGTGATCAAGTTGCTCAACCACGCGCTGGCCACCGAGATCGTCTGCGTGCTGCGTTACAAGTACCACTACTACATGGCCTCGGGCATCCATTCGCAGGCGATCAAGGAAGAGTTCCTGCAGCATGCCAATGAGGAGCAGGGGCATGCCGACCTGATCGCCGAACGCATCACCCAGCTCGACGGCAAGCCCAACCTGTCGCCCGAGGGCCTGCTCTCGCGCAGCCATTCCGACTACGTGGAAGGCGAGGACATCGTCGACATGATCAAGGAAGACCTGGTCGCCGAGCGCATCGCCATCGACAGCTACCGCGAGATGATCGACTACGTCGGCAGCGCCGATCCGACCACGCGCCGCGTGCTGGAAAGCATCCTGGCGATGGAGGAAGAGCACGCCGAGGACATGAATACCTTGCTGGAGCAGCTGGGCAAGAAGGGCGAGCCGGCCAAGTCGGCGCCGCAGCGCAAGACCACCGGCGGCAAGACCGCCGCGCACAAGCGCAGCTGATCTCGCTCTGTCGATGACAGCCCGGCGGGGCGGTTCAAACCGTCCCGCTGGGCTTTTGCGCGGTTACCAGCCGGCCAGCACCAACTTGCCGATCGTGCTGCCCGACTCCAGCCGGCGATGCGCTTCGCGCATATTGGCGGCGTTGATCGGCGCCAGTTGTTCGCGCTGGATGTTCTTCAGTTCGCCGGCATCGATCAGTTCGGCCACGCGCGACAGAATGCGTCCCTGTTCGGCCATGTCCGGCGTCTTGAAGCGCGGACGCGCGAACATCATTTCCCAATGAATGCCGATGCATTTGAACTTGTACGGATCGCCGATCTTCAGCGCCCCCGACGGCTCCACGATCAGGCCGACATGGCCTTGCGGGATCAGCAGTTCGCCGAGCACGTCCCAATAGCGTGAGGTGTCGGCCAGGTTGATGGCCGCGTCGATCTGCGCGAAGCCCAGGGCTTGCAGTTGTGCTGCCAGCGGCTCGCGATGGTTGATCACGTGCTGCGCGCCCATCTCCTTGCACCAGACCACGGTTTCGGGGCGCGAGGCGGTGGCGATCACCGTGAAACCGGCGCGGCGCGCCAGCTGGATCGCGATGGAACCGACGCCGCCTGCACCGGCGATCACCAGCAGCGATTTGCCCTTGCCGCCGTGTTCGCTGTCGAACGGCATGCGCTGGAACAGCAGTTCCCACGCCGTGATCGCGACAAGCGGCAGCGCAGCGGCCTGCGCGGCATCGAGCGAGCGCGGCGCCACCGCCGCCACTCGCGCGTCGACGAGGTGGTACTCGGCATTGCTGCCCGAGCGGGTAATGTCGCCGGCGTAATACACGCGATCACCGGGACGGAAACCTTCGACGCGGCTGCCCACGGCTTCGACCACACCGGCGGCGTCGTAACCGAGCACCTTCGGCTGCGCCTCGACCTGCGGCTTGGGCGAACGCACCTTGGTGTCGACGGGATTCACCGACACGGCTTCCACGCGCACCAGTAGGTCGTGTTCGCCGGGTTGCGGCTGCGGCAGTTCCACGTCGAGCAGCGATTGCGGATCGTCGATGGGCAGGTAACGGGTGAGGGCGACGGCTTTCATGGGTTCGACTCCGTGGGGGCGGGATGGATGGCGTTCATCGGCGGCGGATCGCGTTCGACGAACGAATCGTTGCAGCAAGCGTAGTAGGGATAGAGCGGCGCGGCGGCGCCGGCGGTGACTGCAGAGTGACATGCCATGCACGTGCTCTGCGATGAATCGGGCAGAGGCGGGTCAGGCCTGCGGGCAGGCTACCGTGGCCGTCAGCCGCGCCGCGCGCGCGTTGCGCAGCGCGTACAGCGCCAGTGCGAATCCGGCCACGTCCACCAGCGCAGCGGCCCACGGCAGCGCGACGAGGCCGGCGCCATGTGCGATCACCACGCCGCCCAGCCACGCACCCAGCGCATTGCCCAGGTTGAACGCGCCGATGTTGAGGCTGGAAGCCAGGCTTGGGGCGCCGGCTGCCTGTTGCAGCACCCAGAGCTGCAAGGGCGACACGGTGGCAAATGCCGCCACGCCGAGCAGGCCGGCGAACAGCACCATCAGCGTCTTGTCGTGCAGCACGAAACCCATCGCACCCAGCACCGCCACCAGCGCCGCCAGCGTGACCAGCAGCGAGGACGGCAGGTGGCGATCAGCCAGGCGTCCACCCAGCATGTTGCCCGCGATCATGCCGACCCCGAACACCAGCAGGATCGGCGACACCGCCGTGTCCGCGAAGCCGGTGACGCGGGTCAGCAGCGGCTCGATGTAGGCGTACACCAGGAACACGCCGGCAAAACCCAGAACCGTCATCGCCAGGCCCAGCAGCACCGGCGCTCGGCTGATCGCGTGCCATTCGGCGCGCAGTGCCATCGGCGTGGCGTCGCCTTTCTCCGGCGGCACCAGCAGGGCGACGACGCTGGCTGCGAGCACGCCGATGACGGCCACCGCCCAGAACGTGGAACGCCAGCCGAAATGCAAGCCCAGCCACGCGCCGGCCGGTACGCCGAGCAAGGTGGCCACGGTCAGGCCGGTGAACATGATCGAGATCGCCGAGGCCTTGCGGTCCTCGCTCACCAGCGAGGTGGCTACCACCGCGCCCACGCCGAAGAAGGTGCCGTGGGCCAGCGAAGTGAGGACTCTCGCCGCCATCAGCGTGGCGTAGTTCGGTGCGATGGCACAGGCCAGGTTGCCCAGCGTGAAGATCGCCATCAGCGCCAGCAGCACGGTCTTGCGCGGCATGCGGTGGGTGGCCAGGGTCAGCAGTGGCGCGCCCACGAACACGCCCAGCGCATAGCCGGAGATGAGCAGGCCGGCGGCGCTGATGCTGACGTGCAGGTCGGCGGCGACCTGTTGCAGCAAGCCCATGATCACGAACTCGGTGGTGCCGATGCCGAAGGCGCCCGCGGTCAGCGCATACAGCGCCAACGGGGTGCGTGGTCGGGCGGGAGGGGAGCGCATGGCGGCAATCCTGAAGAAACGAGACGCCAGCTTAAGGATTTGCCTTTTATTCAAAAACCATCAACATGGCTAATCATTATCAACAAATGATTGATAGTCATGGATCGTATCGGTGACCTCAGCCTGTTCCTGCGCGTGCTCGATCTTGGTTCGATCAGTGCGGCCGCGCGCAGCCTCGACCTGTCGGTGGCGGTGGCCAGCCAGCGCCTGAAGCGGCTGGAGCGCGAACTGGGCGTGCGCCTGTTGCATCGGACCACGCGCCGGTTGCACGCGACGCCCGAAGGCATGCTGCTGGCCGAGCAGGGCCGGGCGCTGGTGGAGGACCTGGAATCGCTCACCGGTGGCTTGCGCCAAAGCGCCACCGAAGTCAGCGGTACGTTGCGGGTGACCATGTCGGCCGCATTCGGGGGCCGCTACATCTCGCCGCTGCTGCCGGAATTCCTGGCCATGCATCCGCGCGTGAAGCTCAGCGTGAATCTCGACGACCAGATCGTGGACCTGGTCGGCTCCGGGTTCGACCTGGGTATTCGCGTGGGTGCACTGGGCGACTCCGGTCTGGTGGCGCGCCAACTGGCGAGCAACCGGCGCGTGCTGTGCGCATCGCCGGGCTACCTGCAACGGCATGGCACACCACGCACACCAGCCGAGCTGGCCGACCACGACTGCCTGCTGCTGGTCGGCAGCCAGGGACGGCAAGACATCTGGCATTTCAGCGACCGCCGGGGGCGCGAGATCGTCCAGCGGGTGCAGGGGCGCTTCGAGAGCAACCAGGGTGCGTTGTTGCGGGATGCGGCGATGGCCGGGCTCGGCATCGCGATGCATTCGGTCTGGCATGTCCACGAGCAACTGTCCCGCGGCGAGTTGCAGGTGCTGCTGCCGGACTATCCGATCGCCACGACCGGCATCCACGCGGTGATGCCGCAGCGGCGCCTGGTGCCGCCACGGGTGCGGGCGTTCGTGGACTTTCTGGCCGAGCGGCTTGGCGATCCGTCGCCGTGGGAACGTGGTCCGGCGACACGCACGGCGCAGCCCGTGCGACCAGGACGACCGGCATCCGCCAAGCGCGGCGCATGAAAACGGCGCGCCGCCTTGCAGCGACGCGCCGTGGATTCACCCGGGTACGGGGATTACGCCTTGTTTGCCACGTGGCGCGCGATACCGGCGGTGATTTCGGCCTTCGCCTCGTCGGCGCCGACCCAGCCCTCCACCTTCACCCACTTGCCCTTCTCCAGATCCTTGTAGTGCTCGAAGAAGTGGCCGATGCGCTCCAGCCAATGCGGCGAGACGCCCTTCATGTCGTTGATGTGGGCGTAGCCCGGGAACACCTTCGGCGAGGGGATCACCACCAGCTTCTCGTCGCTGCCGGCTTCATCGGTCATCTTCAGCATGCCGACCGGATGGCAGCGGATCACCGAACCCACGGTCAGCGGCAGCGGCAGGATCACCAGCGCGTCCAGCGGGTCGCCGTCGCCGCCCAGCGTGCCCGGCACGTAGCCGTAGTTGCACGGGTAGCGCATCGGCGTGGACAGGATGCGGTCGACGAAGATCGCGCCCGATTCCTTGTCGACTTCGTACTTGACCGGCTCGGCATCCTTGGGGATTTCGATGATGACGTTGATTTCGTCCGGCACGTTGCGGCCGGCTTTGACCTGATCCAGACCCATGGATTGTCCTTGCGCGATTTCGGTGGAGGAAAAACCGCAAGGATACGCCACTGGCTGTTGCGTTGCAGCAGCAGAGGCTGAATGCCGGTGCCGCAGCGCAGTTCAGCGTGGGCCGGCCGGTTCCCGGTAAGGCCGTTCGCGCAGCCACTTGGTGGCGATCCATTTCTCGCCGCGGGTTACCGGCAGGCCGGCGTGCAGCGAGAACACGTCGCCGCTTTCGTAGGTGAAACAGACGGCCGAACCGCGCAGGGCGGTGACGGTGAGCCCGATCTCGGGGAACGCGGTGCCACCGCCGGCGTCGGGCGTGTTGAGGTAGATCACCAGGCTGGCGATGCGCTGGCCGCCGGTGGCGGTGATCGCGGCGTAGCCGGGCTGGGTGGGATCGAACCAGTCCTGGTGTGGCTCGTATTGCTGGCCCGGCAGGTAGTGCAGCACCTGCAGGCCTTCGCCGTGATCGACGGGTATGCCGAGCAGGGCGGCGATGCGCGCTTCGATGCGCTCGATCAACGGTTGTTCGCCCAACCCGAAGAACATGCCGTCGCTGGTGCGATGCTCGTCGATCTGCTGGGCGCCATCCTCCGCCACGGTGCGCGCGCGTTGCAGGCGCGGCTTGGCCAGTTCGATCAGCGCAGCGCATTCGTCGTCGGACAGCAAGCCATCGAACACGCGCAGCGGCGGCGTTTCGGCGGCCAGCATCACGCGCACACTGCGCTCGCCAATCACGGCATGTGGTCCGTCCGGCAGAAGGACGTGGGCGCCGTTCGGGCGGTGCGGGCGCAGACGTGCTTCCAACGCGGTCATCGGCATGTCCAGCACGGCGGCGACGATGCGTCGGCTGTCGTGCTGCGAATAGCCGCTGTCGTGCATCAAGCGCAGCACGTCGCCGAGGCTGTGGCCGGTGCGGGTGGTCTCGAGGATCCACTGGCGCAGTTCGGGAGTGATCGGGGTGTGGGAGCGCATGGGAAAGCGGATGGCCTGCAGATGATGGGGCGGCGCCGCAACGCCGTTCGTGCGCAGACCAGCTTACTTCAGCGAGGTCCTTCGAAAAACCGTGCACTAGGCGTGTCTGCTTGCACCAGGCGGCATCAAATGCTGCTGGAATCGAGCGGCTGTGCAGCCATCCATCCCGAAAAAGATGCCGAACAAGATGCATGCCAGTGCAGCGGCTGGAAGCATTCCGTCGACGGGTAGCCGAGGCTTCGCCTGAAAACGACGCGAGCCGGCATCGAGCCGGCTCGCGCGTGTGCTGCCTCTCGGCGGCGACTTACTTCAACTCGTTCCACAGGAAGTCGTAGACCATCGCGTGCATGTGCGCCGATTGCTTGTTGTCGGCGCCGGCGCCGTGGCCGCCTTCGGTGTTTTCGTAGAACCACACCTTCTTGTAGCCCATGCCTTCCATCTTCGCGGCCATCTTGCGTGCCTGGGCCGGGCCGACGCGGTCGTCGCTGGTGGTGGTGTAGAACAGCACCGGCGGATAGTTCTCGCCGAGCTTGACGTTCTGGTACGGAGAGAAGGTCTTGATGAAGGCCCATTGCTTCGGGTCGTCCGGATTGCCGTATTCGGCGATCCATGACGCACCGGCGGACAGGTGGGTGTAGCGCTTCATGTCCAGCAGCGGCACTTCGCAGGCGATCGCGCCGAACAACTGCGGGTATTCGGTGAGCATGTTGCCCATCAGCAGGCCGCCGTTGCTGCCGCCTTCGGCACCGAGATGCTTCGCCGAGGTGACGCCGCGCTTGACCAGGTCTTCGGCCACCGCGGCGAAATCCTGGTAGGCCTTGGGCCGATTCGCCTTCAGCGCGGCCTGGTGCCAGCGCGGACCGTACTCGCCACCGCCGCGGATGTTGGCGATGACGTAGACGCCGCCGCGCTCCAGCCACGCGCGGCCGATGCTGCCGCTGTAGAACGGCAACAGCGAGACTTCGAAGCCGCCATAGCCGTACAGCAGCGTGCGGTTGCTGCCATCCAGTTTGATGTCCTTCGGCGCGATTTCGAAATAGGGCACGCGGGTGCCGTCCTTCGAGGTGACGAAGTGTTGGCTGACGTCGAATTTCGCGGCATCGAAGAACGCCGGCTCGTGCTTGATCGTCTCGGCCTGGTGCTTGCCCAGCACGCCGCGTTCCAGCGACGACGGGGTGAGGAAGCCGGTGACCGAAAGCCAGTACTCATCGCTGTGGTCCGGATCGGTATCGACCACGCTGACCGTGCTGAAGCTTGGCGCGCCGGGCAATGCCTTGCTCGGCCATGCGCCGGTGCCCTGCGGCGTGAGCACGTCGAGGCGGCTCTTCACGTCATCCAGCACGTCGAGGATCAGATGGTGCCGGGTCCATGCGTAGCTGGACAGTGCGGTATGCGCATTCGGTTCGAACAGGGCGGTGAAGTGGCGCTTGCCGGCCATGAAGTCGTCGAACTTCGTCACCAGCAGGGCGCCGGATGGCCAGGTCGTGCCGCCCACCGTCCACGGCGAGCGCGTCTGCACCAGCAACCACTGGCGATGCGCGTCGAAACTGGCGTCGCTGGGAATGTCCAGCTTCACCTGCTGGTTGCCCTTGCGCAGGAAGTTCTCAGTATGGAAGAAATCCTTGGCGACGGTGATGAAGTCGCGTTCGAAGCCCGGCGTGCGGTCGTGGTAGGCACCGACGGCCAGGTCGGTGGGTTTGCCCTCGTAGATGGTGACGGCGGACGACAGTGGCGTGCCGCGCGTCCACTCCTTGGCGATGCGTGGATAGCTCGACTTGGTCATCGAGCCGGGGCCGAAATCGGTGCCGACGTAGAGATGATTCTGGTCGATCCAGCCGACCTGGGTCTTGGCGATGGGCAGCTCGAAGCCACCCTTCACGAACGCGCGTGTGGTGGTGTCGAATTCGCGCACCTGCACCGCGTCGCCACCGTCCGGCGACAGCGAGATCAGGCAGCGCGTATAGGCCGGCTTCAGGCATTGCGCGCCTTTGAACACCCAGCGCTTGCCCTCGGCCTTGTTCAACGCGTCCACGTCCAGCAGCACGTCCCACTTCGGCTCGGCCTTGCGGTACTCGGCCAGCGTGGTGCGGCGCCAGACGCCGCGCGGGTGCGTCTTGTCCTTCCAGAAGTTGTACAGGAAATCGCCCATGCGCTCGACGTAGGGAATGCGCGCATCCGAGTCGAGCACCTGCAGCACCTGGTCGTAGGTGTGGGTGAACTCGGGCGAGCTGGCAAAGGCCCTTTCAGTGATCGTGTTCTGCGCCTTCACCCAATCCATCGCGCGTGGCGCGTGAGTGGCTTCAAGCCACAGATAGGGATCGTCGCTGGTCGCTTGGGCGCCGGTGGTAGCTGCGTGGGTCGGAGTCATGCCGCCCAGTGTGGCGCCCAGCGCCAGCGCGAGCCAGAGGGAAGTCTTCGAGGTCATGGAGAGTCCTTGCCGGTTGACCGGGTGTGTCGTGGAGCGAGGGGTCAGATGGGGTCAGAGTCAGTTTTCCATACACCAGGATTTTCGCCGGAAACGTCGAAAACTGACTCTGACCCCGGTTTTCCCGGGGCCAGTACCGTTCGGCCCCGGCCTCGTTGCCCAACGAGTTCAGTGCACCGCCAGCAGCGGAATGATCAGCAACGCCACGATGTTGATGATCTTGATCAGCGGGTTCACCGCGGGACCGGCAGTGTCCTTGTACGGATCGCCCACGGTGTCGCCGGTGACGGCGGCCTTGTGCGCCTCCGAGCCCTTGCCGCCGAAGTTGCCATCCTCGATGTATTTCTTGGCGTTGTCCCAGGCGCCGCCGCCGGTGGTCATCGAGATGGCCACGAACAGGCCGGTGACGATCGTGCCGATCAGCACACCGCCCAGCGCCTTCGGCCCCAGGATCAGGCCGACAAGGATCGGCACCACCACGGGCAGCAGCGACGGGATGATCATTTCCCGGATCGCCGACTTGGTCAGCATGTCCACCGCCTTGTCGTACTGCGGCTTGCCGGTGCCTTCCATGATGCCGGCGATGTCGCGGAACTGCCGCCGCACTTCTTCCACCACCGCACCGGCGGCACGGCCGACCGCTTCCATCGCCATGGCGCCGAACAGGTAGGGAATCAGGCCGCCGATCAGCAGGCCGATGATCACCATGTGGTCGGACAGATCGAAGGTGAACGGCTGGTACGCCACGCCGGCCGCGGTGGCGCTGGCGCGCGCCGCCACGTCGAGGTTGTGCGTGTAGTCGGCGAACAGCACCAGCGCGGCCAGTGCCGCCGAGCCGATCGCATAGCCCTTGGTCACCGCCTTGGTGGTGTTGCCCACGGCGTCGAGCGGATCGGTGATGTTGCGCACTTCGGCGGGCAGCTCGGCCATTTCGGCAATACCGCCGGCGTTGTCGGTGATCGGACCGTAGGCGTCCAGTGCCACGATCATGCCGGTCATCGACAGCATCGCGGTCACCGCGATGGCAATGCCGTACAGGCCGCCGCAATGGTAGGCGCCCCAGATCGCCGCGCAGATCGCCAGCACCGGCCACGCGGTGGCCTTCATCGAGATGCCCAGGCCGGCGATGATGTTGGTGCCGTGGCCAGTAGTGGATGCCTGCGCGATGTGCCGCACCGGCTTGTAGTCGGTGCTGGTGTAGTACTCGGTGATCCACACGATCAGACCGGTCAGGACCAGGCCGATCAACGCGCAACCGAACAGTGCGTTGCCGGCGATCAGGCTGCCGTCGTCGCCGGTCAGGCCCTGCGGGAACAGCGCGCGGGTGATGAACCAGAACGCGATCGCCGCCAGCACCGCCGACACCAGCACGCCCTTGTACAGCGCGCCCATGATCGAACCGCCGCCTTGCTTCACCCGCACGAAGAAGGTGCCGATGATCGAGGCGATGATCGAGGCTGCACCCAGCACCAGCGGATACAGCACTGCATCGGGATTGCGGGTGAAGGCCAGTCCGCCCAGCAGCATGGTGGCGATCACCGTCACCGCATAGGTCTCGAACAGGTCGGCCGCCATGCCGGCGCAGTCGCCTACGTTGTCGCCCACGTTGTCGGCGATCACCGCGGGATTGCGCGGGTCGTCCTCGGGAATGCCGGCTTCGACCTTGCCCACCAGGTCGGCGCCCACATCGGCGCCCTTGGTGAAGATGCCGCCGCCCAGGCGCGCGAAGATCGAGATCAGCGACGAGCCGAAGGCCAGTCCCACCAGCGCGTGCAGCGCGCGCTCGCCGGTATAGCCGAAGTGCGGCAGGATCATGTAGTAGCCGGCCACACCCAGCAAGGCCAAGCCCACCACCAGCATGCCGGTGATCGCGCCGCCGCGGAACGCCACGTTCATCGCGGCACTGATGCCACTGCGCGCCGCCTCGGCGGTGCGCACGTTGGCACGCACCGATACGTTCATGCCGATGTAGCCGGTGGCGCCGGACAGCAGCGCACCGATGGCGAAACCGATCGCCGTCGCCCAGTTGAGAAAGAAGCCGATCAGCACGAACAGCACCACGCCGGCGATGGCGATGGTGCCGTATTGTCGATTGAGATAGGCGCGTGCGCCTTCCTGGATGGCGGCGGCGATCTCCTGCATGCGCGGGTTGCCTGGCGATTGCGCCAGCACCCAGCGTGTCGAGATTGCCCCGTAGATGATTGCCACGACCGCACAAGCCAACGCGATCCACAAGCCGTATTGCTGCAGCATCGGTGCCTCCCCATGAGTTGTGACGGCCGCCCAAAACGGGCGGCCGTCACGAGTATAGGCAGACCTTGCCGTGCAGCCTGTTGTGCGGCGCAGCGGATGGGACTGGGGTCAGAGTCAGTTTTCTGGGGCCTCTCGCGAAAGCCCCATCGCATGGAAAACTGACTCTGACCCCGTGGCGGCGACGCGCCTCAGTGCGTGGCGATGTCCAGGATTATCCCGGTAGCGATGGCTACCAGCAGGTAGTTGTCGGCATCGCCGCGCACCCAGTGATAGCCGCGCGGCGGCCGGCGCAGGTGGTAGTAACCGTAATCGCGGACGACGTAGACCGGGCCGCCATAGCGACGGCCACGCTCCCAGCGGTGCCAGCGCTCGCTGCGGCGCCAGCCTTCATGACGGCCGCGGTCGTGGTGGTCGTAATGGCCGTATCCGCGATCGTGGTGGTCGTGGTGGTCGTAGTGCCCATGGTGGTCATGATCATGGCCGTGGTCATGGTCGTAGGGAGCCGGAGCAGCCAATGCCAGGCTGCTGGCGCCACAAAGAACCAGCGCGATGCCCAGGTTGCGTAGTGTCTTGTTCATGGTCGTCTCCGTCAGCGGGCAACATGGTGCCCGATGCAGCCAGCGTAGGAATCCATGGCTGAACGGCAGTTGCGCGCCGCGCGGCGTATTTTCATGCGAGAGTCAGGATGTTTTGAGGCTGGCCTGCAGGTTCTTGATTGCATGGGGTTTTCGCGAGGGAGGTGGGATTCCGCCAGAGTGACCCCATCATCGAGTTTCGCGTGTGTCGATGGCCGCCGCCATTCACGCTGACATGGAGGGGGAATCGAATGAAGCCGCATATCAACAGCGTGGCGCCACGGCAGTTCACGCCATGAGTCTGCTGGTACTGGGCATGCAATGCCGTGACGAGCTCATCGATCGCCTCCTGCCGGGCCGGAAGTTGCAACGCGAGCTGCGTGCGAACTGGGGGCAGCCGGGTGCCGGGGAGCGAAGCTTTCTTGCCAGCTGGTACTTCGACCGGGTGCGTGATGCGCCGGATGCAGTGCATGTCGACGACCGCACCTGGGGCGACCTGGAGTTTCCGCGGATCTTCGCCCGCTTCGATACCACGCTGACGCCCATCGGCAGCCAGGTGCTGTTCAAGCAGTTGCGCACATACGCGGGGACGGCCGACGAGTCCGCCCGGCGTTATGCGCTGTGCGATCGACTGCGTTCGGAGCAGGCCTTGCGCGAACAGATCCAGCAGCAGCTGATGGCGTTGAAGGAGGAAACCCACGCCAATATCGCCGACTTTGTCTTCGGGCCGGAACCGGCGCCACCGAAACACCGCTGGCTGCTGGCGCTGTGGGGCCTGGCCTCCATCGCCGTGCTGGCCGCAACGATCGTCTGGGCATGGCCGATCTGGACCTGGCTGGCGATGCTGGCCGTCAATGCCGTCATTGCGTATCGGTCGATGTGGCGCATCTTCCGCAACACGGCCACCTTGAAGTCCTGCGTGCGCATGCTGCGGGTAGGGAATGGCCTTGCCCGCTTGCGCGGCACGGGGTTGTCGCCGCTGGAACAATTGGCGGATCAAGCCCCGCAGCGAACGCAGGCGCTTGGCGCATTGCGCTGGATGGCGTTGCTGCAGAAAAAGGCGCTGGAGGAACTGGGCATACCGATGTGGCTGACCCTGCTCTTTCTGGCCGAGCCGATTGCATACGCCTTTTCGATTGGACGGTTTGCGCAGATCCGCCCGGCGCTGGCGTCGACCTTCGAGCTGATCGGCGAGCTCGACGCGGCGATCGCCACGGCCTCGTATCTCCAGCAATACCCGACCCATTGCCAACCGACGATCGCGGATCACGCGCTGCTGCGGTTGGTCGAGGGCTACCACCCGCTGATCGCGCATCCGGTCAGCAATTCACTGGAACTGGATGGTCAGTCGTTGCTGATCACCGGCTCGAACATGGCCGGCAAGACCACCTTCATCAAGATGGTATCGATCAACCTCATCCTGGGTCGGACCATGGGTTTCTGCCTGGCCACCGAAGCCACGCTGCCGTTGACCCAGGTGATGACCTCGATCCGCAGCGAGCATTCGGTGGAATCCGGCAAGAGCCATTACTTCGCCGAGGTCGAGGCGATCCGTGCGTTCATCACGACGGCGGAGAAAGGTGGCCATCCGGTGTTCGTGATCGATGAATTGTTTCGCGGCACCAACACGTGCGAGCGCGTGGCGCTGGCCCGGGCCGTGCTGGAACATCTGGCCCGGCATGCGCTGGTGCTGGTGACCACGCACGATGTCGAGCTGCAGCCCGTCCTCAAACAGCACTACGCACTTTGCCACTTCCGCGAAAACCCCGAGATCGAGGGCTTTTTCGACTACCGGTTGAGGCCGGGCGCCAGCCGCGAACGAAACGCGATCCGCGTGCTGGCGCGGATGGACTTCCCCGAACGCATCGTCGCCGCAGCCATGGATTATTCGACGCAGGATCAGGAGCGGCAGAAGGATCGCGATCGCGAGAGTGCTGCCTGATTCGCATGGTCGAAGCCTTGCCGGCCCTATGTAGGAGCGCACCCTGTGCGCGAATGCTCTTCAACAGGCTCCATCCAGCAAGCGCTTTCGCGCACAGGGTGCGCTCCTACAAGAGAGCGCGGGTTCGAGATTCTGGTCAGCGTCCGAACGCCGGCAGCCTGGTTGACACTCCCGCGTTCTTCAGTTGCACGTAACGCGGCAGCCCGTCCTTGCCGTACGGCAACGGCGCCTCGCCGGTGATCAGGGGCGCCAGATAACGCCGTGCCGCTGCCGTGATGCCGAAGCCGTCGCGGCTGATGAAGCCCTTCGGCATCTTCTTCTCGCGGTTGGCGACTTTCGCCAGTGGTGCGGGTTCGATCTTCCAGCGATACGGTGCGTCGGACGTACGCACGATCACCGGCATCACCGAATTCATGCCGGCCAGCGCATAGTCCACGGCCGCCTTGCCGACGGCATACGCCTGCTCGGCATCGACTTGCGAGGCGGCGTGTCGCGCCGAGCGCTGCAGGTAGTCGGGCAGCGCCCAGTGGTACTTGTAGCCGAGCTTGTCCTTCACCAATGCGGCCAGCACCGGGGCCACGCCGCCGAGCTGGCTGTGGCCGAAGGCGTCGCGGGTGCCGGCCTCGGCGAGGAAGCGGCCCTCGGCATTGCGGATGCCTTCGGAAGCCACCACGGTGCACCAGCCCACGCGCTCCACCGTGGCTTTCACCTTGGCCAGGAACGCGGCTTCGTCGAATACGTTTTCGGGGAACAGGATGAGATGCGGCGGTGCATCGGCGCCTTCGCCGGCGAGACCCGCGGCGGCGGCGATCCAGCCGGCGTGGCGGCCCATCACTTCGAGGATGAATACCTTGGTCGAGGTCTCGGCCATCGAGGCCACGTCGAGACTGGCTTCCAGGGTGGAGATGGCGGTGTATTTCGCCACCGAACCGAAGCCGGGGCAGCAATCGGTGACGGCCAGGTCGTTGTCCACGGTCTTGGGCACGCCGATGCAGCGGATGTCGTAGCCCAGCGTCTTGCCGATCTGCGAAAGCTTCAGCGCGGTGTCGGCCGAATCGTTGCCGCCGTTGTAGAGGAACCAGCGGATGTCGTGGGCGCGGAACACCTCGATCAGTCGCTCGTACTCGGCGCGGTTGTCCTCCAGCGATTTCAGCTTGTAGCGGCAGCTGCCGAACGCGCCGCCCGGAGTGTGGCGCAGCGCGGTGATGGCGCTCTTCGATTCCTTCGAGGTGTCGATCAGGTCCTCATGCAGCGCGCCGAGGATGCCGTTGCGGGCCGCGTAGGCCTTCACTCCCCTGGCACGTGCCGCCTCGATCACCCCGGCTGCCGTGGCGTTGATCACGGCGGTGACGCCGCCGGACTGGGCGTACAGCAATTTGCCTTGGACGGGTTGGCGTGAGGGCATGGCGGCAGATCTCCGAAAGATGGCGCAACAGTATCGCGCGGATGGGCGCCAGCGGCCGTGCCAGCGCGCTATGGCGCGATCATCGTTTGACTATAACTGGCCGCAAACGCTACCGTGGGCTCCATTTTTCATGGAATCGTCGGCATGCTGCCGGCAATGCGGAGCCATATGCGACTCGTGCTACTCGGTGCACCCGGTTCAGGCAAGGGAACCCAGGCGGCTCGCCTCAAAAGCGATCTGGGCGTTCCCCATATTTCCACCGGCGACATGCTGCGTGCAGCGGTTGCTGCGGGTACGCCCACGGGGCTCAAGGCCAAGGCGGTGATGGATGCCGGCCAACTGGTTTCCGACGACATCCTGCTTGCCATGCTGGAAGAACGCCTGGCCCAGCCCGACGCCGCCACCGGCTTTATCCTCGACGGCTACCCGCGCAACCTGGCGCAGGCCGACGCGCTCGACCATCTGCTGACCCGCATTGGCCAGCCGCTGGATGCGGTGATCAAGCTGGAGGTGCCGAACGAGGCGATCATCGGTCGCTGCGAAATCCGCTTCAAGGCCGAAGGTCGCGCCGACGACAACCCCGACACCGTGCGCAAGCGCCTGGCCATCTACGCTGAGCAGACCGCGCCGGTCGCCGATTTTTATGCCCGCCGCGGCAAGCTGCAGGTGGTGGATGGCGTGGGCGAGCTGGCCGACGTCACCGCGCGGGTGCGCCGCGCGCTGGAAGGCGAATCTGCCGCGGCCAACGGCTGAGGCTGCTTTCTCCTCTCCCCGCGAGGAGGCGCCATGAATGGCGCCGACTGCAGAGCTGCGAGGCGAGGATCGGGCGAAGCGGGGGCTACCTCGTTTCCAAGCCTTCTTTCCGCTTTTTTTTGAAAGCCCGCGAGAGTCCCGCATTTTCGCCTCCGCCCCTCCCGGCGGGAACGGGAAGAGCAAAGAAGCGGTACGAAGGAACTCACTGTCATGCGTCTGCACATCCTTGGCATTTGCGGCACCTTCATGGGCGGCGTCGCCGCACTGGCGCGCGAGCTTGGACTCACCGTCGAAGGTTCCGACGCCAATGTCTATCCGCCGATGAGCACGCAGCTCGAAGGGCTGGGCATTCGCCTGATGGACGGCTACGCCGCCGAACACCTCAAGCCGGCGCCGGACCTGGTGGTGGTGGGCAACGCGATGACGCGCGGCAACCCTGCCGTGGAATACATGCTTGACGCGCAGCTGCGCTACATCTCCGGTCCGCAGTGGCTGGGCGAGACCGTGCTGGCCGGGCGCGAAGTGCTGGCGGTGGCCGGCACCCACGGCAAGACCACCACCAGCAGCTTGCTGGCGCATCTGTTGGAGAGCGCCGGCATGGCGCCGGGTTTCCTGATTGGTGGAGTGCCCGGCAACTTCAGCGTGTCCGCGCGGCTGGGGAAAAACCGGGGTCAGAGTCAGTTTTCCGAATTCCCCAGTGAGAACCGGATCGTGCAGAAAACTGACTCTGACCCCGGTTTTGACCCATTCGTGATCGAGGCGGACGAGTACGACACCGCCTTCTTCGACAAGCGCAGCAAGTTCGTGCACTACCGTCCGCGCATCGCGATCCTCAACAACCTCGAATACGACCACGCGGACATCTTCCCCGACGTGGCGGCGATCCAGCGCCAGTTCCATCACCTGGTGCGCACGGTGCCGGGCAATGGCCGGCTGATCGTCAACGCGCACGACGAGCGCCTCGCCGAAGTGCTGGCGATGGGCTGCTGGACGCCGGTGGAAACCTTCGGTATCGGTCGCGGCGACTGGCAGGCCGAGCTGATCGAAGCCGATGGTTCGGCCTTCAAGGTCAGTCGTGGTGGCAAGCTGGTCGGCGAAGTGCACTGGTCGCTGCTCGGCCATCACAGCGTGATGAATGCCCTGGCCGCACTGGCCGCGGCGACGGCCGCCGGTGCCGATCCGCGCGCACTATTGCCGGCCTTCACCGACTTCGCCAGCGTGAAGCGGCGCATGGAACTGGTGGGTGAGGTGCACGGCGTGCGCGTGTACGACGATTTCGCGCATCACCCCACGGCCATCGCCACCACCCTGGCCGGCTTGCGCGCCAGCGTGGGCGAGGCGCGCATCCTGGTGGCGCTGGAGCCGCGCTCCAATTCGATGCGACTGGGCGCGCATGCCGACGCACTGGCGCCGTCACTGGCCGACGCCGATACCGTGGTGTTCCTGCATCGCCCGGAACTGCCGTGGGACGCGCATCGCGTCACCGATGCGCTGGCGGGGCGTGGCCGCACCGAGCCGAGCGTCGACGCGTTGCTCGCAGCGCTGCGTAGTGAAGCAAAGTCCGGCGACCACGTGGTGTTCATGTCCAACGGCGGTTTTGAGGGTGCGCCACGGCGGTTTGTCGAACTGCTCGGCGCCTGACTCCCTCTCCCCTTAGAGGAGAGGGAGAAAAGCATCAAGTCAGCGGCGCGTCGAAGCATGGCGGCCGGCGCTGGTATTCGCGTTGCGCGGCAACCCATACGGTCAAGCCGAAACTCATCGTGACGATCACCAGCACGAGACCGCCGAGGGCGAAGCCGAGCGCGCCAAGCAGCCAGTAGCCACCCCAGTACACGGCCATCGCGCCGAGTGTCACCACGATGTCGACCAACGAACGGCCCAACGTGCCTTCCGGGCCGATCAGATGTACCGCCAGCGCGACCAGGCTGGCCGGTGCCGCCACGATGGCGGCGTCGACCAGCATGCGTGCCGGCTCGGTGGCGTGCACCAGCACCACCCCCAGCGCGGTGTACGCCAGCGCGCTGAGCACGCTGATCGGCACCAGGATCAGCAGCGCGTCGATCAGCGTCTTCTGGTAATCCGCGCGGGTTTGCGGGGCCAGGGTCAGGTAGAGGTCGGCCAGGTTCGGTTGCATCCGGCGCATGCCGCGGCCCAGTTGGGGGAAGCGTGACAGGCACAGCAGGATGGCGTAGGCGCCGACGATCTCGGCGTTGAAGCGCTGGCGATGCATCACCGCAATGACGTAGAACGACACGATCACCGCCACCAGCAACAGGCGCAGCGCGATTGCCTGCGGATTGTCGTGTGGCAGCAGCAGGCGGCGCACCAACACTGCGCGCAATCGCCACGATGGCCGCTGCCGATAGCGGGCCAGTGCGGATTCCATCGCGCGTTGCGAGGTGCCGTCGAACCAGGCAGTGATGACCTTGGTCAGTTTGCCGCGGCGCGCCGGTCTGCCGTCCACGGGGCGCATGCGCGAGCGTCCGAGCTGGGTGTTCGACAGCGGCGAAACATCTGCCTCGCGATCCTCGATACGCAGCATCGATCGCAGCGTCAGCCGTACGAGCAGCACCGCCACGAGCAACAGCAGCGGTATCGTCAATGGCGATGCAGCGGCCGCGCGCGCGATTTGCGACGCCAGCCCGGGCTTCCAGCCGGCCAGCACGAAGACGCCCCAGATCATCAGGTTGATGTAACGCTCGGTGCCGGAGGCCAGTCCGATCGCCGCCAGCAACAGGATCAGCGTACCGGCCAGCCACACGTGTGGTGCGCCGAGCACAGCCGCAGCCAGGGTCGGCAGCAGCACCCATTGCGCCAGTTCCAGCGCGCCGCCCCAGGCCAAGTGGCGGCGGAAATCCGGCAGCAGGAAGCTTTCCGGTCGGCACAGACCGCGCAGGCACTGTCCGATCATCATGAACCACAGCCACGTGCCACCGCCGAACAGTATCGCGGCGCCCGAAGCGGCGGCATTGCCCATGGCCGGCATCAAGCCCAGCGCCACCGCGCCACCCAACCACATCAGCTGAACCAGCACCGCGATCAGCGTGGTCTGCCGGCACGGCTGCAGCCACAGTTGCCAGACCGCCTTCATGCCAGCTCCACGAACAGGTCTTCCAGCGTGGGCGTTTCGATGCGCAGCTCGGCGCCTTCGCGTTCGGCCAGCGCGTGCAGGCTTTCCACACTCGGATCTTCCACCAGCAATTGTGCTTCGCTGCCTTTCACCGTGGCCTTGAGCAGGCCGGCGACTACCGGCGCTTCGGTCCAGCCGCCCGGACGGCTGAGTACCACGCGGCGCATCCGCTGGCGCAGTTCGGCCAGCGGGCGGGTGAACTGGATCGCGCCGTCGCGCAGCAAGGTGATGTCGGCCTCGGCGCGTTCCAGGTCGGCGGTGATGTGGGTGGAGAAGATCACCGTCTTGCCCGGTTGGCGCATCAGTTCCAGCAGCTCGCCCATGAAGGCGCGGCGCGCCTGCGGGTCGAGGCTGGCCACCGGTTCGTCCAGCACCAGCAAGTCGGGCTCCGGCGCGATCGCACGCACGATCGCCAGCTTCTGCCGCTGGCCCTGCGACAGCTCGCCGATCTTCTGCTTCGGGTCGAGTTGCCAGTCGGCGAGCAGGCGGTCGGTCAGCGCGTGGTTCCAGTTCGCGTAGAACGCCGCGGTGAAGTCGAGGTAGGCGCGCACTTTCATCCACGGGAACAGGTCGAAAGTCTGCGGCACGAAACCGATGCGGTGCATGCGTTCGCCACCCGGCTCGGTCATCGGTTCGCCGAACAGTTCCACGTTGCCGCCATCGATCGGTGACAGACCGAGCAGACAGCGCAGCAGGGTGGTCTTGCCGGCGCCATTGCGGCCGAGCAGGCCGATCACGCGACCGGCCGGCACGTCCCAGTCGATGCCGCACAGCACCTCGCGTTTCTTGAAGGATTTGCGCAGCGCACGCACGCGAACCACCGGCGCGGTATCGGTCGATGGCGGTCGAGCGAGATCGGTGGCGAGTGTCGATTCCTGGTCAAGCACGGGCATCTCCGAATTCCCTTTGGCTGGAAGTCGCCAATGTGACGCCGGCGCCCGGTCGGCGTCCAGTCTTGCGCGTGCTGCATGCCCGGCGGGCAGCCTCCGGCCCGAGTCGGAAGCGTGAACGCTGCCGGGACGGGGCATGTCGTCGACGGATACACTTGGCCGATGGCTGGCCCTTCCAACCTCGTCGAACTGCCCCTGTTCCCGCTGTCCAGCGTGCTGTATCCGGGCGGCCAGTTGCAGCTGCGCATCTTCGAACCGCGCTACCTGGACCTGGTGCGCGAATGCACGCGCAACGATTGCGGCTTTGGCGTGTGCCTGATCCTGGAAGGCCACGAGGTGGGCGCGCCGGCGGTTCCGGCTGCGGTGGGCACGTTGGCGCGGATTACCGATTTCCACCATGGCGCGGACGGCCTGCTCGGCATTTCCGCCGAAGGCAGCCGGCGCTTTCGCGTCAGTCGTACGCGGGTGCGCGCCGACGGCCAGTTGCGCGGCGACGTGGAATGGCTGCCGGAGGAACTGGCGCAGTCGGTGCCGGTGGAGTTTGCATTGTTGCAAACGATTCTTGAGCGGCTGATCGAGACGATGGCGCCGCAATGGAAGGATGCGCCGCGCGAGGCCTACGAAGACGCCAGCTGGCTGGGTTTTCGCCTGGCCGAGCTGCTGCCGTTGGCGGGGGACGAACAGCAGCGGATGCTGGAGCTGGTCGACCCCTTGCATCGCCTGGCCGAACTGCGCGATATCCTGCCGCGTTTCCAGAAAGCCTGAGCGCCACCGATCGCTTCGGGCTGCGCGCGTGGCGGTGGCCATCGTCCCGCGTAGACTGGGCGTTCATCCTCGGCGACGGAACCTGGCATGCAAACCCTGGCTGGCAAAACCCTGTTCATCACCGGTGCCTCGCGTGGCATCGGCCTGGCCATTGCGCTACGCGCGGCGCGTGATGGCGCCAACGTGGCGATTGCCGCCAAGAGCGGCGTGCCCAATCCGAAATTGCCAGGCACCATCCACACGGCGGCGGCCGAGGTCGAGGCCGCGGGCGGCAAGGCGCTGGCGCTGAAGACGGATATCCGGGATGAGGAGCAGGTGCATGCCGCAGCGGCCCAGGCGGCGGAGCATTTCGGTGGCATCGACATCGTGGTGAACAATGCCAGCGCGATCTGGCTGGCCGGTACCGAAGACACGCCGATGAAGCGCTTCGACCTGATGCACCAGGTCAACACCCGCGGCACCTTCCTGGTCACCCAGGCTTGCTTGCCGTACCTGAAAAAAGCGGCCAATCCGCATGTGCTGATGCTTTCGCCGCCGCCGAACCTCGACCCGAAATGGTTTGCGCCACACACCGCCTACACCATTGCCAAGTACGGCATGAGCCTGTGCGTGCTGGGCATGAGCGCCGAGTTCGCGCGGTTGGGCATCGCGGTGAATGCGTTGTGGCCGCGTACGGTGATCGCCACCGCGGCGATCGGGATGATCGACGGGGTAAAGCCCGAGCATTGCCGAACCCCCGACATCGTGGCCGATGCCGCGCACGCCATCCTGACCCGCCCCGCTCGCGATTACACCGGCCATTTCGCCATCGACGACGAAGTGCTGCGCGAGGCCGGCGTCACCGACTTCGGGCATTACGCCGTGCAGGCGGGTTCCCACCTGTTGCCGGACCTGTTCCTGGACTGATTCCGGCTGTTGCCCCCTTGCGTGAGGCGCTGGCATACGGAGGGAATGCGGGTGTATAAAGTGTGATGTACATCACACTTTTGACATGTTTGGAATGCATCGTCAAAGGCAAACCACCCTGTGCGGGGTGGGAGTTATGCCGGGATTCGCAGCCGTCCGGCGGTCTCGCCGGATGGATCGCGGAAACAGGGACAGGGGGCAAGCATGGCCAGCAAGACACCCCAACATTGCGTGGTGTGGTTCGGGCAGCCGTCGGCGGGAGAGGTCGATGGCGTGGCGCAGGCGGGTTGGCGCGTGCGGGTTACCGACGCGCAGGACGGCAACGGCATCGGCATGCGCCACGGCGACATCGTGGTAGCGATCGCCGATCTGCGACGATGCGATGCCGAAGTGTTGCCGGCCTTGCGCAACCTGGTTGCCGACCATCCCTGGCTGCCGTGGCTGTTGCTGATGACGGACGCCGATCAGGTGCAGGACCCGCTGGTGCAACCGGTGCTTTCGGCCTGTACGGCATCCTTCACCGCGCCGTTCGAGATGAAGCAGTTGTCGACGACGTTGCAGGCGATTCGCGAAGGTCGCTGGGCCGTCATGATGCCCTGCGTGGCCGGCCTCACCGGGCACAGCCAGGCCATCCAGCTGGTGATGGCCAGCATCCTCAAGTACGCGCCGGTGGACCTGCCGGTGTTGATTACCGGCGAAACCGGGACCGGCAAGGAATTGGCCGCCTGCGCGCTGCATCAGCAGTCGTCGCGCCGCGAGCGACCGTTTGCGGCGATCAACTGCGGCGCCCTGCCGCTGAACCTGGTGCAGTCCGAGTTGTTCGGCCACGAGCGCGGTTCATTCACCGGCGCGAATGCGCGGCATGCCGGGCGCTTCGAGGCGGCGGCGGGTGGCACGGTGTTTCTCGATGAAGTCGGCGACCTGCCGGCGGAGGCGCAAACCAGCCTGCTGCGCCTGTTGCAGGAAGGGACGCTGGAGCGGGTCGGTTCCACCCAGCCGATCCGGCCCGACGTACGGGTGCTGGCGGCGACCCATGTGGATCTGGAAAAGGCGGTAGCGCAGGGCCGCTTTCGCGAAGACCTGTATTACCGGTTGAACGTGCTGCGCCTGCGCATGCCCGCCTTGCGCGAACGCGAGGATGACATGGAGTTGCTGGCACAGCAGTTCCTCGAAGGTTTCCGGGCACAGCATCGTTGCCTGGCGCGCGGCTTCAGCCGCTCGGCCTTGCAGGCGATGCGCGGGTTCGCGTGGCCCGGCAATGTGCGCGAGTTGCTCAATCGCGTGCAACGCGCCGCCGTGCTGGCCGAGGACGCACTGATCAGTGTGGCCGATCTCGATCTGTCCGCCACCGATCCGTCACCGCTTGCCGGGCTTGACCGGGCCCGGGTGGAGGTGGAGCGCGAGACGGTGGTGGCGTGCCTGCGCGCCAGCCGTTTCAACATCAGCGAGTGCGCGCGACGGTTGAAGGTGTCGCGCGTCACCGTGTACCGCTTGTGCAAGAAGCATCGCCTGGCGCTGGCGGAAATGCGCTAGGAGCGTGGGCGGCAGAAATCTTCCGGGCTGCAAAAGTGGCTGCGTGGTCCATATGTCCGTCGCTTCTTGGCCCATAGAACCACTATGGGCCGGCGAATCGTCGAAAATCTGTCCTCACACAGCCACTTTTTCGCCTCGAAAGTTTCTACCGCCCATGCTCCTGGTCGGCCATGCCGGATGATGGCTTGGCCATGTCTCACAAGGTGTAGGGAATCTTGAAGGTCAGGGTGAAGTTGGGCGCATCCGGTGTCAGGCCGATGCCTAGCATGGTGACCAGTGTCGTATGGCGACTGAGTGCGTACGTCACCCCCATGTTGAACGCAGCGGCATTGGCGTCACTGCCGGTCACCTTGGCCCAGCGACCCTTCGGCGCGCGCAACGAGGCCTTGGCGCTGAGCTTGTCGCTGAAAGAAAGGCTGAGACTGGTGCGTTCGTTGAAGGCGAACGCCACGCCCGCGCCATACGTGTAGGCGTCGCCCAGTTTCACGCTGCCGGGGGTGGTGGTCTGCGGGTCGGTGTCGATGTCCGCGAAGCTGCGCGGGAACGCATGCGTGTAGGCCAGGTTGGCGAACACGATGGCCGGATCCATCGTCTTGACCACCGAGACGCCGAACGTGGCCTGCCACAGTCCGTTGCCGGTCGGCTGCCGTACCGGCACGGCGAATTTTCCATGGGTGGCATTGTCGCTGCCCGGGCCGCCGGGGGTACTCCAGTCGATGCCGTAGGGCGCGCGCCCGGTGGGCGCCACGACACCGAACGTCAATACCGTACCCGGGCGATGCGCCGTCTCGGTGAACAGCTCGTAGTTGGCGCTGAAGCTGACGTCGCCGATGCCCTTGCCATCGGTGGCTTCCTCCTGGGTGGCCGCGGCCGAACCACCGGCACCTCCCTGGAAATAGGCGGTTCGGCGCGCGAGGTAGGGCACATCCAGACTCAGCGTCATGCGCTGGCTGACGCCGTAGCGCGTGGTCAGGTCGTAGGTCAGCAGATCGGACTTCACGTCTTGCAGCGCGATATTGCCGAGGAAGATGGCATCCAGCGCCAGGAAGCCGTTGAGCGTGAGTTGCTTGCGGTCGTACCAGGCGTAGGTGAGGCCGTTTTCGATCGTCAGCTTGCGCGTGAAGACCGAGGTGTTCTGCTGCAGGGCATCCTGCAGGCTGCGCGTGGATGGACTTTGCCTGGCCTGTTGCTCGGCGGCGTGGCTACCGGCCTGTCCGTTTTCCGCGGCGGTTGCGTTGGCTTGTGGCTTGATGGTGTTTTGCGGCGGCGACGGGTTGGGTGTGGTCGATCCGGAAGCGGACGCCACGGCGGGTATCGGGGTGGTGGCGGTTTTGCCGGCGATTCGTGCCTGCAGTGCCTGCACCTGCATGTCCAGCTCGCGCAGTTGGCGTACCTGCTGCGCGTAGCTTGCCTTCAGCGTTTGCAGTTCGCGATTGAGTGCCTGGACGTCGTTCCGGTCTTGCGCCGACGGTGCGGCCTGCGCGGCCAGGGTCTGCTGGGCCAGGGCGCAAGCGGGCATGCCGATGGACAAGCTGCAGGTCACCGTGGTGACCAGGAGTTTTCTTTGCATGATGATGGTTCCCCTGTTGCGGAGGAATCGCCGGGCGGTGCGATCCTCAGCGGTTGCCGATGCCTCGGGTGAGTCCGAGGGCTTGCGTCACGCCTTGCATGAGCTGGAGGTTGCCGGCTGTCGTCTGGCGGATCAGTTCGATCTGCATGGTGTTGCTCACCCACTGGTTGTCGGAGGTGAGCTGCACGCTCTGGCCGAGGCTGCCGGGCTGTATCCATTGCCGCAGGCTGCCTTGGCCGGGAATGTCGAGCAGCACCTGTGCCACGCCGTTGGCGTAGCCGGCACTGACGGTGGCGCCATCGGCGCTCGTGCCGAGCGGGATGCCGCCGCCGGAACTGCCGCCTGGCGGCGTGCCGCCGTCGCGGATGACCAGGCTGGTCAGGTTGCTGGCAAGGTTGCCGTCGCCGGCTACCTGCACGCTTTGCACCATCCCCCCGATATTGGCCAGGCCTTGGTTGCTTGCGCTGCGGTTCGGGTCGTTGGGCGAGCCCGCGGGTAGTGCTTGGGCGGCCGTGATGCTTACCGTGGGGGTGAAACTGACTTGCGGTTGGTCATGCCTGAAATCCATGCCCAGCGTGAGCGTGCCCTGCAGTAGCTGGCCGGTGCTGCTGCGCCAGGTGGAGATCATGCTTACGCCGAACCACGCCACCGCATTGTTGCCGATGGTGTAGCGGCCGCGCATGGCGCCGAGGTCGGTGTCGGAGACTTCCTGCAAACTGCGGTGGGCGTGGGTATCGGCGGCAAACGCCGGGGCACCCCAGTGGAGCAAGCCTACGCCGATCATCGTCACAAGAAAATGCTTGCCGTTCATGGCGTGCGTCCTCAGAAAAGATCGGCTTGGGTGAAGCCGAAGTCGAGCAGTTCGGCATTGGTGACCGGTCCCTGGCGCGCGAACAAGGCGCGCGCACTGGGCTTGTCCAGTGGACGCAACAACACGGTGTTACGGTCGAAATCGCTGCCGATCACCACGAACACGACGCGGGATGGCCAGCTCTTGATGAAATCGGCGAGCGGCACGCTGCGATTGCCGAGCATGGGGTCGGCCAGTTCCGCGCTTCCGTCGCGCACCTGCTTCAGCACCACGAAATGGGTGAAGCCGTTGACGTTCATCAGCACAAGTGCCGGGATGCGCAGCGTACGCAAACGCGCCTCGTCGACGCGATAACCGTGGCCGCGCATGCCAAGCGCTTCCACGTAATGCTTGATGTCGAGCATCGAAAAGCCGCGTTGCCTGACGATCGCGGGGTTGGCCACGCCCATCATGCCTTGGATCACCGTGGTCTCATCCACGTTGAGGTCGTAGGCATAGCGCAGGATGGTGGCGAGTGCCGCGGCGCCACAGCTGTAGTCGGTGTGCTGGCGCACCATGTAGCGATAGCGCGATTCCTGCATGCTCTCGACATGGCTGATATACGGGGCGCCGTTGGGCAGCACGCCATCGAAGCGCACGTTTCCGGCACGTACACCGGCACTGCAGGCAAGGCCAAGGCCCAGCAGGGCAAGGAGTGGTTCGAGGTGTCGCATCACGGACGTCCTGGTGCAAGGGAAGACCCCCGGCCCGCAGGGGCCGGGCCGGGGACTCCACAGGTGCCCCGGCAAAGGAGTGCCGGGATACCGCCCTCGTTGCCGCGTTCGGCGGCGTTGATCCTTATTGGCCCGCGACGGCCATCGACAGGGTGTTGGCCTGCATGTTGCCGGTGCCGGCCGCCACGTTCACGCCGATGTTGCCGCTGGCATTGGCGAAGGCACTGCCTGACAGGCTGGCCGTGTTCGTGGTGCTCTGCTCATCGCAGTAGTTCAGGCCACCGGCTTCGTTGGCAGTGAAATTGCCGAGCGAATGCTGGTCGGTCGATGCGGTAGCCGTGGCGTACACATTGTTCTGCGTGGTCGATGCCGCAAGGCCGTTCAACTGCTGGTTGTCATCGCCGGATGCCACGTTGACGCCGATGTTGCCCGAGGCTCCCTTGAAGGCGTTGCCGCCGACATGCGAGCTGTTGGTGGTGCCCGCGTTGCCGCTCATGTCGAAGGCGGCCGCCTGGTCGGCAAACGCTTCGGCATCGGCCATGCCGCCGGAGTTGGCGGACGGATCGCCACCGTTGTTGCAGTCGTGGCTGGTGCAGTTCTGGGTCGAGAGCGTGCTGGTACCTGCCCCCGCACCGGCCGCGGCAATCGCGGCGGAGTTGGCCTGGGCGTTGTTGTCGCCGGATGCGACGTTCGCGCCGATGTTGCCGGAACTCTTGCTGCCCACCTTGCCATTGATCGTGCTGGTGTTGCTGGTGGCATCCTGGTTCAGCACCGCGTTGCCGACGCTGGATTGCGAGCCTTCCTCGATCGCCACGGCCGCTGCGTTGATGTTCAATGCACCGCTCAGCTTGGGATCGCCACTGATGCTCACGTCCGAGCCCAGCGAGACATGCTTGCTGATCGTCACGCTGTTGCTGTGCGAATTGCCCTTGCCGTGGTCGTCGTTGTGCGCATACACCGCAGAGGTGCCGAACAGGGCGGTAACTGCCAGAGCCATCAGGGTCCGTTTCATGTTTGCGTTCATGGTGTTTCCTCAGTTCATGTTTTGACTAGCGACTGCGCTCAACGCGGGGCGGACGTGGCCGAGAGCAACAAGCTGTTGCTGGTGGCGTTGCCCGATCCCGCGATCTGGTTGAGTTGCAGCAAACCCCGAAATCCATGCATGGCGGACGATTCGACCGCGACGCTGCGCGACCCTTTCGGCGACGTGCTGCCTGGATTGGCGGGGGGCTGCCCCCCTGCCGACGCAGAGACGGATGCGGACAGGGAACTGTCCGTCGCCTCGCGTATGCCCGGTGATGCCAGCGCGGTGCTGACGGCGTTGAATTCGGCGTTGCCGTTGCCGCTGGCTTGATTGATGGAAACGATGCCGCGCCCGTTTTCGAACGCGTGATCGCCGATGCGTGCGCTGGCATCCAGTGGTGCGGCGGTCACGTCGCCACGTTGCAACTGTCGCACCCGGATCATCGTCTGTGCCGTGGCGCCCACGGCGAACGCACGCAGATTGGATTGCTGGTTGAGCGTGCCGGCCGACAGGTTGATGGCCGTGGCCCCGCTCACGCCCTGGAAGGCTTGTCCGCCGATGCGGCTGTTGTCGAGATAGCCGAGCATCGACGCATAGCTGGCGCCATCGGCTTTGCCGTCGTCGCCGGCGTAAGCCACGCTGCAGGTCAGCAGCAACAGCAGTGCGAGCATTGCGAAGGTGCGGTGCGCGTGCATCGTCCGCAACCTCAATGCCCGATGCCGGCTGCGGCGGTCGACAGCGGCAATTGCGACAGTGCGCTGGTGACTTGCTCGCCGATGCCCCGGGTGGCGGGGCCGATCGACCCGGTCGAACCGTCGACCACATTGCTCACGCCGTTGCGGGCCACCATGCCGCTATTGCCACTGGCCGAATGGCCGAGGTTCGTGCCAAGTGCCCGATCAAGCACGCGACCGATCGCCGTGTTGCCTTGTCGCGGCGTGGCGCCGAGGTTGGCGACATCCGCGTCGGAGAGTTCGCCCTGGCCGAGTCCGAGCGAGTTGTCGATCTGCTGGCGTGGGGACGGATTGACGATAAGGGCCATACCTGGCGACAGCGGTTGCCGATAGGCCGGGCGCGTCGCCACGTCGCGCAACAGCACAATCTCGCCAGGCTTGGCCTTCACGCCGGCACGTGCGCCGAGATCGTCGCCGGCAAATGCCATGGCGGAAGGCAGCAGGGCGATGGCCAGTGCGATCAACCGCCCGGGGAAACGGCCCGTACCGATGTTCAACTGATGGCGAGTGCGAAATTCCATGGAGCGTTCCTCAATCCCTGGACCTGACTCAGCAATCGACGTGCCAACGAGAGCAAATGGGGCAGGACAAGGGTTTGCGGGCCGTTGTTGCGTTGTTGTCCCGGGCGTGGCGCGTTGCGCGGTGTTACATCCGCGGCGACGAAGCTTGCCGACATGGCGGTTGGAGCCTTGTGGTTGCGCGGGCTGCCCGGGGGTGTAACGGTGCTGATACACCCGGTGTGCCATGCAACAGGTGTTGCGGTGGAATCTGGTGTTTCGACGGGGGGCTGGCTAGGATGCGCAACACTCGCTGATTCACGTTTTCCCATGGCATGGCCGTTGCGGTGATGCCCGGAGCACACCATGCATTCGCAGGATTCGTCCGTGTCATCCCTCACCGCCCTCGGCAAGCGCTACTGGCTGCCGGTGTACAAGCCGCGCGAGCTGGTGCTCGACCATGGCAAGGGTGCGCGCGTGTGGGATACCGACGGCCGCGACTACATCGACTTCGGCGCCGGCATCGCGGTGAATGCACTGGGCCACCAGGACCCGGACCTGCTGGAAGCGTTGACCGCCCAGGCGGGCAAGCTGTGGCACGCGAGCAACGTGTTCTACACCGAGCCGCCGCTGCGCCTGGCCGAGGAGCTGGTGAAGGCGTCGGATTTCGCCGAGCGCGTGTTCCTGTGCAATTCCGGTGGCGAGGCGAACGAGGCGGCGATCAAGCTGGTGCGCAAGTGGGCCGCAGCGCAGGGGCGGCCGCCGGAGCGGCGGGTCATCGTCACCTTCAAGGGCTCGTTCCACGGACGCACGCTGGCCACCGTCACAGCTACCGCGCAACCCAAGTATCAGGCTGGCTACGAGCCACTACCCGAAGGTTTCCGCTATCTCGCATTCAATGACGCCGAGGCGCTGGAAGCGGCCTTTGCCGCAGGCGATGTCGCCGCGGTAATGCTGGAGCCGGTGCAGGGCGAAGGCGGCGTGGTGCCGACGGCACCCGGTTTCCTCAAGCGCGTGCGCGAATTGTGCGATGCGCATGAGGCCTTGCTGGTGCTGGACGAGATTCAGTGCGGCATGGGTCGCACCGGCGCGCTGTTCGCGCACAGCCACGATCATGTGAAGCCGGATATCGTGACCCTGGCCAAGGCGCTGGGTTGCGGTTTCCCGATCGGCGCGATGCTGGCCGGTCCGAAGGTGGCCGAGGTGATGCAGTACGGCGCGCACGGCACCACTTTTGGTGGCAACCCGATGGCCGCAGCGGTGGCGCGGGTGGCGCTGCGCAAGCTGGCGTCATCCGAAGTGCTGATGAACGTGGAGCGGCAGGCGAACGACTTGCGCGAGGGACTTGCCCGGATCAACCACGATCTGCACCTGTTCGACGAGGTGCGCGGGCGCGGCCTGATGATCGGTGCCGTGTTGGCCGCGGCGTACAAGGGCAGGGCCGGCGAGATTCTCGATCACGCCGCCGCCCACGGCCTGCTGCTGCTGCAGGCTGGCCCGGACGTGCTGCGTTTCGTGCCGCCGCTGACGATCGGTGACGAGGAAATCGCCGAAGGCCTCAAGCGCCTGCGTGCGGCATTGACCGCTTTCGTCGCGGCGTAAGCGCGGCGGGCTGCCTGCTCGGCGAGATTGCAGCGGGAGCCCGTCGGCTGATCGCCGATGGCGACACGCTGGCCGGGGTGTCGCGTCAGCGCTTGCAGGGTTGATGTTCGGCGGGGTTGGTATCATGGCAGCCCCCATCGAAGTCACCGGTGAATCCCCATGAAATATCTGCACAGCATGGTGCGCGTGCGCGATCTCGACGCCTCGTTGCGTTTCTATTGCGAGGGCCTGGGCCTGCGCGAAGTGCGCCGCAAGGAGGTGCCCGAAGGCAAGTTCACGCTGATCTTCCTTGCCGCGGATGAAAGTCCCGAAGCGGAAGTCGAACTGACCTGGAACTGGGGTTCGACCGAGGATTACGGCAGCGCACGCAACTTCGGCCACCTGGCGTTTCGGGTGGAAGACATCTACGCCACCTGCGCGCGCCTGCAGTCGATGGGCTACACCATCCACCGGCCGCCGCGTGACGGCCACATGGCTTTCGTGCGCTCGCCCGACCTGGTCTCGGTCGAACTGCTGCAGGACGGCCATCTGCCGCCGCAGGAACCGTGGGTCTCGATGCCGAATACCGGCAACTGGTAAGCGTTGCGGCGAGCGCTACCCATGCCGGGTGACGCTCGCCGCGTATCAGCCTTTCGCCTCGCGCAGCGCTTCGCGTGCGGCCTGCAAGGTATCGGCGATGTCCTGATCGGAGTGGGCGCTGGACATGAAGCCGGCCTCGAAGGCGCTGGGTGCCAGATACACGCCGCGCTTCAGCATGCCATGGAAGAAGCGGTTGAACAGTGCCGTGTCGCAGGCGGTCGTCTGCGCAAAGCTTTCCACTTTCTGCGCGCTGAAGAACAGGCCGAACATGCCACCGACGCGGTTGGTGCTGAACGGCACGCCCTCGCCGTCGGCGACCGACTGGAAGCCGTCGGCAAGCAGTCGCGTACGCGCGGCCAGCGTGTCGTGGAAACCCGGCGCCTGGATCAGCTCCAGCATCGCCAGTCCCGCGGCCATCGCCACCGGATTGCCGCTGAGCGTGCCGGCCTGGTAGATGGGGCCGGCCGGGGCGATCTGTTCCATCAGGTCGCGCCGACCACCGTAAGCACCCACCGGCATGCCGCCGCCGATGATCTTGCCGAAGGTGGTGAGGTCGGGCGTGACGCCGTACAGCGCCTGCGCCCCGCCCAATGCCACGCGGAAGCCGGTCATCACCTCGTCGAAGATCAGCAAGGCGCCGTATTGCGTGCACAGGGTGCGCAGGCCTTGCAGGTAACCGTCCTTCGGCGGAATGCAGTTCATGTTGCCGGCAACCGGCTCGATGATCAGGCCGGCAATGTCTTGGCCGTGTTCGGCGAACAGCGCCTTCGCGGCATCCAGATCGTTGTAGGGCAGGGTGAGGGTGAGGTCGGCATTCGCCTTGGGCACGCCTGGCGAGGTGGGTACGCCGAAGGTGAGCGCACCGGAGCCGGCTTTCACCAGGAAGCTGTCGCCGTGGCCGTGGTAGCAGCCCTCGAACTTCACGATCCGCGCGCGGCCGGTGGCACCGCGGGCAAGCCGGATCGCCGACATGGTGGCCTCGGTGCCCGAGTTCACCATGCGCACCATTTCCATCGACGGCACCAGTCGGGTGATGGTTTCGGCCATCGTCACCTCGGCCGCGCACGGCGTGCCGAACGACAGGCCGTTCCTGATCGCCCGCTCCACCGCTTCGCGCACGGCCGGGTGGTTGTGGCCGGCGATCATCGGTCCCCATGAACCCACGTAATCGATGTAGCGCGTGCCTTCCACGTCCCACAGATAGGCGCCGTCGGCGCGTGCGGTGAAGAATGGTTCGCCGCCGACCGACTTGAACGCGCGCACCGGCGAGTTCACGCCGCCGGGCATCAGGGGCAGGGCGCGCTGGAAGAGTTCGTGGTTGGTGCTCATCGGGGGTCTCGATCGGATGGGTAGAAATGGGCAAAGCGTTGCGCGGCGGCGCGGACATCGGGCGCACGGAAGACCGCCGAAATCACGGCCAGGAAATCCGCGCCGGCGCTAACCAGCGAGGGGGCATTGTCCGGCGTGATTCCGCCGATCGCCACCCGCGGCACGCCAAACGTGGCGCTCTGTCGCAGCAGCTCGGGCGTGGCGCGTGGGGCATGGGGCTTGGTCGGGGACGGAAAGAACGCACCGAACGCGATGTAGTCGGCGCCAGCGGCAACCGCTGCGCGGGCACGATCGATGGAGTCATAGCAGGAGACGCCGATGATGGCCTGGCTGCCCAGTGCAGCGCGGGCAGCAGCCAGCTCGCCGTCTTCCCTGCCCAGATGCACGCCATCGGCGTGAATGGCCTGGGCCAGCGCGACATCGTCGTTCACGATCAACACCGCGCCGCAGCTACGGCAAAGCCGCTGCAGAGCGCCTGCTTCGGCGTGGCGCCGGGCATGGTCCGTGGTCTTGTCGCGGTATTGCAGCAGGCGTGCGCCGCCGGCAAGCGCTTGCGTGACGACATCGAGCAAGTCGTCACGCGGACCGTCGGTGATGGCATACAAGCCGCGAGTGGCAAATGGGGTCATGCTGCGGAAGATGGGGTGTGGAGGCTTTCGCCGAAAGGGATGAGTTGCGAGAATGGCGCATTCACACCGATCAAGCGACACTGCTAATGAGTCCGAGCACCACCGATACCACCCTGCGCAAATGGATGTGCGTGGTTTGCGGCTACATCTATGACGAGGCGCTGGGCGTGCCCGAGGAAGACATTGCACCAGGTACGCGCTGGGAAGACGTGCCCGACACCTGGACGTGCCCGGATTGTGGCGCGACCAAGGAAGATTTCGAGATGGTCGAAATCGACTGAATGCCCCCGGCATGCCCGCAAACGGCCCGATTCCATCAGCGTGGTGGCCGGGCCGTTTGCTTTGATGCTACCGAGTCCCGCAAACGGCACGAGGAGGCATCATGCAGCAGTTCATTCCCTTCGAGGACGACTGGGACGCGCTGGACAAGCTGGATCTGTCGGCGCTGATCCCCTTTCATATCGAGCTGGCTGACGCGCAGAAGCCACTCCCGGCCGTCGCGCCGGTTCAGCGCACCGCGCCGAGGTCGGCGTCGATCGCCAGCACGTCGCCCACCCGCGCACCGATGTGCCTGGCTTCGCCTGCAGCCAGCTCCAGTACATAACGAGCCGGCATGTCACTGGGATAGGTGGCGCACGGGTCAGCCTTGCACGGCGGCACATCCAGCTGCATCGACACCAGCTTGCGGTGGCCGTCGAAATAGAGGATGTCGAGCGGGATCAGCGTGTTCTTCATCCAGAACCAGCGCGGCTGCGTGTCGGGAAACACGAACAGCATGCCGTGGTCCGGTGCAAGCCCGGTGCGCCCCATCAGACCATGCTCGCGGCTGGCCGCATTCGTGGCCAACTCCACCGTGATGCGGGTGTCGTGCAGGGTGGCAGATGCCGTGGGCGCATCTGGCTGCTTCGCTTGTGCGCAGGCGCATGCCGCCATCGCAAGTAGCAGGGAAAGCATCGGTCGCTTCGACATGATGGGTGTCCGACAGCTGATGATCGCTCGAGTGTAGCGCCGGGCCCTCGCGGCAAGACCGCGACTCTTCCAGCCCGCGTCATGCCGGTGCGTCTCACGGCGTCCTGATCACCGGGAGCGAGCGACACGGTTGTTGCGGAAGAGACGAAGCGAGCATGCTCAATGACTTGCGTGGAAGAAGAAAAAAACTTCACGAAAGTGCTTGCCAAAAAGCGGGGTGGTGCCTAGTATTCGCCCCCCGCCGCTGGAGATCTTCAGCACGGCAACCCGGCAAGAAAAAAGATTGATTGCAGGTGTTGACGGACCGAAAGATCGATGTAGAATGGGCGGCTCACCCGGGACGAAACGTCTCGGGGCAACTTGAAGAAAGAGTTGCAAGTGATTGATCTTTGACAGTGTGCGCAGGTGACTTGTGTGGACGCCTTGCAGTGGACGGAGAGACTGTCCAAAAAATGCAAGGGTCCAACGCAAAGTCAGCAATGACGTTTTACGTTGGGACAACCCTTCAGAAAGACAGATCATCTTCGGATGGTCGAAAACTTAAGTGAAGAGTTTGATCCTGGCTCAGATTGAACGCTGGCGGCATGCCTAACACATGCAAGTCGAACGGCAGCACAGCAGAGCTTGCTCTGTGGGTGGCGAGTGGCGGACGGGTGAGTAATGCATCGGGACCTACCCAGACGTGGGGGATAACGTAGGGAAACTTACGCTAATACCGCATACGTCCTACGGGAGAAAGCGGGGGACCTTCGGGCCTCGCGCGGTTGGATGGACCGATGTTCGATTAGCTAGTTGGTAGGGTAATGGCCTACCAAGGCGACGATCGATAGCTGGTCTGAGAGGATGATCAGCCACACTGGGACTGAGACACGGCCCAGACTCCTACGGGAGGCAGCAGTGGGGAATATTGGACAATGGGCGCAAGCCTGATCCAGCAATGCCGCGTGTGTGAAGAAGGCCTTCGGGTTGTAAAGCACTTTTATCAGGAGCGAAATACTATCGGTTAATAACCGGTGGGGCTGACGGTACCTGAGGAATAAGCACCGGCTAACTTCGTGCCAGCAGCCGCGGTAATACGAAGGGTGCAAGCGTTAATCGGAATTACTGGGCGTAAAGGGTGCGTAGGCGGTTAGTTAAGTCTGTTGTGAAATCCCCGGGCTCAACCTGGGAATGGCAATGGATACTGGCTAGCTAGAGTGTGTCAGAGGATGGTGGAATTCCCGGTGTAGCGGTGAAATGCGTAGAGATCGGGAGGAACATCAGTGGCGAAGGCGGCCATCTGGGACAACACTGACGCTGAAGCACGAAAGCGTGGGGAGCAAACAGGATTAGATACCCTGGTAGTCCACGCCCTAAACGATGCGAACTGGATGTTGGTCTCAACTCGGAGATCAGTGTCGAAGCTAACGCGTTAAGTTCGCCGCCTGGGGAGTACGGTCGCAAGACTGAAACTCAAAGGAATTGACGGGGGCCCGCACAAGCGGTGGAGTATGTGGTTTAATTCGATGCAACGCGAAGAACCTTACCTGGCCTTGACATGTCCGGAATCCAGCAGAGATGCAGGAGTGCCTTCGGGAATCGGAACACAGGTGCTGCATGGCTGTCGTCAGCTCGTGTCGTGAGATGTTGGGTTAAGTCCCGCAACGAGCGCAACCCTTGTCCTTAGTTGCCAGCACGTAATGGTGGGAACTCTAAGGAGACTGCCGGTGACAAACCGGAGGAAGGTGGGGATGACGTCAAGTCATCATGGCCCTTACGGCCAGGGCTACACACGTACTACAATGGTCGGTACAGAGGGTTGCGATACCGCGAGGTGGAGCCAATCCCAGAAAGCCGATCCCAGTCCGGATCGAAGTCTGCAACTCGACTTCGTGAAGTCGGAATCGCTAGTAATCGCGGATCAGCTATGCCGCGGTGAATACGTTCCCGGGCCTTGTACACACCGCCCGTCACACCATGGGAGTGAGTTGCTCCAGAAGCCGTTAGTCTAACCGCAAGGGGGACGACGACCACGGAGTGGTTCATGACTGGGGTGAAGTCGTAACAAGGTAGCCGTATCGGAAGGTGCGGCTGGATCACCTCCTTTCGAGATAGGCAGCCTTCGTTGCTGCAAGACGTCCACACAAGACACCTGCACATCCGCATGCCATAAGGCATGAAGGGCCTTCGGGTCCATAAGCTTTATGGGTCTGTAGCTCAGGTGGTTAGAGCGCACCCCTGATAAGGGTGAGGCCGGTGGTTCGAGTCCTCCCAGACCCACCACCATTGGGGCCATAGCTCAGCTGGGAGAGCACCTGCTTTGCAAGCAGGGGGTCGTCGGTTCGATCCCGACTGGCTCCACCAGCTTA